>JANOBY010000372.1:0-17784 GCA_031411935.1 Planctomycetales bacterium | reverse complement strand
GCGTCGAGGATCAGCAAGGGCTCGCGCACTGTGTCCACGATGTTCTGAGCGTAGTTCTGAATTTCCTCAACCAGCGGTCTCGATTCCCTCATGGACATCCTTCAGCATGGTTCGAGGTCACGACCCGCCTCATCCGGCGTTTCCAGAGGGCCGTCGAGGTGCTCCATCACCTCGGCCTGCGCTCGACCGGCGAAGCCGCCTTCAGCTCTCGTGTCGAATGATCAGTATGACTCTATCAGAAGAACCGGATTTCGTCCCCAATTCCGCAGACGGAGACCGCCGCAACCCCGATCGGTCATCGCCCCACCCATCCGCCGCAGGCAGAGCTTTCGCATGAGAGGTCCCATGAACCGGGGGATTGAAACACACCAGGGCGAGTGAAACATGAAGGGTCCGATCCTGTTGGCGAATTCGCGAGCAGGATCCGGGCGCTTTGGTGACGCCCGTGAGGTGGCCGACGGCTTGCCCTGGCTCAGCCCGCTCGCATCAAGCGACTCCCTCTTCAGGCGTCCAACTCTCGGAGAGCTCGCCCTCCTCGGGCTCCTGCGTCTCCGACTCGGCAGCCTCGACCTTCGGACCCTTTCCGAAGAGAAGATAGAGGACGGGCAGGGCGAGCATCGTGAGGAACGTGTCGCACGCCATCCCGAACACAACCACCGTGGCCAGGGGCTTCTGCACTTCGGCCCCGATGCCCGTGGCGAGCATCATGGGGACGAATCCCAGGGCCGCGACCGTGCCGGTCATGAGAACGGGGCGTAGCCTCGTAAGCCGTGCGTCCTCGATGGCCTCTCGCTTGGGCATGCCTCTCGCCATCCGGTCGCGGATGGCACTGACGAGGATCAGCCCTTCGAGCATCGAAGCCCCGGCCAGGGCGACGAAGCCCACGCCGGCCGAGATGGTGAACGGGAGCCCCATGACGTAGAGGCCGAGGATGCCGCCTACGCGGGCGAAGAGTACCCCGCTGAAAATCATGAGAGCATCGCGGAACGAGTGAAATGTGAGGTAGAGGAGGCTCAAGATGAGCGAGAGGGCCAACGGAACCACGATGTAGAGCCGCTTCTCGGCGCGCTGGAGGTTCTCGAACTGCCCGCCCCAATCGAGCGTGTAGCCGTTGGGGAGCGGAACCGATTCGGTGATTCGCTTCTGGGCATCCTCGACGAATGACCCGATGTCGCGACCGCGGACGTTGGCCTGGACGATGATTCTCCGCTGGCCCCAATCGCGTTGGATGGTCGCGGGGCCCTCCGACTCCTCGAAGCGGGCGAGCTGCGTGAGGGGGAGCCTTTGGCCCGAAGCCGTCGGGATGAGAATTCGCTCAAGCGATGCCGGGTCGGTCCGGTACTCCTCGGGGAGACGAACGACCAGGGGGAACCTCCTGGTAGGCTCGATGATTTCGCCCACCGAGATTCCGCCCACGGATTTGACGGCGTTCAGGACCACCTCGCTCGACACCCCGTAGCGTGACAGGGCTTCGGTATCGAGGATGAGCCTCAGGACGGGCAGGCCCGTGACCTGCTCGGTCGTGACGTCCGCCGCACCCGGTATGGCTCGAAGGATTCCCTCGATCTCGGCGGCCTTGGTCTTCAAGGTCTGGAGGTCTTCGCCGTAGAGCTTCACGCCCAGGTCGGAGCGGATTCCCGCCACCATCTCGTTGATTCGCATCTCGATGGGCTGCGTGTAGACGGCCCGCATGCCGGGGAGGACCTTCGTCTCCTCGGCCATCTTCGAGACGAGTTCCTCTTGAGTCCTGGCCTTCGTCCACAGGCTCCGGTCCTTGAGCATGACGAAGACGTCGGTGAGTTCCAGGCCCATCGGGTCGGTCGCCACCTCGGCCGTCCCGGTCCGGCTCCAGATGTCCTCGATCTCGTCCGGGAACTTCTTCTTGAGGTAGCCCTCAATCTGGGTGCCGTAACGGAGCGATTCTTCAAGGCTCACGCCCGCGAGCCGGATGGTGTTGATGGCGATGGTGCCCTCGCTCAGGCGGGGCACGAACTCGGAGCCGAGTTTGAGGCCCATGATGGTCGTGACGACCGTGAGGAGCCCGACGAACACGAGCGTCGAAATCGGGTGGTTCAGCCCGAGCCTGAGGAGCGGCCCGAAGAGCTTGTGGGCCGTGCGGTCAACGAGGGTCTCCTTCTCGCTTATCTTCCTCGGGAGCCCGAGCGACGCGAGCACGGGCATGAGCGTGAGCGAGAGCACGAGCGAAGCCGAGAGGGCGAAGATGACCGTGAGGGCCATCGGCCGGAAGAGCTTCCCCTCAACGCCTTCGAGGGTCAGAATCGGCAGGTACACAATCATGATGATAAGCTCGCCGAACATTGTGGGCTTTCGCACCTCGACGGCGGCGGCCCTGATGATGGCGAGCTTCGAGCGATTCGAGCGGTCGTGGGCGAGGCGTCTCACGCAGTTCTCGACCATGACCACCGAGCTGTCGACCACGAGCCCGAAGTCGATGGCTCCTAGGCTCATGAGGCTCCCGGCGATGCCGACTCGCTCCATCATCGTGACGGCGAAGAGCATGGAGAGCGGGATGGCCGACGCCACGATCAGCCCTGCTCTCAAGTTCCCGAGGAACGCGAAGAGCACGGCCACGACAAGAATGGCCCCTTCGAGGAGGTTCCTCTCGACGGTCTTCAAGACCTGGTCCACGAGTTTCGTCCTCGTGTAGACAATCTCGACGTGCACGCCGGGGGGGAGCGTCCGCTTGACCTCCTCCATCGCCCGGTCGAGGCCGTGGGTGACCTCGCGTGAGTTCTCGCCCATCCGCATGAAGGCGAGCCCCAGGACCGCCTCGCCTTGGCCCTGGGCGGTCACACCTCCTCGCCGGATGGCGTGGCCAATCTCGACCTCGGCCACGTCCCGGACGCGAATCGGGACCCCGCCCGTGCTCTTGACCACGATGTCGCCAATTTCTTCGGTCGTGTTCCTGCGGCCCACGCCGAGCACGAGGCTCGCCTCGCCCGAGCGGACCACGTAGCCGCCGCCCGCGTTGTGGTTGTTGGTCCGAAGGGCACCCATGACCTCATCGAGCGTGAGCCCGTGCTGTGCGAGCCGGTTGGGGTCGACGCGGGCCTCGAACTGCTTCTCGTAGCCGCCCCAGGCGTTGATTTCGGCAACGCCCGGCACGCGTCGAAGCCTGGGCCTGATGACCCAGTCCTGGAGGGTCCTGAGTTCCGTGAGGTCGTAGTCGGGGTTCTCGCTCGTGATGAGGTAGTGGTAGACCTCGCCCAACCCCGTGGCCACCGGGCCCATCGCGGGCCTGTCGATGCCCTGGGGGAGATGGGCCTCTCCCAGGCGTTCGTTGATTTGCTGGCGGGCAAAGTAAATGTCGGTGCCGTCCTCGAAGAGGGCCACGACCTGAGAGAACCCGAACTTCGAGACCGAGCGGACCTCGGTGAGGCCCTTCAAGCCCCCTACCGCGTACTCGACCGGGAAGCTGATGAGCCGCTCGACCTCTTCGGGCGAAAGCTCGGGGGCTGCCGTGTTGATCTGGACCTGGACCGGGGTCGTGTCCGGGAAGGCATCGAGCGGGAGCTTTTGAGCCGAGCGGATGCCGACGACGACGAGGAGCACCGTGACGAGCAGGACGCCGAAGCGGTTCCTGAGGCTAAGGTCGATGAGGGCGTTCAGCATGAGAGGGGCTCCGAGAAGGCGGGGTTAGTCGCAACACCCGGCCCCGATGGAGCCCTTCATGATTTCGGTCTTCAAAAGAAACGAGCCGTCGGTCACGACCGACTGGCCGGACTTCAAGCCCCAACTCACTTCCATCAGCTCGCCCCGGCCGACCGGCTTCGCCTTGATTCGCTGCGGCCGATAGACGCCGGGCTTCTCGGTCAAGAAAACGAGGTCAACGTTCTCGTAGCGCTGGACGGCACGCTTGGCGACCGTGAGGGTCCGGTGCCGCAAGCCCACCTCGATGCGAGCCTTGCCGAACTGGTGGGCCCTGAGCTTACCCAAAGGGTTGGGCACCTCGGCCCGAACCTTCGTCGTCCTGGTGGTCTGGTCCACCTCCGAGCCGACCCACGTGACCGTGCCCTCGAAGGCCGTGGGCGATCCCTCGGGCCCGCCTCCCATGACTGCGAAGGTCACCTTCTGGCCCGGCTCGACCTTCGACATGTCCCGCTCGTAGACGTCGATCCAGAGCCACACCTTGGAGGTGTCGGCCACCGTGTAGAGCTTTGTCGTCGGCTCGACGGCCTCGCCTAGAACGGCATGGCGGAAGACGACCGTGCCGCCGAGCGGCGTCGTGATGTCGAGCAGGGGCCGCGTGTCGTTCTCTCTCAGGATGCGGGCAAGGTCCGAGTCGTCGAAGCGGAAGTTCCTGAGCTTCTGCTCGGCGTTCAAGAGGCTCGCCTGGGCCAGGTGGAGGGCAGACCGGTCTGCAATCACCTGCTTCGCCGCGATGACCTGCGAGACCCCGAGGGCACTGGTGCGGGCGTAGGTGTCTTTGGCCAGGTCGTGGGCCGAGCGAGCCGTGATGTACTGGGCCTTGGCGTTGCTCACCTCGGCCGAATCGACGACGGCCACGACCTCGCCGCCCTTTGCCTGCTGGCCCAGGTCGAAGCGGGCTTCCCGAAGGAAGCCCGTGACTCGCGGGTGAATCTCGGCGTACCGATTGGCGTCGTAGTCCGTCTCGGCGTTGGCGAAGAGTTCGTGAACGTGCTCCTCCTCGGCGACGGGGGCGGTCTTCAGGCCCACATCGCTCGCGAGCCCCGCCGTCGCGAGCCGCACCACCGGCAGGAGCTTGCACTTGAGGGTCCCGTCGGGGCCCTTCTCGCCGAACTCGGCACAATACCCGTCGTTGATCAGGTTGGCTGATGCCTGGTCGTCTCCTTTCTCGCCCCTTTCGGCCTTGCACTTGAAGCAGAAGTGCTTGGGCAAACCGTGCTCGCACGTCTCAATGTTGAGCTTCTTCGTCACGTCCGGGTGGCAGAGCGTGCAGATGTCCTCGGGGATGTTCCCGTGCTCGGGGCAGAGCAGGAGCTTCTCCTTGAGCTCGGGATGGCAGATCGTGCAGAACTTCTCGGGCACCCCGTGCTCATCGCAGAACGGACCGTTGTCGGACGTCTGGACCTGTTGGCCTTGTGGCCTGGCCCACGCGGGCAAGATGTCGGGCTTGAAAAACGCCAGGGCGACGCCCGCGATGGCGATGATTCCGAAGGCGGCCAACGCCCCTAGCAACGCATTCTTCATGGTTTCTCTCCTCGTTTGTTCGTCGTCCGTGTCGTGAGACCGCCCACGCAAAGGCGTGTGCGGAGCGCGAGTCATTGAGCCCAGCTCGGTGCGTGCGATGGCGAAGGGCCAGGGCCTCACGGGACGGAGCCCGAGCGTCCTGGCCTCTCTCACTCACGCGAGACGGGGGCTTCAACAGCGGAAGACTTCGAGAAGGGCATGAAGGCGAACGGGCCTCGGCCAATCGTCCGCGTCGGCGGCCCGACTCCTCCGAGAGATGGCCTCGAAGAACGAGCGAAGGCTCGACTCGAAGCTTTCGGGCAGGAGGGCCGCAAGGAGCGGGAGGACATTCTTCGCGTGCGAGTCGTCGGACTTGAGGGCGGTGCCGCTACAGAGGCAGTTATCGTCGTCGACAGGGACGGGTGTCCGCGGCTCCGACTCCCCCGAGCATCCCCCCATCTCATGCCCCGGGCAGCACGAGACCTCCGTGGCCCGGCACAAGGCCGGACACGCCAAGAGGATGGCAACCAAGAGGAAGGAGAAGAAGCTCCGCACGGGCATACCTAGAGTCGTCGGAACGGAGGAGTCCAACTTAAAGCTTAGAGATTTTGAGCGGGGGGTCAAGGCTCGAATCCAAAAGTTTTAGGTTTTCCAAAAACGAGGTTTTGATATCTGAGAAACTGCGAGCTGCCTGGTCGCAGGGGACCAGAAGCCGTACCGCAACGAATCGTGTCAAAAACGCCAGGAAACTGTTGGCGAATTCGGTCCAAGATGGCTGAGCCCGCGGATTCCCCTCGCCCAACAGGTCCTCTCTTTCCAAAGCCCCGACCAATTGCCTCGTGGCCCAAGCTCGACATGATACGGGTCAGTGGGAGTAGCATGCCGCGTTGAGTAGGCGATCGAGCTGGACCCTGGGGATTTCCGCATAGGAGGTGTCTCCTCGGGTGTCCGGATATCCAGAAAACCCCAGCCTTCCCGCCGCACCGCCGCCAGCACATCCGAGAACCTCGCCTCCGCCTTCGGATACCAGGCCTCCGCTTGGATCGCGATCGGCGACGCCCGGTGGAGGGCATCGCCCAGCAGAGCCACCACCGAGTCAGACCCAGCAGGCTGGGCGTCTCCCGCTCCGACCACTGCCGCTGCGTCTCGACCTTGAGGTGGGCACGGGCCTCCTCGAAGGTAACCTCGATCGGCCATCGCTTGACGACCTCGGCCGGGATCGTCGCCGCTTCGTCCTCGGGGCCGGAGGGACGCCCTTGCCGGGGAAGGCGGAGGCGCCGTCCCGGTCCAGGGCCCGCTTCCAGCCCCGCAGCGGGCTCTCGGAGAGGTCGAGGTCGCGGGCGACCTCGGCCAGGCTCTTACCGCGGTCGGTGACGAGCTTGACCGCATCGGCCTTGAACCCGGGTGTGAATGTCCTTCGTGTTTTCGCCATCGGTGCACTCCTGGGTTCGAGCTTAGGCTCCCAACCCGGCGCCCGCCATCCGTGGGGAAGCCCACGCTTCGCATCCTAGACACGCCGAGCGCCCACGATTCCTGGGGAACGTCACCGGCCAGGTGCGTGAGGTCCGTCACGAGTGGCCCGATGTCGTGGCCGGATTGGGCCTGGCCGACGCGCTCGATGACTTGGGAGGCGTTCATGAGGGGCCCAACACACAAGGGATGGACCGAACGGTGCGTTGAACCTCCAGGGGATACTATCGGGGCCGGGGGCGGCCCTCCTCGCGGAATTCTCCGGCGCCCGCCGAGGCCTGCAGATGGCTCCCGCTATGGGACTCGACCGCGTCGCGGGGCGCATCCTGCGGCGTTGTCGCATGGCAGGGAGATCGTCCCCGGACGATCCCGGTATCCGGGACCGGCGAGCGATGGACCGGCCCTCGGTAGCCGGCTATCCTCTCGGGGCGTCTCGCCCTCCGATGCTGCCGGCTTCAAGAACATCGCCAGGCCACGCCTACCCTGGACGAACAGGATCGACCTTGAGGGGAGGTGTCCCTGGACTGACCTTCCCGACACGTTCTATTAATCGGGCCTACGGCCCCCATATGATGTTCCCTGGCGGGAACGAGGTGGGCATGACCGGAGGCCACATCCGTCCCGGAGCACGACGACAACGTGGTCATCATGGCGGGATCCGCTTCCAGGAAGGTCCGATGCCGTCCTCGCCGACAGGGAATCATCCCCAGAACCGCGGCGTCGAAACGACCGCGAGTCCATCGACACTGGGGGCTCGCGGAGCGGTCGAGATCGCCCTCGACACGCCGCTCGATCTGTTGTCCATGGCGGGCACGGGTCCCGTCTACGTCGAGGCGGGGCGGATGATCGCCGCCGACAACCTGCGGGCGGTGGCACGTCTGTGGGATCTGGCCTTCCGGGACGCAGGCCTCGGCCCGGGGGATCGGGTCGTCCTGGCGGCGCGACCCGGGATCGGCTTCCTGTCTGTCCTGACCGCGGCCCTGGGCCGGCGGCTGACCCTCGCCCTGGTCCCGCCCGGATCCGACCTCGACGAGGAGCTGGGCCGATTCGATGCCCGCGTCGCGATCGGCGAAGGGGTCTCGTCCTCGGCCTGGACCCCATGTCAGGCGGGCGGCCCGCCCGGCCATTTGCCACGAGCACGGCCCTCGACCGGAGTCCCGACCCCGGAAGCCCGGCTGATCCTCGCCACCTCGGGGACGACCGGCTCGCCTCGCTGGGTGATCCTCTCGGAGGGGAACCTCCGGTCCGTGCTCTCAGGGCACCTCCCGCTCCTGGGGCTGGAAGGGGCACGCGTCCTGTCGATCCTGCCATGGACGCACGCCTTCGGCCTGATCATCGACCTGTTGCCGGCCCTGCTCGCCGGGGCGGTCGTGGTCCGTGACCCCGAGGGAGGACGCGACCCGCGATCGATGGTCGACCTGATCGCCCGCGAGCGGATCACCCACCTCTCCGCGGTCCCGCTCGCCTATCGTCGCCTGGCCGACCATTCGGGCGACGATGCGTTGCTGCGAAGCCTCCGTGGCGGGGTGGTCGGCGGGGCCCCCGTCACCCCCTCGCTCGCCGGTCTGCTCGCCAACACCCGCTTGCGCGTCGGTTATGGGCTGACCGAGGCGTCCCCCGGCCTAGCGCTGGGCGATCCTGGTGCCTGGCCCCCGTACACCCTGGGTCGCCCGGTCGGATGTCGAGTGCGGCTGAATCGGGATGGCGGCCTCCAGTTCCGCGGCCCAAATGCCTGCCTGGGCTTCTGGTCGGGAGGGAGCCTGCATCGCCTCGAACCGGATCGCTGGGTCGACACGGGTGACCTGGTCGAGATCCACGAGGGAGGGCTGATCTATCGGGGCCGCACCGACGATCGCTTCAAGCTGGAGAACGGGCGCTGGATCCCGGCTGGCGAGTGCGAGGCACGGCTGAGGTGTCGCTTCCCCCAGATCGACGAGGCCCTCGTCTTCAGCCCGGACGGGACCCACCTCGCCCTGGCCTGGAGCGGCGATCGCACCGCCCCCACGCCCGACCTGCAACGGCTCCGGGAAGCCCTCGGGTCACCCGGTGCTCTGCTCCGCGAGGTCGCCCGCGTCCCCGAGCCCGGGTGGCCCCGGACTCCGAAAGGGTCCATCGATCGACGAGCGGCCCAGGACCGGCTCGTGGACCTGATCCGAAGTCCCGAGGGTGACCCGCCATGAAAGACCTCCCGGACAGCCCTTCGGCCCCCCTCCCCGGATGCCCCGATTCCGGCCGCAGCTCGGGGATCGGCCGGTCCGGGGCGATGTCCGCCCGGTCCAGATAGCCCGGCTCGGACCGGAAGCTTCCGTCAAAATCTGGAAGAGAACTTAATTGCCACCCATTTCCGCTCCAGTTGTTCTATAAATTGATTCAGCGTGTTGATCCGATGGTGAGGAGGATGCGGGAGTCCGTCGACTTCCCCACGCCCCCCGGTCAGGCGCGGGGTGCAGCACCGATGGAATTCCGCGATGAACACCTCCTGGAATCGCTGACCGTTGCGACCCCCGAACAACTCGACGCGCTCCCGTTCGGGGTCGTGAGGATGGACCTGCATGGCATCGTCGACGGCTATAATCGCTTCGAGTCCGACCTCTCGGGGCTCTCGGCCGAACGCGTCGTCGGCAAGCCGTTCTTCGAGCAGGTCGCGCCCTGCACCAACAACTACATGGTGGCCGAGCGCTTCGCCGAGGATTCGCTCGACGAGCAGCTCGATTACGTCTTCACCTACAGGATGAAGCCGACCAAGGTCCGGTTGCGGCTGCTCAAGGCGTCCCCGTCGGCCGAGCATCAATACCTCCTGGTCGAGAAGTCCTGACGGGGGGTGTGGGGTGCCGACCGCGTCGATCGACCATGAGGAATTCATCCAATTCCTTTATCAGTGCCCGGTCGGGATCGCCCAGATCGACCCGGGCGGCGGTATCACGCTGCTCAACGCCAAGGGCAGCCAGCTCCTGATGCCGCACGCCCCGCGGGCTTTGCTGGAAAACCTCTTCGACGTCCTGGATCCGCACGACCCGACGCTCCGCGGACTGCCCTCGACCTTCGAGGGGTACGGCACGCTCTGCGAGCATCGCGTGGTCCGTGTCGAGTCGCCCGACGCCGGGTCACCCCGCGTCCAGCACCTGGCCTTCACGCTTCTGAAGATCGGCCCTGAGACGATCATGGCCGTCTTCGAGGACGTGAGCCGCGTGGTCGCGGCCGAGGACGAGGCCCGCGACCTCCTGACCACCGCGGCGATCGAGAGCGGCCGGAGCGAGCTGGCCGCCGAGGTGCTCCACGACATCGGCAACGCCGTCGTGGGGATCGGCACCCGCACCGCCACGCTCCTCGAAGACTCGGGTTGGCCCGAGCTGGACCAGCTCGGGAAGCTCGGCGCGTTCCTGTCGTTGCGGGCCGAAGAACTGGCCGCCTCGCTGGGGGCAAAGAAGGCCGAGGCGCTGGCCCGGCTGGTGGGCGAGATCCACGGGGCGCTCGACGACCGGCGGCGGCGGACCGAGGAGTCGATGCAGTCGTTCACGGCGTCGGTCCATCACATCCAGGAGATCTTGAATCTCCATCGTCACTATGCGAGGCAGAACGCGCGGGGGCTCCGGGAACGAATCCCCCTGCGGGCGATCGCCGAGGATGCCTTGACGATCCAGGCGTCCGCCCTGGAGAAGCGTTCGATCGCGATCGAGAGGCGGACCGCCCCCGGCCTGCCGAAGCTGAGCCTCGACCGGACCAGGATGATCCAGGTCCTGGGCAACCTCCTGAAGAACGCCTGCGAGGCGTTCGACGCCTGCCCCGCGGAGGCGGGACGCACGATCGTCGTGGAGATCGCGCCGGCCCCAGCCGGCCCGGGCGTGCGGATGGAACTGCGGGACAACGCGTGCGGGTTCGCCCCCGAGCAGGCCGAGTCCTTCTTCGAGAAGGATACCAGCACCAAGGGCCGAGGGTCCGGGCTCGGGCTCTATCACTGCCGCAAGGTCGTCGAGGCGCATGGCGGCACCCTGGTCCTCCGGAGCGACGGGCCGGGCTGCGGCGCCTCGTCGGTTCTGACCCTGCCCGATACCCCGACACCGGAGCCCGACCATGCCTAGCACGCTGAACACGCGAGTCCTGGTGATCGACGACGAGGAGATCGTCCGCGACAGCATCCGCGAGGTCCTCCTGCCCAGGAGGCGCGACACGACCGGCCTCGACGACGCCGCCTCCGCCCTCTTCGACGACGATGAGGGGCCATGTGTCGCGCCGCCTTCCCGGTCCAAATCGCCCGGCATCGGCCTCGACATCGACTTCGCCGAGGCAGGAAGCGGGATGGAGGCCCTGGAGAAGATCCAGGCCGCGGTGGATCACGGTCGACCGTTTACCGTCATCTTCCTTGACATGCGGATGCCCGGATGGGATGGCCTGGAGACCGCCAAGAGGATCCGGGCCATCGACCGGGCGGCCGGAATCGTCTTCGTCACCGCCTATAGCGACCACGGGATCGACGAGATCGTGGCGGAGGCCGGCTCCAACGTCGGGTTCCACTGCAAGCCCTTCGCGCCCGAGGAGATCCGCCAGATCGCCAGCAAGGGGATCTACGACTGGAACAAGATCAATAACCTCGAACGCCTGATCGCGGGCATGGGCCGGCTCCGATCCGATCGGTCCCAGGTCGAGACGCTGCTCCAGAACGTCCTCCTCCAGGTCTCCGAATGGGTGAGCACGACGTCCGCGTTGAT
Source organism: Planctomycetales bacterium (assembly GCA_031411935.1). Lineage (GTDB taxonomy): Bacteria > Planctomycetota > Planctomycetia > Isosphaerales > Isosphaeraceae > JAQGHR01. Next base: position 6,436 of record JANOBY010000372.1, on the reverse strand, counting down.
CGCCCGCACCGGCAAGGGCATGGAGTATTCTCCGCTGGTCGGCTGCGGGCCGCTGGGCGATCCGGTACGGGCCGACCGGCTGCTGCGGCACCTCAGCGGGAAGGTCCTTCCCGACGGGTCGTTCCGCTTCGAGGGCACCTCGTTGGAGGGCATCGCCGAGGGCGAGATCATCGCGGTCTGGGAGGACCAGGACCGGATCAACCCCGAGAAGGTCTACCTCCTCCGCCTCTTCGTCGAGCATGCCTCGCAGGTCATCGAGAATGCCCACCTCAACGAGCAGGTCCTGCTGGGCGAGAAGCTCTCGGCGGTCGGTCGGGCCATCGGCACCGTGGCCCACGACCTCCGCTCGCCCATCGGCGGCATCATCTCGGGGCTCGAGTTCGTGCAAATGGACCTCGATGACCGCGATCAAGTGGTCGAGATGCTCGACCTCATCCGGCAGTCGGCGGAGGACGCCCTGGCTCTGGTCGGCGACATCCTCGACTACACGAAGCAGTCCTCGGTCGAGAAGCGGCCGATCCAGGTCGCGGACATCCTTGAGCGGGTCCGCCGGCTGACGCAGGATGCGGTCACCCTCGGGGACGTCGCCCTGATCATCGACTGCGAGCCCGGGCTGGGGATGCTCGGCGACGCGAGGAAGCTCGAACGGGTGCTCATCAACCTGGTCGTCAACGCCGCGGAGGTCCTGGGCCCGCTCCCGGACCGGGACCGAACCATCCGACTCGCCGCCCGGGACGACGGAGGCATGGCCTCGATCACCGTCATCGATAACGGGCCTGGGATCCCGGCGAGGATCCGCCCCACCCTTTTCGATCCCTTCGTCACCCACGGCAAGGCCAATGGCACGGGCCTCGGATTGGCCATCGTCAGGCAGATCGTCCAGGCGCATGGGGGCGAGATCTCCTTCACGACCGGCGACATGGGTACGGCATTCCTCGTCAGGATCCCCCGAGCCGACACCACCGGAGAGATGGTCGGAATGGCCGAAGAGGGCGGGGGCGACAATCGGGCATGCGGAGGTCGGTGACGACGGCCGCCGGGGCGTCTCGGGCAACGTCATCCGGGGCCTCGGAACCGCAGGCCGAGGCCGAGGTGACGGCCAGGAGGCCCGGCCGCCGCGACACGACGGCGACCGATCCATATGAACAAGACTCGCCGCCGGAAGACGGCGAAGCCCCGAACAATCATGCCAATCCGAGGAGCGTAGGGACCGATGACCGGCGTCGATGGAAGGTCACGCGCAACATCGTTCAGCGGATATTGAGCCGAGGGCTGAGAGGCCTGCCATCAATTTTGGGGGACTTCTTCTGGGATCACCCATCGCATAGCCATGCAGTCGGACATCGCCCAGGTCGCGAGGTCGTCCGCCGGGATCGGCCGGCTGATGAAATAGCCCTGTGCCTGATCGCACTGGAGCGAGGCGAGAAGCTCGAGCGTTTCCCGATCCTCGACCCCCTCCGCGACGACCTTAAATCCGAGATGGTGTCCCAGGTCAATGATCGTCTTGACGATCGCGGTGTCCTCCCGGGACGTGAGCATGTCCTTAACGAATTCCCGGTCGATCTTGAGTTCTTCCACGGGCAATCGCCGGAGGTACGCCAGGGAGGAGTATCCGATGCCGAAGTCATCGACGGAGATCTTCAGTCCCAGTTGATCGCGCAGTCGGGTCATGACCTCGATGGCGCGCCTTGGATCTTGCATCAGGGTGCCCTCGGTGATTTCGAGGGTCAGCCAGGTGAGCGGTAGCACCTCTCGGCTGAATCTTGCAGGGGATGTGGATCGGCTCCTTCGCGCAGTTGGATAAATCAACCACGCCGTTCGTCGAAGAGCTCGCCTCGGGGCTTGAGTCATGCGGCATACGAGAGCCACCGGTCCAGGGACTTCTCCAACTGCCACGACGACCCTTTTCCCCGCGAACCGGAACGGCTCGTTTTTCGTGAAGGGAAATCATCCGTATCCAACATCCGCGAAGGACGAATCCGAGCCTTCGTCTCGATCTCGGCCTCGTTCGCCCGTGTCTGCTCCATCGCCCATGACGGAATCCTGAGAAACCATAGAACGAAGAACGCTTGCTGACTGCGGCCAATCGAACCGAACTTCAGGCGGAGGAGGATGCGGCCTTGAAACATCCAAGGCGTTATCGCAAAGGGGCCGCTCGTCGTTACCGGCAAGGGCAAGGCGGGTGGCGCTCAAGAGACCATCGACGATGAGCTTCAGATGGGCTACAGGGTCGCATTACCATGCTTTTGTTTAATGCGAATTCAACAATCACTTAGACACGGCACGTGTCCTAAGTTCCACATACACATCATCCCCCCCGTCCCGCGGCCCCGAGTCCCATCCAACACCCATGCTTGACTTCCACCGCTTCGGCGATCCCGCCATCCGCCTGGGGAAAGTCCTCAGTGTCGAGCACCTGCCGTCCCAGGATGACCAGCCGTCCACGCTACGCGTCCACTTCCGGGACAGCCTGGCCGTAACGCTCCAGGGGGACGAAGCCGCCGCCATGCTCGCCTACATGGAGACCCTGGCCCCCCCGACGCCGGGGCCCAAGGCAGCGGACACTTGGCCCACGCCAGACGTGCTGGACGGGGTGGACTACAACAATTGGCTGCGCCCCGAGGCCGGGCCCGAGATCGAGATCTTGGCCGGCGAGCTCTAAGAGCACGGGCCTGAACGCCGGCCGTCACCGCGCAGGAGGCAGCCCACGGTCGTCCCGTGGGGTCATTGGGGGGACGGCCTCAGGCCGGTTGTGATAAGCGACCGGCCTGAGGCCTGTACTAACGATCAGAACGCCCATGCGAAGAGATCTCCGGGCATCCCTCTTGGAGGGGGATCGTCGGACGGCAATCCGTCGGGCAGCCGGGATGGCGCGTGTCCGAGATCCTCAGGGGGAGGCCCGAGGCGGACAGGCCAGCCCCGTTGGAAAGCGATCGCCTTCCGCACCCGATCGTCAAGGATAGGAGCCGCGGCGGCCTGGCGGCCATCCGCCCGAGCCCGCCGACCACCTCCGCCTGGGGCGCGGGATGCTCCGGCCTCCGCGTTCACCCGGGGCAACGGCGACGCCCGGCCGCCCGATCCGTGGCCTAGGCTCCAAGAGGACGCCCCTCGAGGAGAGGACGCCGAGATCACGGGAGAACGGAGGATCGATGAAGATCCTGGTAGCGGACGACGCGGAGATTCAGCGCACCATCCTACGCCGCAAGCTCGAGGCCCTTGGCCACGAGGTGGCGACTTCCCGCGACGGCGACGAGGCGTGGCGGCTCTTCCAGGGCGGGCGTTTCCCGCTGGTCGTCTCCGACTGGATGATGCCGGGGCTCGACGGGCCGGAGCTCTGCCGGAGGATCCGCCGCGTCGAGGACAACTTCTACACCTACGTCATCCTGCTCACGGGGCGGGAGGGCGACGCGGACCGCCTGGAAGGTCTGGAGGCCGGGGCCGACGACTTCATCACCAAGCCGGTGAACGTTCAGGAGCTAACCGTCAGGCTGGCGATCGCCAGCCGGATCCTGGCGGTCCACGAGAGGCTGTCGGAGCAGAACGACAGGCTTGCGGAGCTGGCCACCACCGACGGGCTCACCGGTGTGAAGAACCGTCGCGAGTTCCAGCGCTCGCTGGACGTCGCGGCGGCGGCCGCGGCCAGGCAGGGCTCGCCCCTCTCGGTCGTGCTCCTCGACGTGGACCATTTCAAGAGCTACAACGACACCTTCGGGCATCCTCGCGGCGACGACGTGCTCCGACGCATCGGTTCCCTCCTGCGCGAGGGCTGCCGCGGGCACGAGACGGCGGCCCGCTACGGCGGCGAGGAATTCGCCCTGATCCTCCCCGGGGCGGACGCCACGCAGGCCCGCGACGCCGCGGAGCGGATCCGGAGGGCGGTTGCGGTGGCCGGCTGGGAGGACCGCCCGATCACCGCGAGCTTCGGGGTGGCCACGAGGGAGGCCGGTTGTGCGTCCGCCGCCGACCTGGTCGCGGCGGCCGACCGGGCCCTGTACCGGGCCAAGGCGTTGGGACGGGACCGGGTCTCTCACGCCGAGTACGGCATGGACGAGGGCGATGGGCCCGTCGGCCTCGAGGGCTCGCCCCGCCAGAAGGTCGGCTGCCGCGACATCCTGGTGTCATGAGAGACGCGGGCCGGCTCCTCGACGGCGTCGCCGGGATCCCGGGCAGGTGGCCCGGCTTCAATCTCCGAGCGGTCGGCGATCCGGAGGTCGCCGCGGCAACGATTGATGTCCTAGGCTCCCTGCGTGCGCTGTGGCTCGCCGCCGAGGAGTTGACCCAACGATGCCCCTCCCTCTCCCCCGGATCCGTCCCGATCGGGTCGCCGTGTCGGCCTGGATCGTCGCGATCGCGGCCGGCTTTCTCGCCATCCAAGCCCACGAGTCGACGCCAGGCCGCGCCGGCGCCGTCCCGGGGAGCTGGCCGTCCGGGTCGCCGCTCCCAGGCGCGTCGGGCCGGCCCGAGGTCGTCATGGCCGTCCATCCGAAATGCTCGTGCAGCAGGGCAAGCCTGGCCATCCTCGGCGAGGTCGTCGGCGGATCGAGATCGGCCGCTCGAATCCGGCTGCTGGTCTACCGCCCCGCCGACACCGACGCGTGCTGGAGCGGCGATTCGCTGATGCAGCTCGCTTCGGGCATCCCCGGCGCGGAGGCCGTTGACGACCCGGGAGGTGCCGAATCCCGGCGATTCGGGCTGTTGACCTCCGGAGCGGTGGCCGCCTTCGACGCCACGGGGAACCTCCGATTCGCCGGCGGCCTGAACGACGGGCGTGCGTCGACCTCCTCCGCCGCGGGTGCGAAATCGCTGGCGGATGTCCTCGCGGGCTTGGTGCCCGAGACCTCCGATGGCGACGTGTTCGGGTGCCCGATCGACAACCCCGGGGTTGCGCCATGAGCGGGACACACCTCGATGCGACCATCGAGCGACGAGGCTCGGCCCTCTATGCCGAGGCAGCGAACCGCGTGTCCCGGCGGACCGATCACCTGTTCGCGGGGATCCTCGCCGCCGAGTGGCTCGCGACGGTGGCAGTGGCGGCATGGGTGTCGCCCCGCGCTTGGGCGGGCGAGGCGAGCTGGATCCATCCCCACGTCTGGGCGGCGGTGTTCCTGGGCGGCGGGATCGCGGCCCCCGCGGCGTTGCTCGCCCTGGTCCGGCCGGGACTCGCCTCCACCCGATACGTCGTGGCGGCCGCCCAGATGCTGATGGGCTCGCTGCTCATCCACCTCACCGGCGGCCGGATCGAGACCCATTTCCACATCTTCGGGTCGCTGGCCCTGCTGGCCTTCTACCGCGACTGGCGGGTCCTGGCGGTGGCCACGGCGATCGTCGTCGCCGACCACCTGATCCGGGGGGCGGCCTGGCCCCGCTCCATCTTCGGATCGGCCTCAGCCCCGTCGTGGCGCTGGCTCGAGCACGCGGCCTGGGTGGCGTTCGAGGACGCCTTCCTGATCCCCCACTGCCTGCGCGGGGTCGCCGAGATGAGGGAGGTCGCCCTCCGCCGGGCCGAGCTCGAGGCGACGCGGGCCGGCGTGGAATCCCTCGTCCTGCGGCGCACCGCCGAGCTGCGGCGTGCCAACGAGGAGCTAGGCCTCCGGGACGTCGAGAGGGCTCGCGTCCAGGAGGAATTGCGCCAGGGCGAGGAGCGGTTCCGGGGGGCGTTCGACGCCGCCGCGATCGGCATGGCCCTGGTCGCCCCCGACGGACGCTGGCTCCGGGTCAACCGGGCGATCTGCGAAATTCTGGGCTATTCCGAGGAGGAGCTGCTGGGGGGCAAGACCTTCCAGGACGTCACCCACCCCGACGACGTCGAGGCCGACCTCGCCCAGGCCGGCCGCATGCTCGCCGGCGAGGTCCGCACCTACCAGCTGGAGAAGCGGTACGTCCACAAAGCCGGGCACGACGTGTGGGTCGTCCTCGGGGTCTCGCTGGTCCGCGACGGCGAAGGCCGGCCGCTGCACTTCGTGTCCCAGGTCCAGGACGTCACACCGCGGCGCCTGGCCGAGTCCCAGCTCCGCGAGCGTCAGCGGTTCGTCGAGAGCGTGAACGAGGCCAATCCGTCGATCCTGTACATCTACGACGTGCGGGAGCGGCGCAACGTCTAGGCGAACGCGCGGATCACGGCCGTCCTCGGCCACACCCCCGAGGCCGTGCTCGCCATGGGCGAGGCCGTTCTCCCCGGGCTGATGCACCCCGAGGACTACGCCAGGCTCGGCAACGGCCCCGAGCGGTACGACGGCGTCGCCGACGGCCAGGTCGTCGAGTGCGTCTACCGCATGCGGCACGCCGACGGCCGCTGGCGCTGGCTCCAGAGCCGCGAGCTCGTCTTCCTCCGCGACCCCGACGGCCGCGCCGTCCAGATCCTCGGGGCCGCCGACGACGTGACCGAACGCAGGGCCGCCGAGGAGACGGTGAGGGTCCTGTTCGAGAAGTCGTCGGA
>JANOBY010000371.1:0-12469 GCA_031411935.1 Planctomycetales bacterium | reverse complement strand
TCGCCGATGGCTTGCCGTTCCCCACCGGAGTGATGGCCTGGCGAGACGGCGTGCTCGTGTGCGCCGCGCCCGAGATCCTCTACCTCGCGGACACCGATCGCGACGGACGGGCCGACGTCCGCAAGGTGCTATTTCAGGGCTTCGCGACCGAGAACTATCAGGCCCGCGTGAACAGCCTTTCCTACGGGCTGGACAACTGGATTTACGGTGCCAACGGCCTGATCGGAGGGGTGATCCGCGGCGAGGCCTCGGGCAAGGCCGTGGACATCGGCGGCCGTGACTTCCGCATGAAGCCCGACACGGGCGAGATGGAACCGGCCTCGGGGCTCACGCAGCAAGGGCGGTTCCGCGACGACTGGGGGAACCAGTTTGGGGGCAGCAACAGCGTGCTGCTCCAGCACTACCCCATGCCCGACCACTATGCGAGGCGCAACCCGAATGTGGCCTCGCCCTCGCCCGCGATCTACGTCCCGCGCGACCCCGACAGCGTCCATCTGTTCCCCGCCTCGATCACCCTCGACCGCTACAACGAGCCGAACAACGCCAACCGCGTGACCTCGGCCTGCGGGCCGGGCATGTACCGCGATCGCCTTCTGGGCGAGGACCTCGCGGGCAACGCCTTCGTCTGCGAGCCCGTCCACAACCTCGTCCATCGCGAGGTTTTGACCGAGGACGGAATCACCTTCGCCGGCCATCGCGCCGAGGAGGAGAAGCAACGCGAATTCCTCGCCTCGACCGACCCCTGGTTCCGCCCCGTGCAGGTCCGCACCGGCCCGGACGGGGCCCTCTACGTGGTGGACATCTACCGGTTCGTGATCGAGCACCCGCGATGGATCCAGCCCGACGTCCTCAAGACGCTCGATGTGCGTGCCGGATCCGACAAGGGCCGCATCTACCGCATCGTGCCGCGCGATGGGGCACTGCGCAAGATCTCCAACCTCGACGCCCTCTCCACGACCGACCTTGCCCGCGCCCTCGACACGCCCAACGGCACCTTGCGGGACAACGTGCATCGCGTCCTCGTCCACCGCCTCGACCGGGCTGCGGTGCCGATCCTCGAATCGCTCGCGAGGACGGCCAGCGAGCCCGCCGTCCGGGTTCAGGCGATGGCCGCCCTGGAAGGGTTCGGGGCCCTCGAACCGGGCCTGATCCTGGCGGCGATGAAGGATCCTCACGCGGGAGCCAGGGCGGAAGCGGCGCGTCATGCGGAGCGTTCGCTCGGCGACGCGAAGGTGGGGCCGGCGCTGGCGGAGATGGCCGCCGATCCCTCGGCCAGGGTCGTTTATCAGGCAACACTGGGCCTGGGCGAATGGGACGACCCGCGCGCGGGCGAAGCCCTGGGCCGGCTCGCCGTCGATCACGCCTCGGACGCCTGGATCGTCGCGGCCGTGCACACGTCCTCGGTGCGTCGCCCGGTCGAGGTCCTCAACGCGGTCCTCTCGGCCGACCTCAACCCGGATCAGGCCTCGCGAGTGATCGGCCCGCTCATGGCCACGGCGGCGGCCACGGGCGACCCGCAGGCCCTGCTCGCTCGCCTGACCGGCGCCGGGCTGAAGCCCTCGGCCTGGAGGCTCAACTCCGTGGCCGACCTTCTGGATCGTTCCCCGCGCGGGCCTCGCGGCGACCTACCCGCGGGACTTCTCAACCTCATCGAGGCGTCGCGTGCCCTCGCCCGCGACGAGACTCGCGACGCCTCCGAGCGGGTCGCGGCCGTGAGGCTTCTCGGACGGGATCGGAAACGCCTGGGCGACGACCTGACCGAGCTTGGCAAGTTGCTCGACGCCGCCTCGCCGATTGAGTTGCAGAGAGCCTGCGTGGACGCGCTGGCCAGGACCGAGGATGACCGCGGGACCGATGCCCTCATCCGGGCGTGGTCCGCGCTGGGTCCCCCCCTTCGCCGATCCTCGCTCGACGTGCTCCTCGGCCGCAAGGGCGGGGCGGCCACGCTGATCGAGGCTTGCGAACAGGGGCGAATCCAGCCCGGGGAGGTCGAGGCCGTGGCGCGTCAGAGGCTGCTCCGTCATGAGGACGAGGGCCTCCGCGCGAGGGCGGAGAAGTTCTGGGCCGGGGGCGATCGGCGAGCCGTGGTGGCGGCCTATCGCGACCTCGCTCGCGGCCCGGGCGATGCCGATCGCGGGGCGACTGTCTTCGCGCGTGTTTGTGCGGCGTGCCACAAGCTTGCGGGGCAGGGGGAGGCCGTCGGGCCCGACCTCGCGGCGCTCACGGATCGCTCGGCCCCGGCGATCGCGTCGGCGGTCTTCGACCCGAACCGCGAGGTCGATGCCCGCTACATCGTCTACACCGCCGTCCTCAAGGACGGACGAACGTCTTCCGGCATGATGGCGGCCGAGACGGGCAACTCCGTGACCCTCCAGCGGCAAGGCGGCGAGAGCGACGTGATCCTCCGCAAGGACCTGGACGCCCTGCGAGGCACCGGCCAGTCGCTCATGCCCGAAGGGCTCGAACGCGACCTTACACACGAGGACTTCGCCCACCTGATGGCCTACCTGGGCAAGACCGGGGCGAGGCCCAAGGCCATGCCCGGCAACCAACCGACGGTGGTTGTCGCGGCTGCCTCGGGCAGGATCGAGCTCCAGGCCGCGACCGCCGAGATCTACGGCGATACGCTCGTGTTCGAATCCCCGTTCGCGAACCTGGGCTACTGGCAAAGCCCGACCGACCGCGCCGCGTGGTCCTTCCGCGTGGCGAGGCCGGGCCGATACCGCGTGGAACTGGTGGGCGCGTGCGAGGAAGGCTCATCCGGCCAGAGGATCGGCGTCCGAGCAGGGGACCAGGCGATCGAGGCCACGGTCCCCGGGACCGGCCCCGACTGGTCCTCTTACGAGTCCATCCCCATCGGAGAGATCGACCTGGCCCTGGGCGAAAACCGGCTCGAAGTCCGCTCCATCGGCCCCCTGCGGAGCGCCCTGATCGACCTCAAGACGGTCGTGCTTGAACCGGTTTCGGTGAAGCGTTGAGGGCTTGCCGGTAGGGGTCCTGAGGGCGGACGCGGACTCACGCCTTGCGGCCACGCTTCGCTCAGGAGTGAGACGATCGGGGCGTGCCCGCGTCGAGATAGGTGCGGAACCAGAGCTCCAGCATGAGCAGGGCCCAGAGCCGATAAGCGTGGTCCTTGCGGCCGCTCTGGTGGTCGTCGATCAGTGCGGCCACGGCCTCTTCCCGGAAGAGTCCGCGGCCCAGCGCCACGGGGTCCAGCAGGACGGCCCTCAGCTCGTCTTTCAGTTCGTTGCGGAACCAGCGGTCGATGGGGACGCCGAACCCCATCTTCGGGCGGGTGCGGATCGCGGGCGGGAGGAGGTCGGCGAAGGCTTCTTTGAGCACGACCTTCGATCGCCCTCCTCGCAACCGCAGCTTGCGCTCGACCGGCATGGCCAGGGCCAGCTCGACCACGCGGTGATCGAGGAACGGGGCGCGACATTCGAGCGAGTGCGCCATGCTCGCCAGGTCCACCTTCACGAGCAAGTCATTGGGCAAGTACATGAGCAGATCGGCGATCGTGGCCCGCGTGACGGGGTCGCGACTCGGGGCCACGTCGAGCGCCTCGGCCAGGAGCTTCGCCGGGTCGGCACCGCCCGCCGAGGCGAGCCGATCGTCGAATTCGCTCGTATAGAGGCCCAGCCTCGCGGGCTCGTCGAATACCGTCATCCAGCGCAGGTAGCGGACCTCGGGGGCCTCGGCGATCCCCTCCAGAAGCCGTCTCACGCGGCGAAGAGGGGTCTTGGCACGCGAGGAGGCCGGGATGGACCGCGCCACGGGGCCCGCCAGCGTGTTCCGGGCCCCTTCGGGCAGGCGATCGAGCAGGGTTGCGATGGCCACCGCGCGATAGCGGTCGTACCCGGCGAAGAGCTCGTCGCCGGCGTCGCCCGTGAGCGCGACGGTCACCTCCTTGCGGGTCTCCTCCGAGACGAACCAGGTGGGCAGGGCCGAGCTGTCGGCGAACGGCTCGTCGAACTGCCCGGCAAGTTTGGGGATCGTGGCCCAGGCCTCGGGCTTCACGCGGAACGAGTGGTGCTCGGTGCCCAGGTGCGCGGCGGCCATCTCGGCGTAGGAGCTTTCATCGAACGCGGGGTCGTCGAACCCGATCGAGAACGTCCGCACCGGCCGCGAGGAGACCTTCTGCATGAGCCCGACGATGATCGTCGAGTCGATCCCGCCCGAGAGGAAGGCCCCCACCGGCACGTCGGCGATCATCTGCTCGGTCACGGCCGAGATGAGCGTCTGGCGCAGGGCCTCCACGTCCTCGGCTTCCGGGCGATCGACCTGCCTGTCCCAGTCGGGCTCCCAGTACCGATCCATCGCCATCGTCCCGCCCGACCACACGGCGAAGTGCGCGGGGGGGAGCTTGTACACGCCCTGGAGGATCGTGTGGGGATGGGGCACGTATCCGTAAGTGAGGTACTGATCCACGGATCGGGGGTCGACCACGCGCGGCAGGTCGCCCTCGGGCAGGGCGAGCAGGGCCTTCATCTCGCTGGCGAAGCTGATGCGATCGGGATCGATGCGGTAGACCAGCGGCTTCTGGCCCAGGCGATCGCGGCCCAGCACGAGGGTCTGCTTCGCCGAGTCCCAGAGGGCGATCGCGAACATCCCGCGCAGGAGTTTGAAGAACGACGGGCCCTCGTCCTCGTAAAGATGGACCAGCACTTCGGTGTCGCCGCGAGAGCGGAGCGTGTGGCCCTTCGCTTCGAGACGGTGCCGCAGCGCAGGGAAGTTGTAGATCTCGCCGTTGAAGACCGTCCAGACCGTTCCGTTTTCGTTCGACAGAGGCTGGTGGGCCCCCGCCACGTCCACGATCGCGAGGCGGCGGAAACCCAGGGCCACACCTTCATCGAGGTAAGACCCCGAGTCGTCGGGGCCTCGATGCTCGAGCCTCGCGATCATGGACGACAGGGAGCCGTCGGAGAGCTCACGCGAAGGCTGGGTCCAGGCCGCGCCGCAGATGCCGCACATAGAAATCCCTTCAGGACCTCCCGTTTCAGAATGAATATCAGGATAACCGATCGCGTCAATCCCCGTCAGTCATTCTCATCAGGCGCCACAAGTCATTGATGAGATCCACAACGATCCTTCCGGCCGAGGCTCGACATGTTGCGATTGCGTGCGGGGACGTGGTTTCTGGCCCTGGGCCTTGCGGTGCTGGGGCTTGTGTCGTCGGGGCGGGCCGACGTGCCCAGGGTGGGCGACGTCGCGAAGGATTTCGAGCTCATGACCGTCGCGGGAGTTCCGGTCAAGCTCTCCAACTTGACGGCCAAAGGGCCGGTCGTGCTCGTGGTTCTGCGCGGCTATCCCGGCTATCAGTGCCCGCTATGCACCCGGCAGGTGGCCGACCTCGTGGGTCAGGCGAAGAAGTTCGAGGCCGCCGGCGCCTCGGTCCTGATGGTCTATCCCGGCCCGGCGGAAGAACTTAAGGCCCACGCCGAGGAATTTCTGAACGGGAAGACCCTGCCCGAGTCGTTCCGGCTGGCGATCGACCCCGATTACGTTTTCACGGAACGTTACGGTCTGCGGTGGAAGGCCAAGAACGAGACCGCGTATCCCTCGACCTTCCTGATCGACAAGGAAGGCAAGATCCATGCAGCGACGATCAGCAAGGAGCACGGAGGCCGCGTGAGCTCGAAGAACGTGCTCGAGGCCCTTTCCAAGCTGAAGTAACCGGGTCTGGCGGAGCGAGGCCACCTGGGGTAGCGTGGGCCGAGGACCGATCGACTCGCCACCGGAGGGCGAGGCAGGATCGGCCCCGGCCCTCGCGAGACCCGTTGATGAACCAGACGAGCCAGCCCGCCGCGATCGCGTTTCCCTGGGGGCCGGGCGAGGCGCTGAGTGTGACGCCGCCGGCGGGGTGGTCGGTGTCCACGGAGATGCCCGAGCTTTCCGGCGTTATCTCGGATTACCAGGCCGCGCTGACCCAGGCGCTCGATCGTCCCGAGGGGGGCGAGCGATTCGAATCGATGATCGGCCCCGGCCAGAAGGTCGCGGTCGTGGTCGACGACCCCTCGCGATGGACCCCGGTGTCCGACGTCCTGCCGGTCGTTCTGAGGAGGCTCGAAGAATCTGGTATACGTCGTTCGGACGTTTCTGTAAGCGTAGGCGTGGGTCGCCATCATGCTGTGGACGCGGTTTCGATGCGTAAGCGTGTTGGTGACGCCGTGGCGGACGCTTACTCCTGCTTTAGCCCTCCTGTCGACGACCTGTCGCGGTACGTGGACCTGGGGGAGACCCCCGAGGGCGTGCCCGTCCGCGTGTTCCGACCCGTGGCCGAGGCCGATCTGCGGATCCTGATCGGCTCGGTGCTCCCCCACCTCCAGGCCGGGTTCGGCGGAGGGTACAAGCTGATCTTTCCGGGCACGAGCCATCGCTCGACGCTGGGGGCGCTCCATCGCCAGGGGCTCGGCGGCGATGCCGGGGCGCTCCTGGGCGGGGCTCCGAACGCGAACCCGATGCGAGCGGCGATCCGTTCCGCCGCGCGCCTGTTGCCCGGACGGTGTTTCTCGATCAGCCACCTGCTCGGCGAGCCGGGCCAGGTCTTTCGGGTGGTGGCCGGGGACGTGGACCGCGTGCAGGACGCGTTGTCGGCCGAGGTCAAACGCCGGTACTGCGCCCCGGATCGCGGACCCGTCGACGTGGTCGTCGCGGGCAATGCCCCTTGGCCGGGCGACCCCATGATGAGCTTCAAGGTGCTGATCAACCATCGCGCCGCGGGCAAGCCCGGCGGACTGCTCATCGGCTTCTTCTGGACCGACCCCGAGGAGATCGCCCGCTCGTTCCCGATGGGGGCCCTGAAGACGATCTCGGCCTCGGGCCGTGTGGGAGGCTGGGTCGCACGCCACGGATTGAAGACCGCCGACCGCATGGCCGCCCGGCTCCAGAGCCCGAGCCGGTTCATGATCCGCTGGGCGCGGGAGCTGGTCGTCGATCGCCGAGTGCTCGTGTACGCCCCGCCCCTGCGCGAGGCGCTGGGGCCACGCCTGGGGCCGATCGGGCTCTTCGCCGATCAGGACGCGCTCTGGGCCGCCGCGAGCCGGGAGCTTCGGGGCGCAAAGGAACCCCAGGCCCGCGTGTTCCCGCTGGGTGGATTGACGTACTGTCCGCAGGGCTCGGCCCGGTAGGAACGCGGCGGAATCTTCGGGATCGCCGCGCCCAGGCGAGCCCTCAATCCCCGTGGCGTTCGCGGAGCCGGGGCGAGAGCCTGAGCATGATCTGGGCTCGCTCGAACTCGGCGAGCCATTCGGCGACCACGGCGGAGGTGGAGTCGGCATCGGGAGGGACGATCCCCGTGGGGCACATCGGGCCGAGCTGGTCGGCGGCGAGCTGCCGGTAGCGCGAGATCGTGCGGTCGCCGTAACGGCCGACCTCCTGGAGATCCTCGCTCAGGAACACGACCACCGGCACGCGATGCCCGCCGTTGATTGAGAGCAGGGCGCGGACATCCTCGCGGGCGTCGCGGTCGAGGTAGCGGACCTCGATGGCGTCGGAGGCGCGGTCGAAGTGGTCGAAGATCGGGCACTGGTTGATGCAGTCGCCGCACCACGCCCCGTTCAGCACGAGCACAGGCATGCGCCGCTTGAAGCCCTCGAGCAGAGCGACCTGCGTTTCGGTCAGGCCGATGCTCTCGTGCATGGAAACCCATCGGGCCCTCTGCTCGGGCTTGGCGTACTGGTCGAGGAACGCCCCGTAGTGCTTGGCTTCGGCGAAAATCTGGGACCAGTCCATGAACGGAGCCTCGCGCGGAGAGTCGATGGGGTCACATGTCGGCCCTGATTCTAGCCTTGGCTCCACCCCGGGGCCATGTTCCGGTGGGGCGGAGGGGGCGAGAGATTCCTCGGATTCGGAAGATTGCATGAGGGATCTTTTCCATGCGATCGAGTAAACTAGGCCGAAGAACGTCCATCTCAGGGCCGAGGTCAGACGCCGATGTCACGCCGATTGTTGCTGGTCGAGGATAGCTCGATGATGCGGAGAATGATCTCCGCGATGCTCATGGACGAGGGCTACGACGTGGGCCTGGCCGTTGACGGCGTGGAGGGGCTGGCCAAGGCGCGCGAGTTCGCCCCCGAGCTGATCCTGACCGACTACGAGATGCCCGAGATGGACGGCCCCACCCTGTGCAAGGCGTTGAAGGCCGACCCCGCCTTGCGGCCGATCCCCGTGCTCATGCTCACGACCCTGGGCGCGACCGAGAGCAAGGTCCTGGGCCTGAACGCCGGGGCCGACGACTACATGCAGAAGCCGCAGTCCCCGCAGGAGGTCGAGGAAGTCTTCGCCCGCATCCGCGCCCAGCTCCGAATCGCCGACCTCCGCAAGGAGCTCGCCGAGCGCAACACCCTGCTCGAATCCATGCAGTCCAAGCTCACGCTTGAGCTGAACCTCGCGCGCAAGGTGCAGCTGGGACTCATGCCCAGGCCGCCCGCGGCGAGGGGAGTGATCCGGATCGCCGTCACGTACGACTCGGCCAACGCCCTGGGTGGCGACGTTTACGACTTCACGCGGCTGGACGACTCGCGGCTGGGGATCCTCATGGCCGACATCTCGGGCCACGGGGTGAACGCGGCGCTCCTGTCGGGCATGGTGAAGACCCTGGCCGCCCCGCTCACGGGCTCGGATTCCGCCCCCGGCGAGGTCCTGGCCGGACTCGACGTGGCCGCCGAGCAGTACTTCCCCGAGGGCTTCTTCTGCACCGCGTTCTACCTGCGGATCGACGAGAAGACCGGGGCGTTCGACTACGCCGGCGTGGGGCACCCCCCGGCGATCCTCGTGGGCCCCAACGGCACGAGGCTGCTGGACTCCGACCCCGGGCTGCTCGGGATCGGCCTGGCGGCGGACACCGAGACCCGGCCCGAAGCCCTCAAGCCGGGCGAGTCGCTCCTGCTCTACACCGACGGACTTCCCGACGCCATGAACCCCGCCGACAAGGCGTTCGGCCAGGATCGGATCCAGGCCCTGCTGGAAGAACACCGCGATGCCGAGCCCGCCGCGATCCTCGCGACCCTCAAGGCGGCCATCGCGGCGCACGTGGAGCCGGGGCAGCCCCACGACGACATCAACCTGATTCTCGTCCGAAATGTCCCCCTCTGAATCGTCCGCGTGTTAAGATAGGGAAGACGTACCGATCTTTCCTGACATCCGGCGGTTCCCGATGAGGTCGACTCCCGTGGCCACGGACACTCTCGTCGAGCTGAGCGGGCCCATCACGAGGGCCGAGGCTCCTCGATGGAGGGAGGTCCTGGCCGAGGCCCGCGCCCTGGGGCGAAATCTGCGGATCGACCTGGCCGAATCCGGCCCGTGGGACCTCGCCGGCCTCCAATTGATGCTGGCGGCGCTCGCCTCGTGCGAGCGCTCCGGCCAGGACCTGGCGGTGGTCTCGCCCCCGCAGGTGTTCCTGGCGATCGCCGAGAGGGCCGGGGTGGCGGATCGGTTCGCGTCGCGTCGGGGATCGTGACGCACCCTGGTTTTCGACCTCCATCGCAGGCGGGTTGCCCCCGTGAATGACCGCTTCCTCAGCCTGTTTTTTGAAGAAGCCCGCGAGCTGCTCCAGGCCCTGGAAGCGGGCTTGATGGATCTGGAGGCGCGTCAGGAGGATCGCGAGCACCTGGACCGGACCTTCCGCGCGGCCCACACGCTGAAGGGGGCGGCCGGGATGGTCGGCCTCAGGCCGATCGCCGACTTCACGCACAAGGTCGAGGCGGTCCTTGACGACATCCGAGGCGGGAGGATGGCGGTCTCTCGCGACGCGATCACGATCCTCCTGCAGGCCAAGGACCACCTCAACCACGCACTGGACGAGGCGGTCGAGGGCCGAACGGCGACGAACTCTCCGGATCTGGAAGACGCCCTCGTCCGGCTCAAGCTGGGCCAGACGATCGCGAAAAGCGAGCCGGCGGCCTCCACGCCCGAGCCTTCGCCCGAGCCGATTGCCGAGGCGGTTTCGCCGGGTCGTCGCTACCGGATCGAGCTTCGCCCGAATCGCGACGTCCTGCGCAAGGGGATCGATCCCCTGGGCTTCCTCGACGAGCTTCGGGGCCTGGGCCGGGCGCGGGTCACCCCGCACCTGGAGGCCCTGGCGTCTCTCGAGTCGATGGATCCGACGGACTGCCTCATGGGGTGGACGATCGAGCTGGAGACCTCGGCGTCGCGAGAGCAAATCGACGAGGTGTTCCTGTTCCTGGACGAGCCGGGGCAGGTCACGATCGTCGAGGAGGACGGCTCCCAGTCGCCCGCGCCCGCCCCGGCGATCTCGGGCCCCTCGACGGCCCCCGAGGCTTCGCGTCCGAGGCCCTCCATGGCCTCGCCGAGGGTCCGCGTGGATGCCGAGCAGCTCGACGGGCTCGTGGGCATGGCGGGCGAGCTTGCGGTGCTGACCGACAGCCTGCAGGAGCTCGCCGAGCTGGTGGGGACGGGGCCGATGTCCGGCACGCTCGAAGCCCTGGAGCGCCTGGGGCGGAGGCTCCGCGATGCCACCCTGGAACTCCGCATGGTGCCGGTCGAGGAACTGTTCGTGCGGTTCCCTCGCCTGGTCCGCGACCTCGCCGAGAAGACGGGCAAGCGGATCGACTTCCGCATGGAGGGGGAGGACACGCTGCTCGACCGCACGATCGTCGAGCGCCTGGCCGACCCGATGATCCACCTGATCCGTAACGCGATCGATCACGGGCTGGAAGGCCCCGAGGATCGCGAGGCGAAGGGCAAGAACCCGGTCGGGCGGATCACCATCGGCGCCGGGCATGAAGGGGACCGCGTGGCGATCCGGATCTCCGACGACGGGCGTGGGCTGGACCGGGCGAAGGTGCTCAAGAAGGGGATCGCCCTGGGGATGCTCTCGCCCGACACACATCCCGAGGACCCTCGCGTGGGGAACCTGATCTTCGAGGCCGGGTTCTCAACCCGCGAGCAGGTGGGCGAGCTGTCGGGCCGGGGCGTGGGGCTGGACGTGGTGCGCGAAACGATCCGAGGGCTCCGCGGGACGGTCTCCCTGCGGAGCACTCCCGACAAGGGGACCACGTTCCTGATCCGCCTGCCGCTGACCCTGGCCATGATCGACGGCCTGCTCGTGGAAGTGGACGGCGAGCGGTATGTGGTGCCGATCGGGCAGGTGGACGAGTGCATGTCGCTCCTGCCCGAGGAGACGGTGAGCACGTTCGGCCGGGCCTCGGCGATCGTCCGCGGAGAGCTGGTGCCGATCGTGTCGCTGAGCGGCCGGTTCCACGCCTCGGGCGAGGCCCAGAGAGGGCGTCGCGAGCTGCTCCTCACGCACTACGCCGACCAGCGCGTGGGGGTCGCCGTGGACCGACTTTTGGGCCGGGTCCAGGCGGTGATCCAGCCCCTGGACGCGGGGCTCGGGTCACTCGGGCAGTTCTCGGGCGCGACGATCCTGGGGGACGGCTCGGTGAGCCTGATCCTCGACCTGACCACGCTGGTGGCCGAGACCCACGCCGCCGACCATGCCGCCCTGGCCGAGAAATTCGCCGGACCCTAGAAACGATCCCCCGGAAACACCACGCGCCCGAACTTCTTCTCTGATCCGGCCCCCGCGCCGCGAGGTCTGCCGATGAACTGGTCCTTCCGCTCCAAATTGATGACGGCGTTCCTCCTGTTCGGCCTCGTGCCCACGCTGGTCATGACCTTCGTGACCAACCAGGCGACCAGCCAGTTGACGGACTCGGCGGCGAGGCTCGTCTACCGCGCGGCGCTCTTCGCGTCGCAGAGCCTCAGCCGCTCCCCGCTGGAGGAGGCGCGGGGCGGCACGGCTCCGGTCCTCGACCGCACGAAGGTCGAGCCGATCAACAACACGTTCGACTCGTTCCTCGAGGAATACACCGTCCTGTCCCGGCTTGCATTGATCGCCCCCGACGGCATGGTCGTCACGTCCCGCGGTCGTCCCGACAGCCGCGACCCGTTCGTGGTCGGCCAGAAGATCACCGGGATCTACTCCGAATTGATCAAGACGAGGGCCGACGAGGCGGAGCCGATCTCGATTACTAACGGGGCCAGCGGCGCCGAGATCGCGGGCGTGGCCCATCTGCCGTTGCTGGAGAAGGAGGGGGGCAAGCCGCAGGAGTTCTTCGTCGTGGCGGTGGCCCGCCAGGCCGACGTCTATGGCTCGATCAACACGATCCGCTACCTCAATTACGCGGTCCTTGTGGCCTGCCTGCTGGCGACGGTGGCCGTAGGGCTTTGGCTCTCGGGACGCGCCGTCCAGCCCTTGCGGGAAGTCGCCGACGTGACCCGCCTGCTGGAGCAGGGGCACCTGGATGTCCGGTCGAACCTCACGTCCCGGGATGAGTTCGGGCAGCTCTCGGGGCAGGTCAACTCGCTGATCGAGCGCCTGGGCGACGTGATCGTCGAGATCAGCCAGGCCACGGGGTCGGTCTCCAGCGCGAGCATGGAGCTCAGCGCCAGCGCGCAGGAACTCTCCCAGGGGGCGACCGAGCAGGCGAGCACCTTGCAGGAGATC
>JANOBY010000370.1:0-7305 GCA_031411935.1 Planctomycetales bacterium | reverse complement strand
GTGAGCCCGCCGACCAGGCTGAGCCACCAGAAGGCCGTGGGGATCACCGAGTCCTTCTTGCGCTCGCTGGCGATCCACTGGGCCAGGAACCGGGCGGTGAAGACCGCCTGCCCCGCGAGCCCGACCGCCAGCCACACCTTGGAACTGTCCGTCATGGCTTCAAGCCTCCCTGGTGGCGGTCGCGTTTGCGTGGGTGCGGGCGGGCGACACGTTGGGCGTGGGGACCGCGGCCTCTCCGGGCGAGGTCGCCAGCTCGTAGCGGATCGTCCGCCTCATGAGCCACGCCACGCCCAGCAGGTCCACGACCACCTTGAACGACCGGTTGCGGAACGAGTAATGCGACGTCCCATGCGGACGCGGACGGTGCGTGACCGGGACCTGCACCACGCGGCATCCTTCCCTGAGCAGCAGAGGGCCGAAGAACCGGTGCACCCCGTAGAACATGGGCAGGCGCAGGGCCACCTCTCGCGGGAAGATCCGCACCGAGCAGCCGGTGTCCTTGATCGTCTGGCCGAGAACCGCGTTGCGGATCCGGTTGGCCCACCGGCTGGTCACGCGCTTGGACCACACGTCCTCGCGCTTCACCCTCCAGCCCAGGGCCACGTCGTGGCCGGGCAGGGCGTCCCACAGAGTGGCGAGGTCGGCCGGATTGTTCTGGAGGTCGGCGTCGAGGATCGCAACGTAATCAAACCTCGCGGCGCGGAACCCGGCGGCCGTGGCGGCCGACTGCCCCACGTTCTGCGCCAGGCGGATCGGCCGCAGCTCGGGGGCGCGGACCATCAGGTCGCGCAGGACCTCGGGCGAGTTGTCGGTCGACCCGTCGTCCACGACCACGATCTCGAACTCGTCCAGCCTCGGGCCGCCCGTCTCGCCCCGGAGCTTGGGGCGGAAGGCCGCCGTGATCTCCTGCACGAGCTGCGGCAGGCTCTCGGCCTCGTTCTTCGCGGGCACGATGATCGACAGCGCCGACCTGCGGCCCCGGGCATCGGCCACCGAGGGGCGAGACGCCATGCCGGGCATCGGGCCCCGGACGTGAGACGGATCGTGCCTCATCGATGACATGATCTAGGCCTCCTTGCCCGATCGACTTCCGAACCAAGCCTCGCCGCGCCGAACCCTCCCTGGTCCGATGGCCCGGCATTCTCCAAACTGGCGATCATGCGCCTAGTCCAGATCCCTTACATCGGCCCGATCCCGCCCCGACATGACCCCAAATCCCCCCTCGGCCGCCTCCCCCGCAACCAAGCCTGGACAGTTCCGCCGGTCTCGGATAGGGTCTCCGCGCATAGGCGGACAGGGACAACGCCGGGTGGCACTGGTGGCTTGCCCACCAATGCTGCGGTGGACGGGCCGATCGCACTGGTGGGCGAGCCACCAGTGGCACCCAAATCCTCGGAGCTACACCCAGAATCCCCGTACCGCATCCGAAACCAAACCGCGTTTGAGAAGCACGACCCTTGCGTCCAACGCTCACGGACGGAGCGACCATGCCCACCCTGGCCTCAGCCCCCTCGACCCGCCCCCTGCCCCTCCGCGACCTCAGGCCAAACCCCTTCAGCCAGAGCGTTTACGGCGACACGCACGGCGAGACCGACGGCCTGCTCGATAGCATCCGCGAGCACGGGGTGCTCGTCCCCCTGGTCGTGGTCCGCGACCGCGACGGGTGGGAGATCCTCTCGGGCCACCGCCGATTCTCCTGCTCCAGGAGCCTGGAGCTTGAAGAGGTCCCCTGCCAGGTCTTCAGGCTCGGGCCCGACGACGACAAGAAGAGCCTGGTCCTTCACTACAACCGCCAGCGCCGCAAGACCTTCCGCCAGATGATGCGCGAGGCCGACGCCCTGGAAGAGATCACCCGCGCGCAGGCCCGCCGCCGCCAGTGGGACAACCTGGAGCAGAACCGGACCGAGGCCGAGGGTCGGAATTCCGACGCTCGGGGCGAGCGGGGCCGAACCGACGTGACCATCGCCAGGGCCATCGGCCTGGGCGGCAAGGACCTCTACCGCCAGGCCCGCTCCCTCTGGAAGCTCGCCCGCGAGGGGGACCCCCGCGCCTCCAGCGGGGTGGACGCGATCGACGCGGGCACCAAGACCATCCACGCGGCCTACAAGGACCTGCGGCGCCGAGACCGGTTCGCGTCCGGATTCCAGCCCACCCCCTACGACGTGTGGAGCTTCCGCCACGACCGCGCCTTCGGCATCCCGCACCCCGGCTCGATCCCCCCGGGCATCGTCGCCCACACCCTCCACTACTTCACCCGACCCGGCGACCTGGTGGTCGACCCCATGGCCGGGGGAGGCACCACGATCGACGTATGCGCGTCCATGGGACGCCGATGCCGAGCGTATGACTTACACCCAGCCCGCGAAGACATCGAGCCTCACAACGTAAGCCACGGATTTCCGCAGGACGCCAGCGGATGCGACCTGGTCTTCGTGGACCCGCCCTACCACACCATGAAGGCCGGCCTCTACCCCGGAGACGGAGTGGGGGAGGCCCCCTTCCCCGACTGGGTCGCCTTCCTCGACACCCTCGCCCGGCACGCGTTCGCCGCCCTGCGCCCCGGCGGCCACATGGCGCTCCTGCTCGCCAACCAGACCGAAAAAGACCTCCCCCAGGGCGTCGCCTACATCGATCACGCTTTTTTAGGTTATCAGGCCCTGGTCGCCGCGGGATTCCAGCCGCAACGGCGGATCAGCTGCCCGATGGACGGGGCGTATCTGCCGCAACATGTGAAAAAGGCAAGGGTTGAAGGTCGAATGCTGGGACAGGTCCGCGACCTTTTGGTCATGAAGAAGCCGGATTGAAGTGAAGTGAATGGATTTCGAGGGGGCAAGCTTTCCTCCCTGCCATAACCCTTCTTAGGCAGCACGGACGCTTACCCGACGAGGTTCAGCTGCTTCCGCAAGTCACCCATCCTCATGAATTCCGAGGAGCGACCTCGCTCCATGGCGATCAGGATCGGGATTCTCTTCGATCCTATCAGGAGGCGTGGGCGCTCCGAACACCACCCCGGCTCGTTGATAATCCGGACCATCAAGGCGGGCTCGGCCCGACCTGTGGAAAGACCCGGCAGCGCGTAAAGGTGATTTTGCAGAACGAACCCAATTCGGCCACACAGACGGCAAAGTGAAATTTCAGGGATGCCCTTTACAGAAAAGGACTTACGTCTCACCCAAGGGCAGATCGAGAGGCCATTTTCGCGGGCTTCGTCAGGAAAACGAAGCCAAAACGAACCCAAAACGAAGCCATTTTCGGGCTCTTTTGACGGGAAACGAACCCATTTCCTCCGCCCCCCTGGACACGGAGCAGGTGCCGAGTCCAATCGAGATGCGCAGGGACGCTTGCCCCTCAGCGTCTAAAGTCGACAGGCTTATGCGGATCCCGGCCGGGATCGCCCGTTCAATTCAGCGGGTCGCCGCCTGCCAACTCGTAGACCTTGCCCCGGACGAACGGGTTGGAGAGGGTCGGATTCCTCCGGACCATGGCGCGGGGCAATGACGCAATCGCTCTGGCGATCAGGTCTTGCAGCTCCTCGTCTTCGAGGCTGGAGAGGACCGACTCGATCGCGGCCTCCTCGGCGGCCCTCGCCGCTTCTTGCCGGCGACGGTCCCGGAGCGACTGGGTGCTGCGGATCTTCTCTTCAAGCTCTCGGCGGCGGGTTTCGAGCCGGCTGGCCACCTGGGGCAGAAGCTCGTACCCGTCCTCGATCCCCGCGCGGATGTATCCGGGTCCGTTTTGCAGCTTGCCCTGACTCTGCAAGTAAAGGGCGTTGAGCAGGACCTTGGCCACCGACTCCGGATCCTTCTGCGCGGCGAGTTTCTCGGCCATCCTCTGCGGGATCCCCTGCTCCTTCAACAAACCCTGCAAATCGACAGCAACAATCAGGCGACCTTCGGCCGAGATCCGGAAGGGCGTTCCCGGAATCGGGATGGTCGCGTTGTCTTCTCTCGTTCCTGGTTCTTGTTTGGGCCCACCGGCGGGGCCTCCCGGGCCGAAGAACTGGGCCACGGCATGGAAGGATTCTTGACCGGTCTGGGGGGTGACCTCTAAAGAATCTGGACCGGTTCCGAAGTCCACCTCGAAAGATTCTGGACGGGTGGGGGTCGCATTCTTGGTCCCCTTCCCCGGGGCCGGACGCGAGGGGGCCTGGCGGATGATCTTGTAGGCGGTCGATCGGCCCTGGGACTTGCTGGAGGCGAGCAGTCCCACGCGGGTCAGGTCGGCCACGGCGGCCAGGACGGTCTGCCGGCTCAGTCCCGCCTGCTGGGCGATGGTGCGGATGCTCGGGTAGGCCCAGCCCGTGCCGAAGTCGGCGTAGAGGCCGATCACGAGATAGACCTTGATCGCGGACCCGCCCAGGTCTTTGAACTGCTCCGAGCGGAGCAGGTCGTGCTCGACGCGAAAGAAGAGGCTATCCATGGAAGGGCGAGGACCTCTGACGAGCGGCTCGGCGGTTCCGGGTCCGTCCGGTTTACCCGCATCTTTACGCTGCTATTCGTTTCATTCCGCCGACGGCCTCAGGCCGAGTCCGCGTCGGGCAGGGCCGGCGGGTCGGACACGTAGTAGGTGGTCACGCGGCCCCGCCTGCGGGTGGTGGACACGACCAGGCCCAGGGTCTCCAGCCGCGACAGGCTGTCGATCACCGTCGGGCACGACAGGTGGGTCCGGTCCATGATCTGCCGGAGGCTGAGAGTCACGCTCTCGTCGGGCAGGCCTCCGCAGGCCTCGATCATGACCAGGTAGACCTTGATCGCCTCGCCCTTGATCCGCGCGAGGTATCCCCGCTCGAACAGGACGCTGCGAAGCCAGTCGGTCCCCGTCGGCGTCATCGTCGCGGGCACGGTGGTATCCCTCCCCTTTGCGGACCCTTGCGGAACGCGAGACCTCCCGTCTCCTCTCCATGCTATCGACCCGCAGGGCCGCCCGCGATAAGAAAAGCCCCCGGGACCTCGGTCGGGGCGGCTCGCTCAGTCCGGGGCCCGCCCGCCGGCCAGGTTCTCGGCCTCGGACCAGAACGACCGCCACGCCTTCCGCTCGTCGGCCCCGAGCCTCGCCAGCCCGTCCTGGGTGCGGACCCCGGCGAGGTCCGGGTCCTTCTTCAGCTGGACGATCCGCCCGGCCACGAACGCCCGGTTGCCCGATTCGAGCGTGGCCCTGCGCAGGGCTTCCAGGTCCTCCTCGAGCCAGCCCCTGGCCCGCTCTCGCAGGGCCAGGCGGGCCGAATCGCCGGGCTTCGGGATGTCGTCCCCCAGCCCGGTCCCGGCCAGGGCCGCGGCGCAGGCCAAGCGGAACCTCACGCCCCGCCTGAGATTCCCGCCCAGGGCGGGATCTTCGTCCAGGGCCTCGGACCAGAAGCGGACGGCGGTGGCGTAGAGCCTTTTGTCGTAGCAGAGCCGGCCCAGGGCCATGCGTTCGCCCTCGCCGCGGGGCTGGATTTCGCCCCGGATCAGGGCGGGAAGGCGATCCTCGACCGCGATCAGGGCCCGGCATTCCTCCACCACGGCCCCGCTGGGATAGGGCCATCCGGGACGGCCCGAGCCCAGCGCGTCCCCTCGGATCAGCTCGTCCAGCGACTCCCGATAGAGGCCGTGCGACTGCAAGGACAGGCCCAGGAGGTAGTGCGCCTCGGCCGACTCGGGCCTCAGGCGGATCGCCATCCGGTACGAACTCTCGGCCTCGCCCAGCCTGCCCATCCTGGCCAGGGCCCCGCCCAGCCCGATGCGGGGCGAGGCGTCCTGGGGCTTGATCGCGATGGACCGGCGGTAAGAGGCCTCGGCCTCGGCCAGGCGGCCCAGGTTCACGAGCGCATTGCCCAGGACGGTGTGGGCGTGGGCCAGGTCGGGCTTCAGGCGGATCGCCTCGCGGGCCGCCACGACCGCCTCGGACGGGTCGCCCAGGTCGCACATGGCATGGGCCAGGTTGACCATCGCCCCCACGCTGTCGGGCTTCAGCGCCACGGCGATGGTCAGGTAGCGGATGGCCTCCTCGCCCCGGGCGGGCGCATGGTTGCACAGCAGCCGCCCGAGGTCGTGATTGATCCAGAAGTCGCCCGGATGCCGCCTCCGCGACGCGCCCAGGAGCACGATCGCCTCGTGCGGGTGCTTCTGCACCTCGAGCACCGCGGCCAGCATGACCACGCTGACCGGGGTCGGGTCCCTGTCCAGGATCTGCAGGCCGAGCACCATCAGCTCTTCGGGGTCCTTCGTTCGCAGGGCATCGCGGATCGCGTTGGATGCGGGATCGATCGCCCGGGCCACGGCGTCGAGCGTCTCACGCACGGAAGGCCGGGCCTCCGTGAGCCGCCAGTCGTCCAGCGCCGCGGCGACCTGCTCCCGATCTTCCGAGCTCGAGAGTTCCTCCACGATCGCCCCGACCGTCCGCCCCTGGAGCGACACGCCCGCCTCGCGGAACGCCTGCTCGTAGGCCTCGATCTTGGACCGGGCGTCGAGCGAGTCCTCCTTGATCGTTGCCCCCTGGAGCCTCGCCTCGTCCAGGCGAGAGACGAGCTTGCGCATGGACTCGGCCTTCCGCACGGCGTCGCGGACCTCGGCCGTGCGGCGGGTGACCTGGGCATCGAGCTCCCGGGCGCGCCGGGCGAGGATGGGCCCCACCGGCCGGTCGACCAGGGCGTCGGTGGCCCTCTGGGCGGCGGCCATCGCTCTCTCCCACGCCGCGATCGCCTCGGGCCCCGCCCGTTCGGCCTCGTCGCGAAGGGTCTCCGCCGGCCCCAGCGCCTCGCCCACCACGCGGTCGGCCTCGGCCCTCCGCGCATCGCGGTCGAGCCGGAACGCCATCCACGATCCGCCCCCCACCAGCACCGCGACCAACGTGGCCGAGGCCACCGCCGCGGTGAGCTTCCTCCGGGCCCGCTCCCCCTCGGCCCGCAGCCGCTCGGTCTCCGCGCGGGCGTTGGCCTCCACGCGGGCAATCTCCGAGGCCCGCAACCTCTGCTGCACGCCCGACACATACGCCGACACACGGCCCGCCACCACCGACGCATCCGCCGGCCGTTGCGAGGGCTCCGCGCCCAGGCACATCGTGGCCAGGGCGACCAGCTCCTCCTCGGCCCCGCACCCTTCGAGCCGGCCCATCGCGTCCGCAAGCTCCCCGAGTTCGGCCATCCGCTGCACCCCACGCAGAGGCCCGCGATAGGCCGGAAAGCCGGTCAGGATCTCGCAGAGGATCGAGCCCAGGCCGAACACGTCGGCCCGCTCGTCCACGCGATGGATCTCCCCGTTGGCCTGCTCGGGGGGCATGTACGCGTACGTGCCCATGACCGACCCCGCGACCGATCCGCCCTCCTGC
>JANOBY010000369.1:0-9416 GCA_031411935.1 Planctomycetales bacterium | reverse complement strand
TCCATCGGCGGGTTTCGCCGCAGGGAGTGGCTGGTCCTGGGCGGGATGGCGTTCTTCGGCCTCTCGCTGGCCGTGGCGGGCGTGGCCCCGCCGATGCTCATGGCCCGCGGGATGCGTTTCCTGGGGCTGGCGTTCGCCTCGGCCGGGATGTTCGGGGCGGGCCTGGGCGCGATCATTTTTTATGCGTCCACGCAGACGATGATCCAGACGTTCGTGCCCGACGACCTGCGCGGGCGGGTCATGGGCGTGTGGATGATCGCCTTCTCAGGGTCGGTCCCGCTGGGCTCGTTGTGGGCGGGGCTGCTCGCGAGGTCGTTCGGGGTGGTCGCCGTGATGGAAGTCTCGGCGGCACTTTGTATAATCGTGGCCGGGATCGCCGCGGCGTCGGGTCGGTTCCGCCGGATCTGAGCGGGGTCGCTCGTGGCCAGAGCGGGCATTCGACAGAGAGAACGGGGGAACCATGGACTCGCAACGACGCGAAGCCAAACCAGCAGCCAGGGGGATGGACCTGCGGTCGTTCATCGTCGATCGAGACGAGTGGAACCGCGCCTGGATGGGGCGCCCTCAGCGTCAGGTGCCCTCGCCATCGACCATGGCGATCCCTGCCGAGGCGCTCATGCAGTTCGGGCCGATCCTCTCGGCGACCATCGCTCTGGACCCTCCGCAGTTTGCAGATCGGGGGGACCAAGAGACGCGCGAGTGTCCCCTGTGCGGAGAGGCGGCGGACGACACTGATCGGTTGGCGGCCACGCTCCATCCGACCTTCGCGCGCGAGATCAGCCTGGGCCTGCCCGTGTGGGTTCATCGGGCGTGCTTCGACCGATGCCCGGACGCGGGCAAGTGCGACCACGTCCCCGGCTGAACGCGTCTCGTCTACACGAGCCGCCCTGCGTACCGGCCGAGCCAGGGGCTCAGCGGCAGGCCCTGCTCCCTCGCGGCGATGACAACCCGGGCACAGGCCCGGGCGTCGGAGTCGGCGCGGTGGTGCTGCAGGCTGATCCCCAGGTGGCGGCACACGTCGGGAAGCCTCGCGGGCGCGAGATTCCACGCCTGCCGGGCGAGCTTGGCCGTGCACTGGAAATCGAGCGTCGGCCACGCCAGCCCCGCCGAATGGCAGCACTGGTAGAGCACCGAGCGATCGAACCCCGCATTATGAGCGGCGAGGAATTCGACCCCCTCCAGCCACGGGACGATCGAGGGCCAGACCTCCGCAAAGCGGGGCGACTCGGCCACGTGCTCCCAGGTGATCCCGTGGACCCAGGTGAAGAGGATTTCCCGCCGGGGCGGGCGGATCAGGAAGTGCTCCTCGTGGACGATCTGATGGCCGTCCACGATCACCAGGCCAAGGGCACAGGCGCTGTCTCGACCGTGGTCGGCGGTCTCGAAGTCGAGGGCGGCGAATCGCCCCGAGGGCAGCGAACCGCCCCTGGTGGCCCCGACCGTGTCCTGCCATCCTTGCCATTCGAGGTTCATGGACAATCCGTTGTTGATCGCGAAAGGGGGGCACTGTTCTCTCATCCGCCGAGCCCGGCGATGACCTGGAGGTAGGCCATCAGGAAGGCCACGGCGATGAACAGGACGACCCCGCCCAGGAAGACGAAGAGGATGGGCTGGATCAGGCTGCCAAGGTTCTTGACCATGGACTCGACGCGTTCCTCGTAATCGTCGGCCATGCGGTCGAGGCTCTCGGGCAGGTTGCCGGTCTCCTCGCCCGAGTTGATGATGGCGATGACCTCGGGGGAGAACCGGTGCGAGGCGTCGAGCGCCTCCGACAGGTCGCTGCCCTTCATGACGTCGGTCCTCGCGTCGGAGACCGCCTTGCGGAACGGGACGAGGTGCATCACGTTGGCGGTGAGGTCCAGGGAGTTGCCGATCTCCACCCCCGCGTTCAGGAGCACGCCCAGGGTGCGGGCGAACCGCGTGGTGTCCACCAGCTTCAGGAGGTTGCCGAGCACCGGTACATAAATCACCACGCTGTCCAGAAACGCCTTACCTCGCGGTTGGCGATAGAGCCAGATTCCGCCGAAGACCGACCCCACCAGCCCCAGCGGCACGAGCAGCCAGCCGATCGCCATCATGAACCGGTTGAAGGCGATCAGGATCCGCGTGGGCAGGGGCAGGGACAGCCCCCCTCGCGTGTTGACCGTGTCCTCCAGGATCGAGATCAGGCCGGGCAGGACGAACAAGGTGAGGAGCATCCCCACGCCGAAGGCGATCGTGACCACGGCGATCGGGTAGATCATGGCCGACCGGGCGTATCGCAGCAGGCGCTGCCTGGCCTCGTAGCCCGCGGCCATCATCTTCAAGGTCTCGGGCACACCTCCCCGCGCCTCGGCCACGCTCATCATGGCGAGGAATTGCGAGTCGAACGCCTGGGGCTCCCGGCCCATCGCGTCGGAGAGGTTGTCCCCCCTCCGCACGTTCATCGCAAGCCGCGAGATCACCGGACCCAGGGCCGATCGGGCGAACTGCTTCTGGAGGTTGTCCAGCGAGCGGAGCAGGTCCACGCCCGAGCTCAGGTAGGTCGCGAACTGGCGGCAGAACTGCGCGAGGTGCCCGGTGCTGACCCGGCCGAACACGATCCTCTCGACCCACCCCGGGCCGCCCGACACGGGCAGGGGATCGCGATCGGACCTGGGCTTGCCCGCGCTCTTCTTCGGGGCGGCCGAGAAGGTCGAGGTGTCGGGCTCGGTGGTCTCGGGCCGGGGCTTGCGTGGAGGGGCCGGGCCGGGACGCTTCGGGCTGGGCTTGAAGGTGGAAAGCGCCTCCTCGGGGTCGATCGCGTCGGCAGGTTGAGGGGTCTTCGGCCCGAGCCGTCGCGGCAGTCGGGGCTCTTCGGAGTCCTCAGGCATCGCGAGTCCTCGGGGCGGTTTGTCGGGAGGGCACAGGTTTCCATTATCGCCTGATCGCAGTCCAATGGGGAAGGCGTTTCACGCGGACGCCGACGAAGGGCTCGCCGAGGACGCGGAGAAAAAACCATCGTCCTTTCTTCCTCTGCATCCTCGGCGACCCCTCGACGCGCTCGGCGTGAAACGTATGGGAATATTAGGCAGGGCTGGAAAGAGGGGGACTATCCTGCTGAAATGGTAACTCGATCCTCCCTCCCTCCCGAGATCATGACCCTGATGTCTGCACCGGCGTTGATCGTGGGCTCGCTCGCCTTGCTCGGCCTTCCTTGGATGCTCCGTCCGGGACGGGGGCGATATGAAGAGATTCGCGGCTTCCTGCGGCCGTTGTGGTGGTTCAATCAGCTCTACGTGGGGGTCATGCACCGGCTGATCGTCGAGAACGAGCCCCCCCTGCCGAGCGAGGGCCCGGCGATCCTGATCTCGAACCACACGTGCGGGATCGACCACCTGATCTTGCAGGCGGGAACGCGTCGGTTGCTGGGATTCATCATCGCGCAGGAGTTCTTCGATCACTGGCTCTACCACCCGTTCTGCAAGGCGATCGGGTGCATCCCGGTGAAGCGGGACGGCCGCGACCAGGCCGCCATCCGCGCGGCGTTGAAGACGCTGAAGGAGGGGCGAGTCCTGCCCATCTTCCCCGAGGGGCGCATCAACCCGACCTCGGGCCGGGAGTTCCTCGAGCCCAAGCCGGGGGCGGCCTACATCGCGCTTCGCGCCGGAGTGCCGGTGATCCCGGCCTATATCCGGGGGACACCGGCCACGAACGAGATCGGCCCGTCGTTGATGACCCCGTCCCACTCTCGGCTCCGGTTCGGACCTCCGGTCGATCTCTCGGACCTGAAGGAGGAGGGACGGGACAAGGAGCACCTGGAGAAGGCGACCGAGCGGCTCATGGACGCCATCAAGGCCCTGCACGATCAGGCCCGGATCGACGACCTCGCCCGGTCCACGCACCCTCATGAAGAGCCCGTTGCGCCCTCCGTTTGACCGCTACCCCGCCGACCTGCGGCCCTTGCTCGCCCCGGAACCGCTGGGCAACGCGGGGGGCGCCAGCGGTGCGAGATTGTGGCGCTTTGGCACGATCAACGGGCTCCTCGTGGCGAGGCTCTGGCCCGAGGGGCGGTCGCGGGCGGAGGTCCAGGCGATCCACAACACGGTCCGTCTCGCCCGGCCTCTGGGGTTCCTGGCGGTGCCCTTCAACGGGCTCGACGGCCTTTCGGCCCAGGAGATCGACGGGCGGATCTGGGAGGTGGCCCCCTGGATGCCGGGCGAGGCCGACCTCTCGGCAAGCCCTTCCCGGAGCCGCGTGGTCGCCGCGTTCGGGGCCCTGGCCCGGGTCCACAATCTCTGGGGGCCGGGAGGCCCGACCACATTCAGCCCCGGACTGGCCCTGCGCTCG
Organism: Planctomycetales bacterium; assembly: GCA_031411935.1. Lineage (GTDB taxonomy): Bacteria > Planctomycetota > Planctomycetia > Isosphaerales > Isosphaeraceae > JAQGHR01. Next base: position 5,108 of record JANOBY010000369.1, on the reverse strand, counting down.
CGAGAGATCGAGGCGTTGCCCCGCGACCTCAACGCGTGGGGGCTTGCCGTCGGGCGATCGCCTCAGGACGAGCTGGCCTCGCTGGCCCTGCGGTGGATCGGGGCGGCGAGGGCCCTCGGGCCGAAGTTGGGCCCGCGGATGAGGGAGCTTGCGAGCCTCCCGGTCCGGATCCAGCCGGTGCTCCGCGACGCGAGGCCCGACCACTTCCTCTTCACCGGCGACCGCGTGACGGGGCTCGTCGATTTCGGGGCCATGGGGCTCGACGCGGTCTCGGCCGACCTCACGCGCCTGGTCTCGGAATGGGGCGGGGTGCGGGGGGCTTTGGCGGGCGAGGCCCTCGCGGCTTACGAGTCGCAACGGCCGCTGGATCCGGCGGAGAGGCGGCTGATCGGGGCATTCGACCAGACGACGGGGCTGCTCGCGGGAGGCCGATGGATCCGCTGGCACTTCGTCGAGGCGAGAACGTTCGACGACCCGCTCGCGGTGGTCAACGGCCTTCGACGCGCCCTGGCGAAGCTGCTGGAACTCGATCCGCACCCGTAGAGCGTGGGTGAGTGGCCCTCAGCCCTTGCCGCGGGTGATGGCCTCCAGGCCTTCGGGGAGCGAACCGCTTGCGAGCTGGGCCTTGCCGAAACCGGGCAGGGCGCCCAGGCCCACGGCCTCTTGCTGGGCCCAGTCGTAGTTGCTCACGAGCATCACGGGCACGTCCGAGGTCTCGGGGTCGCCCTTCAGGGCGCGGATGAGGTCCAGGCCCGAGGCCCCGTCGCTGTCCCCCACGCGATTCACCAGGATCAGGTCCACCCCGCCGAGCTTCGCGGCGTGCATGGCCTCGTCGTGGGTGTCGGCGCCCTTGACCTCCACGCCCAGACGCTTTTCGAGCTGGCGGGAGATCTGACCATGGTCGTAGCTGCACTGGCCGACGCTCAGGATGCGGGGGCGGGTCACGGGGCGGGCCTCCGAGGGGTCGCGAACGAAAGAGAACGGGGCGGCCGCTCGATATCGATTCGGCGGCCGCCCCGTTTATCATACTCGCCCGGTCAAAGGCCGCTCAACGTTCAGGCGATCAGGCCTGGCTGACCATGGGGCGGGTGGCGCGATTCCATCCGGCCTTGTGGAACATGCCGGCCATACCTTTGGGGGCCGGCTTCGTCGTCTCGGACGCCGTGGTCTGCGGAACGACCACCGACTTGCGGCGGGCGATCTTGACCGTGCTGGGGGTCTCCTGGACGGGGGCCCTCTTGGCGGAGGCCGCGAGCAGGGACGAGCTGGCGGTCTGCGTCCCGGCGGGGGTCCCGACTCCCGAGGCCATCGTGTGGGCGTAGCCCGAGTCGATCGTCACGGCCGAGGCCGATTTGCGGGTCGCGATCCGGATCGTGTTCCTCTGGACCGCGCTGAAGGGCGTGTCGTCGTTGTTCAGGACCTCGTCCATCGCCAGGTCATGGGCGTTGCCCCGGACCTGCATGAGCTTCTGCGACGGTGTGGGGGGCGGGTTGTTGGCGTCGAAACCCTGGCGGGCCTGGCGGCGGTTGCGGTCGGCGATCTCTTCCTTGGTATAGAAGGAATCGTTGCGATTGAAGATCGGCTCGCCGCTGCGGAAGGTCGTGCCGTCGGTGAGGGTGCCGGTCACGATGGCGCGGGTCTTGCCGCGGGGCAGGTCGATGTCGCTGCCCCGGAACACGAACGTGCGGTCGAGGAAGCCGTTGTTATCGATGTTCCGGGCGAAGCTGTACAGGGGGACCGCGCCACCGATGCGGACGCTCGACTCGATGATGTTCCGCGTGTTGAACTGGGCGTTGCCTAGAACGCTCACCCGGACATCGGTCGGATGCGCGGTGTTCACGTGGTGATCGAGGTGCGGGTTCACGAACACCGGCGGGCTGACCGGGCATTCCTCGGGCGGAGTGGGGACGGGGGGCACCACGCCGAAGTTCACGTTCTGGAGGGCGAAGGTGGGCTCGTTGATCCCGTCGTCCACCAGCGACCCGCCGAACGCCCCGACCTTGATCACGGAGTTGGTCTGGAACGGTTGTCCGGTCTTTGTCTGGTAGAGCTGCGAGAAGTTGGTGATCTGGAATTCGAAGTTCGGCGCGTTCGGGTCGTCATTCTTCAGGAACGACGCGCCGGTATTGTTGATCAACGGGGCGCCGAAGACCGGGGTCTCGTTGGCCGCCAGGGCGGGATCGGGATTGACGATTGCGTCGGCCACCTGATACAACTTCGTCTGTCCGACACCCCGCGCAATCCCGGCAACGACGTCGGGAATGCCGTCATTGTTGAGGTCAAGGAAGGCCCCCATGGACTCGCTACCGCCAAGGAACGGCAGGTCTAGGAAGGTGTTGTCAATGTCGGTGACGGCCTGGTCAACGGTCCCGCCGTTGCCGTTGTTATCGGCATCCCCGGCGATCACCATCTGACCCGTCTTCTGATTGTCCGGACTCTGAAGGCCGACGGTCAACACGTCGTCGTTCGGTGAGTAATTCATCCGGATGGCGACGAGGTCGAATCCCGAGACCTTGATGATCGGTTGGAGGTCGTCGGGGATCGCGGCGGTCTTCTGGCCCTGGAGGATGACGGTGCCTGGTTGGCCTGTAGCGGGAATATCGATTATAGCGTTTCCGGTCAAGTTGACCGCCATCAGTTGTCGATGATCGAGACGTTCCAGCGCGATGTCGGAGCGCTTGTTGGTGGTCTTCGGGCCACCGCGACGCCGCCGCCACGACTGGACGGCCTTGAAGAGTGAGTGGATCGAAAACATCGCGCCAACGTCCTTTCTGGCGGTGGATACCGCCCCAAACCAGGGGCGATACCCCCTCGGGGAAGGGCCTGCTGAGGGATCGGGGGAGGAGGAACCTCCATCGACCTTCATGCTGACCGGCGGTGCAAGGGCCTCAAAAGCTTCAGAGAACAGCGAATCGAGATGGTCCGCGGGGCTTGGCCATTGTGAGGCCGGATCCCGGATCGAGGCTCGACCTGGAGCCCGGAGACCAAGGAACTTTTCGCGGGAGGATACGCGTCATGGTTCGCCGCAGAATGTTGTTCGGGGCCGCAACGATCCTGGCCCTCGCCGGGGCCAGGCCCGCGGCGGCCGGCTCGATCAATTTCGCCACCGGCAATGTCGAGAAGGACATGCCGTCGTCGACCCCGGGGCTCGTGACGATCGTGAATCGTCAGACCCCGTCCACGGGCAGGGCAGTTCCCCAGCAGCTCGCCTACATGACGAGCGAGGGCAAGGTCAACGGCTGGGTGGTCAAGGACGTCCGCGTGCACTACGACGAGGCCTCGGATCAACTCCAGGTCGGAGTCAACTTCTTCGGCATCGCCGGGGACGCGGACGGTAACGGGGTGGTTGGCACGATCGACCCCCGGTTCAAGGGGACGGAGGCCGCCATGCTGGGCTTCAAGTCCCCCACCAACGACTCGCATATCAGCGTGGGCATCGACCTGACCGGCTCCAAGGACCCCCTCTTCGCCTCGATCGTGGCCGGCATCAGTGCCGACAAGAGCAAGGCCGGGCCGGGAACCTGGGGCTTCTCGGTCAACAAGGTTGACGACTACCTGAACCGCAATTACGGGCTGGGCAGCTCCTACGGGACCTCGCTCAACGCCAACCACAACGGAGGTCTGGCGTTCGCCCCCTCGGCCAACAACCCCGACTTCGAGTTCACCATCACCAATCTCAGCAAGATCCCGGGCTTCAACAAGGAGAACGGGATCGGCATCCGCGTGGCGGCCGGGTCCTCGATGGACGAGGGGGTGGGCGAGGAGTCCGTCCCCAAGACCACGATCTCCTACCAGCAGATCACCGTGCCCGAGCCCGCCACCATGCTGGCCTGGTCGGTCGTGGCCTGCGGGGCCGCGGTGCGTGGGCTCAGGCGTCGCCGCAAGGGCGAGTCGTCCGTGGCCTGACGTCTCCGCGATCCTTCGCACAACCATCGAAACACGCCTCCGGCGTTAGGCGGTGGCCCGATCCTTCGGGCTTCCGCCTTTTTCTTTCGACCTAACTTCCCCCCGTTGTCGCCCCTTTCTCACGTCCGCAAGCCCCCGCCCCTTGAGCATCCGCCACAGCCCGCAAGGTCTGCCCCGTTTGAACCGTCCTCGCAAGGCCTGAACCCGGTTGCCAGCCGCACCGGGGGCCGTTAGGTTGGACCGGGCTCCACCGATCGCCGACTTCCCCTCGGGACCGACCTCCATGTCATGGGCGATGCTCTGCCTGGCCCTGATGGCCCTCGAACCTACCCCGATGTGGTCCGGGAAGCTCGAGATGTCCCCGGCCGTGGCCTGCTCCAGGATCAGCGGCTACGAGGATTTCGTCCCCCTGCCCGAGGCGGTCCTCACGCGCGACGACAAGATGCTCATCTACTACGAGCCCTCCGGCTACGAGTACGAGACCGTGGGCAAGGAGTACCGCGTGCACCTGGTCCAGGACGCCCGCATCCGTCGCCGAGGCCAGAAGAAGGTCCTGCAGGCCAAGGACAAGCTGCTGGAGTACGACGCCAAGAGCAAGTTCCCCCCTCTGAACCTGTACCTGTCCAACACGATCGCCCTCAAGCCGCTGGACCCCGGCGAGTACGACCTCGAGATCATCCTCCACGACCGCATCGGCAAGGGCGAGCCCGTGTCCCAGGTCTTCCCGTTCCGAGTGAGGCCGGTCGGCGAAGCTCCCCCAGAACAGAAATAGGGCAAACCCCCGTCAAGTCGCCGAGATGGGGCTTCGGGCCACGATCGATGAGTCGAGGATCGAGGATTCTCTGTCGATCAATGGGCTTGAGTGATCGGACGGTCGCGCTTCATGCGGATGAGGGGAATCGGCCGGATCGGCGTCCGATCACGGCGGGATCTCGGGGCCTGCGGCGCGCCCTGAGACCCGTTCTTGCTCCGGCACCATGCCCCCTCTCTTGCCATGCACGATCCGCATTCCGGGAAGATCGTGAAGGAGAATCGAATCGATCGTTCAATCGTGCCGGCGGTCCACGCTGATAGCAAAGTCATAAGCTCGTCCCGGTGAAGAGTCTGATCGCACGGCCGACATCCCAGCAGAGGGCGTCGGCTGCCCCGCGCATCGACCCATCGGCCTCGGCACAGCCGGTCGCCCGTAGGGCCGTCAACGC
>JANOBY010000368.1:0-30269 GCA_031411935.1 Planctomycetales bacterium | reverse complement strand
TCGAGCACGCGCTCGTGCTGCTCCTGAACGAGTCGGCCTCGCCCGAGGTCGCCGAGGCCAAGTCAGGCCAATAAGGGCCGCGGGGCCGCCTTTCTGTTCCAGACCTCCGCATGATTTCATGAAAGGGGCTGGACAGGCCAGGGCCTGCGCCTACAAACCGAAAATATGCCCGGACGGCCGGAACGCGTCCGGGCCCGTTTGCGAAATACGGATGGCGTGTTGACGCGTGGGATTTGGGGGCCTAGATACCCATAGGTTTCTGGTTGCAATCACGCGTTTCCCGTCACACCGCGTCGTCCGGCCCGTAGAAGGGGCAATCGAGGACGATGGGGCATCGCCAGGCGGGCTCTGGAGGTTTGTCGTGAGCATTGCGAGATTCGCGGGCGAAGGTCAGGACGGCTTGATTCCACGACGAGAACGACCGCGATTCCGCAGAGATTTCTCGCAGGAACATCGGCTCACGAGTCGGTCTCTGCCCGAGATTTGCGAGAAGGTCAAGCGCGTGGTCGCACGCCTGGGCTCCTCGCGGAGGGTGCAATTCCGCGGGCGAAAGCTGACCAACGAGGCCTTCATCAACGCCGCGGCCCTGTACCTCAGCGAGCTCGACCGCGACAGCCAGGAGATGATCCTGGACGCCTACGTGGCGAGGATCGAGACCATGATGCAGGACGACCCGTTCCAGGACGTGACCCTGCCGGACTGAGGGCCCCGCGATCGTGAGGCCCGCCCCCGGGAGGGTCGGGTCGGGTCACATCCCGATCTCTCGGTCCAGGGCGGCCAGGAGGTCGGCGATCGTCTCGAAACCGGCGAGCAGGCCGTTGCGCTGCTCGGCCTTCAGCCAGCCCAGGACCTTCTTCTCGGCCGAGATCACCGTCGAGTGGTTGCGGCCCCCGAAGAAGCGGCCGATCTCCGAGTAGGCGGCCCCGGTGTGCTTGCGCGCCAGGTACATGGCCAGCATCCGGGGATGCGCCACCGCGTGGGCCCGGCCGTCGGACTTGAGGCTCTCGGGGTCGAGGCTGAAGAGCCGGCACACGGCGCGTTCCACGTCCTTCAGCGCCACGCTCTGCGCGGTGTGGCGGATCGTGTCGCGCAGGGCGGTCTTCGCCAGGTTCAGGTCCAGCTTCTTGCCGGTCAGCAGGGCATGGGCGATCAGGCTGTGCAGCGCCCCTTCCAGCTCGCGCACGCTGGTCCGCAGGTGCTCGGCCACGTAGGCGATCACCGGGGCCGGAAGGTCCACCCCGCGCGCCAGGCTCTTGTGCTCCAGGATCGCGCGCCGGGTGGCCACGTCGGGCGGGTCCAGCTTCACGACCATCCCGCCCAGGAACCGGGTGGCCAGCTCGTCGGTCAGGCGGGCGATCTGGCGGGGATGCTGATCGCTGGTCAGGACGATCGGCGCCCCTTCGTTCACCAGCGCGTTGAAGGTGTGGAGGAACTCGTCCTGCGTGGCCTTCTTGGCGGCCAGGAAGTGCACGTCGTCCACGATCAACGCCCCGGCGCCTCGATAGCGTGCGCGGAAGCTGTTGAGCGTGTTGGTGCGCATGGCCTCAAGGAAGCCGTTGGTGAACGTCTCGGCGGTGATCTGGACGATCTTGAGGCCGGGGTTCGCCGCCCTCATGGCGTGGGCGACCCCCTCGAGCAGGTGGGTCTTGCCCAGGCCGATGCCCCCGTGGATGACCAGCGGGTTGAACCCCGAGCCCAGGTTGTGCGCCATCTCGCGGGCGGCGGCCAGGGCCAGCTTCGTGCCCGGCCCGGCGATGAAATCGTCGAGCCTCTTCGCGGGGCGCGCCTGCTGAGCCTTGGGGCGGTCGCGGGGGGCAGGGCGGGGCGCATCGACTTCGACCGGGGCGGGCTTGCGGCGATCGTCGGGCGAATCCGTCTCGATTACCTTGCCGAGCTCGGGCCGGGCCTCGGCCTCGACCTCGGAATCGACCTTGAAGGTGAGGTTCAGGGGACGCCCGACCACGCTCTCGGCCGCCTCGATCAGGCTGCCCGAGAAGTGCCCGCGGATCCACTCGCGGAAGAACCCGCTGGGGACGCCCACCTCCAGCGAGTCCCCGTCCACCCCCAGGCGGACGTCCTCGCCGAACCAGAGGCCGAACTTGGCGTCGCCGACCCTCCGGGCCACGGCGGCCCGAAGCTCGGTCTCGACCCCGTCGCGCTGTCGCGGTTGGATTTGTGGTGGCTGTTGCAAGACACGCATGAAGATCCTCGCCCCTTCTCGAAGCCGGCACGGCAGGTTGTACGGCCGACTCGGATTCCGACGACCTGGAGGGTCGCGAAGCCTGCGAGACGTGCGTCGAGAAGTGCATCGAGGATCGGCCACGAAGATATGCGCGCCAAAGCAAGCGTTGTCAAAGCGCACCCGGGCCATTCGCCGCGAAGTAAAGCGCGATCAGGCGCGGAGTTCCGTCTGGCGCGATGGCGCCGGAGCGAAGACTCCTCAGTTCACAATGATCCCTACCATCCGGGCAACGGGTGCCGGAGGGCCTACTGGCCAGCGCGAACGGCCCATGGTCATCGCTGGTCGCGTACGGGCGGCGCAGGCACGACCCGTGGCACCCGGCGTTGCGGAACGGGCCGGGTCACGCGTGTCTCCACGGCCTTTCGCGGTCGGCGGCCACGTCTCGCAGGATGTGGATCAGGTCATTGGACGTGTCAAACCACTCAAGGCACCTCCCGTCCGCCAACTCGATCACCACGATGTCGAATCCCATCTCCATGAAAATCTGCCAGGTGCCGATCGTTCCCACGTCCATGCGTTCCTCGGGGCGTTTCCCCCATCCCCTGACGATCTCACCCCCGCGCCGTTCGTGGACGTCCACCTTGCACAGGCGTTTCACCCCTTGAGTGAGGATGAATCCCGGCATGGACAGGGCCTCAATAAGCCTGTCCCAGGACTCGATGAGCTTGCCCCAGGACTCGTGAAGGATCCGCAAATCGGGAGTCCTCAACAAGGCTCGGTCCCCGCCGATCGGGCGTCGGTGTCGCCACGATACTATCGGGAGACGAGGGGCCTCCAAACACACCCCGGCTCATTGACAATCGGGACCATCCCAAAGGGCTCGGCCCGACCACCAGGGGGCCGGTCCTGCGCGAAAACGTGAATTTGCAGAACGAACCCAATTGGCCCCCGCGGGTCGCGAGGCCTCATCATACCGATGTGGAACATGGGCAACGGCTTGGGGCGATTTCCCGGGCGGGCCGAGGGGGGATTTGGGCATCCGATGACGGGAAAACGAAGCCAAAACGAACCCAAAACGAAGCCAATTTGGTGGCCTCCGGGCGGAAAACGAACCCACTGCCGGGGTCAACCCGGCGAGCAATCCGTAGGCGAGGCCGGCGATGATCAGCGGCATGAGACCTTGCCGATGTCAGTTCAGGGATCGGGACGACCTCACTCGACCGTGGCCAGGGCCTCGTCGAGGTCGACGGCGGCGGTGATCCTGGGCTCGGGGCCCTTGAGCGAGGCGAAGTCGGCCTCGTCCCCGTGCTTGAGGAACTCGGTCCTGGCGGCCCGGCCCTTGACCTCGGGCAGGCAGGCGACCACGTAGGAGTCGCCCAGGACGCTCAGGCGGTTGCCCTGGACGAGCAGGGCGGTCGCCTCGTCGATGCCGAACCCCAGGAGCTCGGGATGGTTGCCGAGCAGGCCCATGAGGCGATCCATGCGCTTGCGTTTGAGGAAATGCTGATCGACCACGGCGTTGGGGAAGAGGTCGAAGCCCAGGCCCTCGACGGCCTGCTTGCGTCCGCTCACGATCATCACGCGGGTCATGATGGCCGCGCCCGCCGAGGTGCCGCCGATCACCCCTCCGCGGTCGAGGATCTTCTTGAGCTGGCGCTCGACCTCGGTCCCGCCGTAGGCCCTGGCCAGGTTGGACTGCATCCCTCCGCTGATCCACACGCCGGTGGCCTCGGACAGGGTCTTGACGAACTCGGGGTCGTTGGCCTGGTCGCGGGAGCGGGTGTGGAACATCGAGACCCTGGCCCCGAGGTCACGCCAGGGGTCGAGGTAGATGGCGTCGGCCCTGGTGGAGTCGGCCGCGGTGTGGGCCGTGGGGATGACCACGATCTTCGCCGCGGGGCCGCCGGCCAGGTCGAGGAACCGCTGCCGGACCTGGGTGGGCATCTTTCCGCCCCCGCAGATCAGGAGCGACCCGCCCTTGTGAGGGGCCACGATCGGGCCATCGGCCATGCGGGCCGACGCCGCGGCGGAATAGGCCAAAAATCGCCCCGCGAATCCGGAACCGATCGCGGCGACGGCAAAACCCGTGTACAGGATGGCCCGGGTCCTGGGCCTCGATACGAGGGATCTTCGCATCCGATCCTCCACGTCATTGGGGATCTGTCCGACAGTTGTTTGACGGCATTCTATGGGGACCGAGGCTCTCGGTCCAGGGCAGACGGGGGTCGCGCTCATTGCCGCGCGTCTCCGGGGGTCTTATGATGGTCCGCCAGGCCGGGCGGGCCGTGCTGGGCCCGGTGGCGGTGATGAACGAGCAAGTTCCGGTGAAGGGGTCCCGAAGCGTAATGTCCCATACGAGCGATTACCTGGCCCTGGACCTTGGGGCCGAGAGCGGACGCGGGCTCCTCGGGCGATTCGACGGCGAGCGGCTGGAGCTCGAGGAGGTCCATCGCTTCCCAAACGGCCCGGTCCGCCTGCTCGACACGCTGCACTGGGACCTTCTGCATCTGTTCGAGTCGTGCAAGGTCGCGCTCAAGAAGGCGGCCACCGGCCGGTCGCTCGACGGCGTGGGGGTGGACACCTGGGGCGTAGACTTCGGCCTGGTGGGGCGAGGCGACACTCTGCTTGGCAATCCGGTCCACTATCGCGACTCCCGTACCGAAGGCATGATCACCTCTTCTACAAAGCTCGTGCCGCGCGAGCGCATTTACGAGATCACGGGGCTTCAGTTCCTGCCGTTTAACACGATTTACCAGTTGATGGCCCTGAAGTCGTCGCAATCCCCGCTGCTGGACGCGGCCGAGACCTTGCTGATGATGCCTGATCTTTTTGCATGGCTGCTCACAGGCGAGCGGACGGGCGAGCGGACCGACGCCTCGACCACGCAGATGCTCGACCCGAGGACCGGGGAGTGGTCGTCCGAGTTGTGCGAGGCCCTGGGCCTGCCGGGCCGGATCCTGCCGCGGCTGGTCGACCCGGGGACCGAGCTGGGGACCCTACGGAGGTCGGTCTGCGAGGAGCTGAACATCTCCCCCCTGGCCGTGCTGGCGACCGCCGGCCACGACACCGCCGCCGCGGTGGCCGCCGTGCCCACGACCTCCCGGGCGACCGACCCGCCGGACTGGTGCTATCTGAGCTCCGGCACGTGGTCCCTGCTGGGCGTGGAGGTGCCGCGTCCGGTGATCAATGCCGAGACCTACAAGCACAACTTCACGAACGAGGGGGGGGTGGACGGGACCACGCGCCTGCTCAAGAACATCATGGGCCTGTGGCTCGTGCAGGAGTGCCGACGGACCTGGGCGCGGGCCGGTCGCGAGTTCACCTACGAGGAGCTGATCCCCCGCGCCGAGACGGCCCGGCCCTTCGCCTCGCTCGTCGATCCCGACGACCTGTCGTTCCTCCCGCCCGGCGACATGCCCGCGCGGATCGCCGCCTTCTGCGCGAAAACCGGGCAGAGCCTCCCCCAGAGCGAGGGGGAGTTCATCCGCTGCGCCCTGGAAAGCCTGGCCCTGAAGTATCGCTGGACGATCGAGCGCCTGGAAGAGATCGTGGGGACGACCATCAAGACCATTCATGTGGTGGGCGGGGGGTCGAAGAACGCGCTGCTGTGCCAGTTCACGGCCGACGCCTGCGGGCGCCCCGTGATGGCCGGGCCGGTCGAGGCCACGGCCATGGGCAACGTGCTGATCCAGGCCATGGGGCGAGGCCGGATCGGATCGCTGGGCGACCTCCGCGCGGTCGTGGCCCGGTCCTTCCCGGTCACCCTCTACGAGCCGCGAAACACGCAGGCCTGGGACGAGGCGGCCGGCCGGTTCGCGGGCCTGCTTTCGCCCTGATCGTCCGACCAACTGCCGCTGTTACCGCGCCGCCACGGGCGTGCCGCAGCTCCGGCAGGCCGAGGCCCCCAGGTGGACGGGGGAGCCGCATTTCGGGCACACGCGCAGGCCGACCTCCTTGCGGTCGGTGGGGTCCCCCGCGAACGCCGAGGGGCGGGGCACCGGGGGGGCGACCGCGGCCACGCCACCGGGCAGCTTCGCCACGTGGCCGGCGGCCCAGCGATCCCTCGCCGCGAGATCGACGGTGGCGAGTTCCTCGGTCTCGGCGTCGGGGTGGCCCGGCGGCTTCTGCGAGGTCGAGGCCGAGGGCACCGGGACGAGGCGTCCGCAGTCCGGGCATTTGCCGGTCGAGAGGGCGGCCGAGGCCTCGACCTTGAGTTTCCTCCCGCATGGGCAGAAGAACCGCAGGAAGCCGTCGGCCGGGGCCTCGACCGGCTTGCGACGGATGCGCACCCTCGACCCGCATCCGGGACACACCACACGCTCATTCGGATCGAACGGCACGGTCAAGGCATGGCCGCATCGGCACGTGGCGCGGGGCATCGGCAGCTCACTTTTGAGGAAGACTTAAGGCCGGACGATCGCCACCCTCGTACGCGATGGGTGGCGCAAAACAGGGCAGAGGCCACGTCTGGCCCAGGCCTCTCGACTCAGCGGGGGCTGGTCACGAGCGTCTTCATGAGGTTGCCGATCGGGATCACGGCGTTCATACTGCCGGACCGGAACCCGTCGAGGTCGAGCGTGACGTACTTGAAACCTAGGTCGCGGAAGGCGGCGGTCAATGCCTCCCGGACCCCGGGCGCGGCGAGCGCGGGGAGCTCCTCGATGGGGACCTCGATGCGGGCGAGGTCGCCCTTGTGGTAGCGGACCCGCAGGAGGACCAGCCCTCGGGCGCGGAGCCAGGCCTCGGCGGAGTCGATCATCTTCACACGCTCGGGCGTGACGTCCTCGCCATAGGCGATGCGGCTGGAGAGGCAGGGCGTGGCGGGCTTGTCCCAGGTGGGCAGGCCCCAGGCCTTGGCCAGGGCGCGGACCTGGGGCTTGCCCAGCCCGCATTCCTGCAACGGGTGATGGACGTTGTTCTCGGCGGCGGCCTTCATGCCGGGGCGGTGGTCGCCCGCGTCGTCGGTGTTCGCGCCCGAGGCGATCGCGTCCACGCCCAGCTCGCCCAAAAGCGACGACAGGCGTCCGTACAGCTCGCTCTTGCAGAAGTAGCAGCGGTCGGTGTTGTTGCGCAGATAGTTGGGGTCGGCGAACTCCTCGGTCCGGATCACCCGGTGGCGGATGCCAATCTGCGAGGCCAGCGCCTGGGCCTCTTCCAGCTCGCCCGAGGCCAGGCTGTCGGACACGGCGGTCACGGCCACGGCCCGCTCGCCCAGGGCCAGGTGCGCGGCCTGGGCGACCACCGTGCTGTCGATCCCGCCCGAGAACGCCACGGCCACGCGGCCGTAGCCTCGCAGGGTGTCCAGCAGACGGTCGCGGTGGGCGACGAGTTCGGGATCAGTCCAGTCGCTCAAGGCGCACCTCCGTCTCTCGTGCAGGAACGGCCCCATTGTAGGCCAAGCCCGCGCCCGGCTCAAGCGGCTGAGGGCCGGATACGGCTTCGCGACCAAGCACGCCGGTGCCGGACCGCTCCGGCGATCCCATAAACCGCCCACCCCGCCACGATCACCGCGCACAGGCTCCAGGGCAGGGCCGACCCGTCGCGGTGCTCATCCCCCACGCGTCCCGAGTAGCCGTCGATCTCGCTGTAGTAGTAGGCATTCTCGGGGAATTTCAGGGCGAAGGTCTCCCGCAGCGGGGCGTTGGCCCGCACCTTCGCCGCTTGCCAGCTCGTCTCCTCGAACGCGACGGAGGGGATCTCGAAGAGGTTGCCCGCGATCAGCCCCTCGGGCGTGTTGCCGGGCCCCTCGACCTTGGGATCATCCCCGTAAAGGATCTCGCGGCCTTCCGTCGGGTAGAAGCCGGCCTCCGGGACCTTGACGATCTTCGTGACCTCGAGCACCCGATGGGGGCGATAACCCCTGGGCCTCGGCAGGGGCTTGCCGTCGACGAAGAGCTCGGAGTCCCACTCGATCCTCACCGGCAAAGCGCCGCGGGCGGGGTCGAGGAAGGCCCTTTCCACCTGATCCTGCCTGAGGCGGCCGCCCACCTGCGACTTCAGGGGAGAGGGCTCCTGGACGGTCTGGGACCGGCGTTCGACGATCACCACCTCGGTGCCGTCAATCACGGTTCGTCCCATGGTCCGAAACTCGCCCGGGTTGGCCGCGAAGAGGAGGTCGATCGGGTGCCAGGGCAGCTTTCCCGGGAGGCTGGGGAGCGTGACCAGGGGCGGGAAGAAGTTGGCCGCATAGATATCCTGCAGGTTCCGGTAGACGGCCCCGGTCCCCGGGTTGCCGCCCGCCACCAGGGTCCAGACCCGGAACCCGAGGTTGGGATCTCCCTGGTAAGACTGGAACGTGAAGCCGGAGTAGTCCCGGGCCATCGTCTCGGGCGTGACGGGCTCGTCGGGCATGAGCCAGTCCTCGTCGGTATGGGTCAGGCCCCAGTTCGGGGGGGCGTGGCGCATCATGAACCGCTTGCCGTCGCCCAGGAAGGTGTGAAAGGTCCCGATCGAACCCCGGAACTGCGCTAACTGGGTGCGGAGGCCCTGCTGCTCCACCTGCAGCCTGCGGTACACCTCCGAGTCGGTCGTTTCGAGCTTGGCGAACTCGGCCTCGACGGAGGACAGCCGCTTCGTCAGGCTCAGGCGCCAGTCGTCGGTGTGCTTCGGATCTCGCCGCCACTGGACCTCCAGCGTGCGGAACTTGTCGCGGTTCTCGCGGAACTGCGCGAACAAACGGCCCGGGGAATCGGCCGGATCTTCCGGACCTACCGCGGCGAGCAATCCGACCAGAACGATGGTGAACATGGCGAACGTCCTCCCTGCGTCCCAGCGTATCCGCGGGGCGGGCCGCGCACAATGAAATCCTTCAGAGATGGCGACTCGCTGACGAATCGACACGATTGAGTGCATCGGATCTGAGAAGTCACGATACATATCGGATGAGGGACCTGCCGCACCGCGGAGTGTGCGCGCGGCGCCTTGGTGTGGCCCCGTCCGCTGGACGAGGCCGTGCCTGTCCGTTTTCGTGCCTTTCTGGAGGGGAGGTGGAACGCCCGGAGTTCCGGACCCGGACACGCTGTTGGCTCGATCCGCGAGAACCCGCTCATGCCCACGCCCGACATCCCCCGCCTCAACGGCCAATTCCTCGCGAGCTGGGAGACGCCGATCCTCCATTCCGCGAATCGATACCTGTCCCATCAGGCGACCGACGCCAAGGAGGTCCGACCGGAGTTGATCCTGGGCGAGGGCAACCTGCTGCCCTTCCACTTCTTGCGCACGGGCGACCGCCTCGGCCGCGCGGTGGTGAAGATCCGCCGCGCCGACGGCGCCACGGGCACGGGATTCCTGGTCGCTCCCGACATCATCCTGACCAACAATCACGTTTTGCCCGACATGGCCACGGCGGCCCGGGCTCAGGCGATGGCCAATTTCGAGGATGTCCCGCCGGGGGAAACCTACGCACCCCGGAGCGTTGAGGTCGCCCTCGCGCCGAACCGCCTGTTCGTGACCCAGCTGAATCTGGACTTCACCTTCTGCGGCGTGATCGGGCTCGAGGGGCAGGGGACGATCCCCCTGGCTCGCGACAGCCTGACGGTGGGGCCGGCCGAGGTCGTGAACATCATCCAGCACCCGCGAGGGCGTCCCAAGGAGATCGCCATCCAGGACAACCAGGTCGTCAAGGCCAACCGCGTGGTCGTGCACTACGTGTGCGACACCGAGCCCGGGTCCTCGGGCAGCCCGGTCTTCGACAACCGCTGGCGGCTCGTGGCCCTGCACCACGCCTCGATCACCACCGACCAGGACGGCGGAGGGCGCCCGGCCAAGGGTGCGTTCGACGCCGACGCCCGGTTCCTCAACGAGGGGATCCGCCTCTCGGCCATCGCGCTCTGGCTGGAAACCTCCGAGGCCGAGGGCCTGGCCGAGCCCGCGGCGCTGGCACGCCTGCGGGGGCTGTTCCACGGGGTGGACCCGCAGGCCGGATTCTTCGGCGCCCTGGGCCGATCGGCGCGCGGTGAGACGGCGGCCGAGATCGTGGCCTCCAGCGGGACCCCCGGCGCCGAGGTCCTGGACATCGCCTACTGGAACCTCCGGGACCTCGCCCCGCGGCTCCTCGACCATCTGGACGATTTGGGGCAGATCGTGGCCAAGATCGGCATGGACGTGTGGTGCTTCTCGCACGTGTCGCCGATCGGCCTGAGGGCCCTGGCCGATCACCTGGACACCGCCTTCCGGCTCGAATACCGCGACCTGCCCGGCCCCGAGGGCGAGTCCGTGGCCATGCTCCTGCGACGCTCGCGGACGCTCGACGCCGAGCGGCTCCCGGGCGGCATGGCCAGGGTCCGCGTGACCACGGCGGCCAATCAGTCCGCCACGTTCCAGCTCCAGTTCCTGCCCGACAGCGGCCCCTCGGCGGTCCTCGACGCGATCGAATCGCTCGGCCCCGGCGTCGCGGGGGACTCGCTGCTCATCGGCGGGACCGCGGCGTGGATCGGCAGCGAGGACCTCCGCGAGCTGCGATCGCGCGGGCTCAACATCCTCGTGGCCGACGCCTCGAACGACGGCGGGGTGGTCATCGTGTGCGCCCCCCGGGGCTCGGCCGTGGTCAAGACTTACATCTCGCCGAATGCCCGGTCGGTCGACAAGGCCCTGCGCGTGGTCCGCGACCGCCGGATGCCCGAGGAGGCCCTGGCCCTCGCCGGATTCGCCCCGATCGCCATGAGGATCGTCCTGAGCGAGGCCTAGCGCCTCGCCCTCGACCAAGGGGGAGGCTTCCGGGGTCTCGCTTCTGGATGGGAAGGGCATGCTTACGCAGCGCGGGGTGGAACGGGTGGGGGCCATGAGGGCCGTTTCGGCCCGAGGTGGAATCGGTCGCATTGACGGGGGTTGACCCTTCCCGATACGATCGCCCCACTTGACCGGCCCTCCCTATTCCTCTCCGTGAGCCGTCCCGTGCATATTCTCCTGACCAACGACGACGGCGTGTTCGCCCCCGGATTGCGGGCCATCCGCAAGGAGCTCCTCAAGCTCGGCAAGGTCACGGTGATCGCGCCCGCGCTCGAGCAGAGCGGCGTGGGGCACTCGATCTCGATCCTCGACCCCCTGGTCGTGAAGCAGGTGGACGAGGAGGACGGCTCCACGATCGGCTACTCGATCGAAGGCAGCCCGGCCGACTGCGTGAAGCTGGCCGTCCTTGAGCTCATGGACCGCCCGCCGGACCTGATCATCTCGGGCATCAACTCGGGCGCGAACGCGGGCATCAACGTGCTGTACTCGGGCACCGTGGCCGCCGCGATCGAGGGCGCCTTCTTCAAGATCACGAGCATCGCGGTGTCGCTCGAACTGGCCGAGCACTTCGACTATCCCCACGCGGCCAGGCACGCCGTGAGGGTGATCGAGCGGATCCTGGCCAACAAGCCCACGCCCGGCTCCCTGTTCAACGTGAACCTGCCCGCGCACTCGCGAGGCGAGCCCAAGGGCGTGCGCGTGGTGCCCATGGGCGTGGGGCGTCATGGCGAGACGTTCGAGCGCCGCAAGGACCCTCGCGGACGCACGTATTACTGGCTCACCTACGCCCCCCCATATGCACTGGAAGGCCCGGTCACCGACGTGTCGAGCCTGGCCGAGGGCTACATCAGCGTGACCCCTCTGCACTTCGACCTCACCCGCCACGACAAGCTCGAAGAGCTGAAGTCATGGGACTGGTCGGCGGGCGGCTGAGAAAGCTCTCCGTCGGATTCCAGATTCCAGATTTGAAGAGTGTATGACCGGAACGGTCCCGAATCTGGAATCTGGATGAAATTCCGGGATCGGGATCTTCGGCAGGGTAGGTGATAGCGAATCGGAGGGCGACGGGCCCATAATACGCCGTCGAGACCCGACGACACCCACCACTCCGAGGATCCCCACGCGATGTTCACGAGTATGCGACCCGGCCTCGCCCGCCCGACGATCGGCCTGGCCCTGGCCCTTGGCTCCTTCCTGATCGCCGGCTGCGACGCGCCCAAGCCCAAGACCAAGAAGGGGCAGGCCAAGGTGGAGAAGGTCGAGAGCCGCGACACTGTGGGCAAGACCACGCAGAACGTCCTGAAGCTCGCCGACGCCCTGGCCGACGGCGGGGTCCTGGCGGCCACCAACATCGACGTGGCCGACCCGCTCACGCAGAGCGCCGCGGCCTATCGCACGAGCGTCGGCAAGATCGGCGCGATGGCCGTCCAGCAGGCGATCGCCATCCGCAACGCCCAGAACATCATGGATGACCCGAAGCCGCTCACCCACGAGACCTTCATGAGCGAGATCCTCAAGAAGGGGCAGGCCGACGGCATGCAGCTTGCAATGCTCCCCTACTACCAGGAATACGCCTGGGACGAGGCCGGCCAGAAGCTCGTCGTGGTCGAGTTCCCCAAGCGCAAGGAAGGCTACCAGAAGACCCTCGACGAGAAGCTCGGGCGGAACTGATCGCGGCCTCGGCCCCCTCTCCGGCCAAAGGACGACGCGCTCATGAAACTCTCCTTCCTCATCGCATGGCTGCTCGCGCCCCTGATCGCTCAGGACGCGCCCGACAAGGCCCCGGTCCGCTTCCCGAGCGTCGGGGTCACCCTGATCCAGCCCGCGGGCTTCTCCAAATCCGACTCGTTCGACGGGTTCGGCCAGCCCGAGACGAAGTCGTCGGTCGTGGCCACGAAGATCCCCGGCCCGTTCGCGAAGGTGACCGGGGGCTTCGCCCAGGCCCCGATGAAGGCCCGCGGCTGGACGCTCCTCTCTCGCGAGGAGATGAAGATCGACGGCCTTCCCGCCGTGCTCGTGCACTTCGAGCAGCCCGCCGCCGGCACGGTCTTCTCCAAGTGGGTCGTGGCCTTCGGCGACGAGTCAAAGACCATGCTCGTCACCGCCACCTTGCCCAAGAACGACGAACGCGAGCTCTCCGAACGCATGAAGGCGACCGTCCTCAGCGTGAAGCTCGACAAGGGCCCGGCCGCTGAACCGGGCGCGGACCTGCCATTCACCCTCGAAGCCTCCGGCGACCTGAAGGTCGCGCCCGGGATAAGCCGGACCCTGACGTTCACCCGGGACGGCGTGATTCCCGCGAAGTCCCCAAGGGACCCGCTCTTCATCGCGTCCGCCGCGCTCAATCAAGTGCAGGTCCGCGACCACAAGACGTTCGCCGACAAGCATCTGCGCCAGACCGCACAGACGAAGGGGCTCAAGGTCAAGTCCGTCAAGCCGATCACCATCGACGGCCTGGAGGGCTTCGAATCCCAGGCCGAAGCCCAGGATCTACGCTCGGGCACCCCTCTGTCCGTCTACCATGTGATCCTCTTCCCGGAGAATTCCTACATCGTGATGGTAGGGCTGGTGGGGCGCGAGGACCAGGCGAAATCGCTGCCCGCGTTCAAGGCCATGGCCCGGAGCCTCACGAAAAAATCGCCCTGATTCCTAAAATCCGTCCAAGAATCTCCCGCGGGCGGCGAAACTCAGGGCAATCCGCCCCATTGTCTCGACGAGGGAGAATTCGGCGATGGACTTCAAGGCCAACCTGAGCCCTCAGTGCCGCAAGCGTGGGCAGGCCAATCGCGTGGCGATCTTCCTGGGCATGACGCTGGGGGTCCTCGCCCTCCTGATCCTGTATACGATCGGCGGCGGAAAGCCCTTCGGCCCGCGAGACATCGTGATCGTGCTGAGCTTGCTCGTCTGCACCGTCATCATCCCCGGGTGGCTGCTGCTGGTGGACAACTCGCGGCGATCCCGCTGATCGAGGGCCGCCGCGAGCCTGTCTGGCGTCATTTCGCCTTCGAGAATGAGCGTACGACCCGGGCCAGGTCCATCTTCGCGGTGGTCTTGAACCGGATGACCTTCGGCGAGACCTCCTCGACCGTGGCCGAATCCAGGACCTGCTCGCCCAGGCCGGCCATCTCGGCCGCGAGCGGTTCCCCCTTGCTCTCGCGCTGGACCATCTTCACGGCCTCGGGCGCCATGTTCTGGCCCAGGGTGAGCAGGGCGTCCACCGTGTCCTTCACGCTCTCGGCGCCTTCCTCGTCGCCGCAGAGGTGATCGGCGGTCAGGGTCACGTCGGTCTCGGAGGCCGAGATCCCCAGGACCACCGAGTCCGTCTTCTCCCAGATCGGGCCGATGAGCGAAAGCCCCAGCGCCGCCTGCGGGTCGGCCTTCAGCGCCGGGCTCGCCAGGCCGCGGATCCAGGCAAAATCCAGGGTCGCGAGCAATAGGGGGGTCCCCAAGGCCGGGTCCGGAAGCGTCAGCTCGCGTTCAATCCCGTTGGCCGGGGCCGCCACCTTGCCCATGCCCATGAACTTGTGGAGGTTCGCCTCGGTGGCCACGATCAGCGTGTTCGGGTCGGCCTCGTAGAAGCCGAACCCCATGGCCTCGTCTCCCTCGATCTTGTAGTAATCCTTGCCGTCGTGGGTGGCCTTGGTCAGAGGGGCACCCGCGGCCGCGGCCAGGGCCTTCCACTCGCGGGGCTTGTTCGTCCGGATCACCACGGCGGAGTTGCGGACGATCGCCTCGCCCGCGTCGTTTCCCGCGGGGATGTCGCGGCTCAGGAGGATGAAGGTGACCTGCTCGATCGACTCGGGGTCGGCCACGTCCACGGCGCGCTTGATCTCGTCAGCGCGGGTGGCTTCCTCGTAAAGCGGCTTCAAGTTGGGCAGCTTCAAGAGGGCGGAGGGGCGCAGCGAGATCACCACCGGGGCCCCGGCGGGCACGAGCGAGAGGTCGAACGGCGAGGCCACCGGCTTGGCCTCCTGCGCCGTCGCCAACGCGGTCATCCCCCAAAACAGGAAGCTGGCGGCGATCACGAACCGGGCGCGAGGCAATCTCAGACGACGGGGCATGTTGTTCTCTCCTCCGTGGGGCGAAACGACCCGGAGCGTCGCGATCGCGACGCGTTCCGCCAGGAACTTACGCGAAGGCCTCGGGGACGGTCAATCCGAATGATTTCGGTCCAACGCCGGGCCATCGCTGGGCGTCCAGACGCCTCCTCTCCTGGGGGCCGCTTGCACGCCCCCGGGCTTTGCGATAGAAACAGATCCACACGTCCCTTCCTCGCGAGGCGATCCCATGTTTCATCCGTATGTCCACACGAGCCGTCGCCGGTTCCTGGCCGCCATGAGCCTGGGCGCCGCGGCCTTCACCGTCCCGGGCGCGTTCGCCGACGAGCTCACGCTCACCCCCAGGCAGACCGAGGGGCCGTTCTACCCCGACAAGCTGCCGCTGGACACCGATAACGACCTGCTGCTCCTGAACGCCGCCCTCACCCCCGCCGTGGGCGAGATCACCCACCTCACCGGGCGAGTGCTCGACGCCAAGGGCAACCCCCTGCGGAACACGGTCGTCGAGATCTGGCAGTGCGACCAGAACGGCGCATACCTGCACACCGGGACCGACAACAAGGACAAGCAGGACAAGAACTTCCAGGGCTTCGGCCGCTTCCTCACCGGATCCACGGGCGAGTACTACTTCCGCACCATCAAGCCGGTGCCCTATCCCGGCCGATGCCCGCACATCCACTACAAGATCAACAAGTCGGGCAAGGAACTCCTCACGACCCAGTGCTACGTGAAGGACCACCCCGGCAACCCCAGGGACGGCATCTACCGGAGCCTCAAGGACCCCAAGATCCGCGACGCCGTGACCGTGGACTTCGCTCCCATGAAGGGCTCCACGCTCGGCGAGCTGGTCGCCCGGTTCGACATCGTCCTGGGCCTCACGCCCGAGGGCTAAGCGACGGGCCGGCACGAGGAACGAAGAACGGGGACGCAGCCCATCCGGTCTGGATGCGCCGCGTCCCCTTCTCGTTTCTCGGGCCCAAGCGGCGAAATCTGTCACCTCGCCGGGGGACGGATTCAGACGGTCGCGGCGCGGCGACGACGGACGAAGCCCACGGCGCCCATGCCAAGGCCGAGCATGGCCAGCGAGGCGGGCTCGGGCACGGCGGTGCCTCCCCCACCCATGCGGACCTGGCGAGGGTCGCCGACCGTTGCCTCGACACGGGCCGGGCCGTTCGACCACGCGGCCAGGGTCTGGGTGAATGTGGTGAACCGGACCGTGAGGCCGATGTCGTTGGTCTTGCCGGTGAAGGTGCTGCCGTCAGTCCGTTGCGGGAAGGGTTCTGCAGACCCAGTCGGCGTGCGTCCCCCTCGTGCCGCCATCCGATCCACATTCCTGGCCACGCTGTTTTCGCAATGACTTCCGTGTCCAGATTTGTCGATCCCAGCGGCCCGACGGTCGATGCGGCCGGAAGGTCGGAAGCCTGCCGATTTGCCGATCCGGAGTGAGGGAACGGGCGGGCAGAGGGGGCCGGGAATCCGGAAATGCCGCCGAGGTCCGGGTTGCTCTTCGCGTCATGGGGGCTTAAGATAATGGATGGATTCAATGACACCGCGAGGCGAGGAAGGCCACGCGAGGGCGATGGCGCCCCCGGGCTTCCTTGAAGAGGTATCCTGGCGGACGGCCGATCGGAAGCGGAGCGGAGCGGACCCAGCTCAGGTGGACTCAGGAGTCTCGAACCGTGCTGCGTGACGTGATCCTCTGGATAGAAGAGCGTCACCCGCGGGTCGCCCTCTGGCTGGGGGAACGGGTGGACCTGCAACTGCCGGCCTGGGGCGTGAGCCTGGCCACGCACCTGGTCGTCCTGTTCGGCCTGGGGATGATGGGGCTGGCGGCCCACGAGCAGACGAAGCCCGCGGAGTTCCGCACCGAGGTCGTGAACACCTCGCTGAGCGACTTCGCCAAGCTTGAGACCGCCGCCGTGCTGGAGACCGACAAGCCCACGCAGATGGCCCCCGTAGCCGGGTCGTTCGGCCCGGCGACCTCGGCCATGATCATCCAGCCCCCGCCCTCGGACACGCCTCCGCCCAAGGTGGCGCCCGACCTGTCCACGCCGGGCATCGCCAGGATCGCCTCGGTGGCGCTGCCCATGCCCATGCATCTGGATCGGAGCATGACGATCCAGGGCTCGGGCGCCGAGCACGTGGGGTCGGTCGAGGGGGCGGTGGACCGGATCGCCGTGGAGATCCTCCGCAAGATGGAGGACGGCCACACGCTGGTCGTCTGGGCGTTCGACGCCTCGGGCTCGCTGGTCGCCGAGCGCGAGCGCCTGAACAAGTACATCGACAACGTGTACGAGCACATCCTCCAGATGGACAGGGACGGACGGACCAAGGACGAGGGGCTGCTCACCGCGGTCGTCTCCTTCGGCAAGGACCGCAAGGTCCTCACGTCCGAGCCCACCTCCGACCGCCAGGAGGTCTCCAGCGCCATCGCCGCGGTGCCCCTGGACACCACCGGCTTCGAGTCCACCTTCCAGACCGTGGGCGAGATCGCCCGCAAGTACGGGCGTTTCAGCAAGAACAAGGTCCCCTACAAGACCATGGTCGTGGTCGTGACCGACGAGGTCGGCGACGACGAGGACGCCCTGGAGGGCGCGATCGCCGCCGCCAACTCGGTGAAGATGCCCGTGTACGTGCTCGGCTCGCCCGCCCTGTTCGGACGCGCCGACGGCTATATGAACTACACCGACCCCAAGACCAAGCAGACCTACTTCGGCCTGCCCGTGAGGCAGGGGCCCGAGACCGCCACGACCGAGGGGATCAAGCTGCCGTTCTGGTACGATGGCCCCCAGTATGACTTCCTGGACGCCGGGTTCGGCCCGTATGCCCTGTCGAGGATGGCCGGGGCGACCGGCGGCATCTACTTCGTGACCCGCATGGGATCGAACCACATCACGTTCGACCCCGCCGGCATGCGCGAGTACCGGCCCGACTGGGTGAGCAAGGACCAGTACGTGAACGCGGTGAACAAGAACCCCCTGCGGCAGGCCGTCATGAGGGCCTCGCTCATCACCCAGCAGAAGCTCCCGGGGCAGCCCTCGCTCTCGTTCCCCGCCGCCGACGGGCCCGAATTCAAGGAGGCCATGGCCCGCAACCAGGAGATCGTGGCCCTGATCCAGTACACCGTGGACATGGCCCTGGGCGTAAACTCCCCGCCGAACGAGGCCACGATCCTGGCCGTGACCCAGCGCCGCGACCACGAGACCTCTCGACGCTGGCAGGCGCACTATGATCTGATCAGGGGGCGCCTGCTGGCCATGAAGACCCGCTGCCTGGAGTACAACACCGCCTGCGCCAAGATGAAGCGCGACACGCCCAAGTTCGAGAAGCCCTCGTCCAACGCCTGGAAGATGAGGCCCGACGAGGAAGTCCACCTGAAGGGACGCGACCTGGCCAACGCCAAGGAGGCCCGCGAGCTGCTGGAACGCGTGGTCAAGGAGCATCCCGGCACCCCCTGGGCCCTGCTCGCCAGGCGCGAGCTGAAGGACCCCTTCGGATTCCGCTGGGAAGAGGTGACCGTCCCGCCCCGGCCCAAGATGAACGACCAGGAGGCGGCCGCGGCCGCCAAGAAGAAGGCCCAGCCCAAGCCCGCAATGGCGAAGCCGCCCGAATTGCCCAAACTCTGATCCCGATCGCTCGATCGGCGGAACCGGCCCTGGCCGATCGGCCCGGGCCTCGCTCGCAACGCTCATCGTCCTCCTCTCTTCGGTCCCATCCCTCTCCGGGACGCGCTCGTCATGACCATACAGGCACCCACGTCGGATGATGGTGTGTACGGACTGGTGGACCTGGGACCGGCACGCCCGGCACCGGCCCCTCCCGTGGGGGCCATGGCGGCCCCCGCCCCCGTTCCCTCGCCCGATCCGGCACCCACGCCGGCACCGGCCCTGAAGCCGCCCCCCCCCGCCAGGCCCGCCGGGCAGGGGCTTTTCGGTCGCCTCCTGCGACGCGACTCGCCTCCGGCGAACGACGTGCCCACGCCCGGCGAGCCCGCGGCCCCGGCCTCGCCCGACGCGAAGCCCGCGACCCCCTCGGGGCCGAAGCTTCTGGTGAAGAAGAAGCGGAAGAAGGCGTGGAAGTACGCGGCCCCGGCCTGGGCGGTCTCGGCGCTGGTGCACCTCGGGCTGCTCGGGTTCCTCGCGGTGGTCGCGGTCACGGCCGAGATCATCGAGAAGCCGCCGTCGATCGACTCGGCCCCGTTCGACCCGAAGCTCTCGGGCGAGAAGGCCGAGGAGGCGATGATCATCGACAATCCGGTCTCGACCGCCCCTCGCGACCGGCTGGGCGGATCGGCCTCGGCCACCCCGGGCGGGGTCTCGGGGCTGGGCACCGGCACCGGCGCCCCCTCGGCCACGCCGAGCGTGGGGGTGGCCTCGGCGGTGGGCGAGGGCAACCTGCCGCAGGTCAAGGTGGTGGCCCGGACCTCGGGCCTGGCGCTGTTGCCCAAGAGCGGGGCGACCATCGACTTCTCGAACCGGCCCGGGGGCGCGGGCGGGGGCAACGGCGGAGGGGGCGTGACCGGCGACACCACCGCCGCCACGAAGGACATCGGCGAGGCCCTCGACCAGCTCGCACGCGAGATCCTCCGCCACCTCACCGCGCACAAGCTCACGGTCATCTGGCTGTTCGACGAGTCCGGCAGCATGAAGGACGACCAGGCCGCCGTCAAGGACAAGTTCGACCGCGTGTCCAAGGGCCTCAACCTCAACCTGGACAGGGAGAAGAAGGGCAGCGACGCGCTGAACCACGTGGTCATCGGATTCGGAGACGGACTCCACCCCGAGGTCGAGAAGCCCACCGCCAACATCGAGACCATCCGCAAGGCGATCGCCAACCTGTTCGTCGACCAGACCGGCGTCGAGCGCACCAACGAGATGATCGCCCGCGTGGTCAACGAGTACGGCAAGAAGATGGACAAGGATCGCCGGATGCTCCTGGTCCTCGTGACCGACGAGTCGGGCGACGACGGCGACAACGTGGAGGAAGCCCGCCTGGCCCTGGTCAGCTACGGCGTCCCCCTGTACGTGATCGGCCGCCAGTCCCTCTTCGGGTACGACCGCGCCCACCTCCTGTACGTGGACCCCGTGACCAACGAGCAGTACTGGCCCGCGATCAAGCGAGGCCCCGAGAGCGCCGACCGCGAGACCCTCCAGGTCGACGGACTCCACGAGCGATGGGACGAGCAGCCCTCGGGCTTCGCCCCCTATGAGCTCGCCCGCCTCGTGCGCGACTCCGGCGGCATCTACTTCCTCCTTCCGAGCGAGGAAAACATGCGGATCCGCCAGCGCGAGAAGGCGTACTCGATGGCCACGCTCAAGGAATACGTGCCCAGCTACGACGGCCGCGAGCCCTACTTCGACCGCCGCAACAAGAGCGAACTCGGCCGGCTCCTGCACGAGATCATCGCGGTCACCTCCAAGGACTTCGTCCACCGTCGCGGCTACTCCATCGTGCCCGACGTGTGCATCCAGGAGATGATCGCCGAGGGCCCCAGGGCCCGCGCCCGGCTCGAACAGTACATGATCATGGAGAAGCGCCTGAAGGCCGCCAAGAACCTCCGCGACCGCGAGCCCGACAAGCGGTGGCAGGCCCATTACGACCTCATGCTCGCCCAGGTGGTCGCCTATCAGGTGAAGACCTACGAATACCTGGCCTGCCTCGACGAGACGATCGCCCTCTACCGCAAGAATGCCCTCAAGCCCAGCAAGATGCCCGAGGAGGGCAAGCTCACCGTCAACTGGGTCATCAACCACGCGGTCGAGACCAAGGCCCCCAAGTCCGAGACCGAGAAGAAGTACGCCGAGGCCAGGCAGCTCATGGATCAGGTGATCAAGAATCACCCCAACACCCCCTGGGCCGACCTCGCCAAGGACGAGTTGAACCGGGGATTCAGTTGCCGCCGCGACGAGGAGCACCACGGCCCCGGCTACGCCGAGCGCGAGAAGCTGGTGCCCAAGTATTGATGACCCGGGGCTCCCGACGGATTCTCGCCGCGGAGCCCTCCGCCGTTGGGTTCGTTCTCCGCCTGGAGGCCCCCAAATTGGGTTCGTTTTGGGTTCGTTTTGGCTTCGTTTTCCCGTCGTTGCATGCCGATATGCCCCTTCGAGCCGCCCGCGAATTCGACCCAAGTCGTTTCCCTTGTTCCCCATCCGCCCGATGATGCCTCGCGACCCGCGGAGCCGAATTGGGTTCGTTCTGCAAATTCACGTTTTCGCGAAAGAGGGGGCCTTCCCCGATCGACGGGGCGCGCCGGCCAGAGGGTGCGAATTGTCAATGAGCGGTGCAACGCGGCACCCCGGAGGCTCGACTCCCTCTCCTATCATCGAGAGATCGCAGGCCCCCGATTACCGGCCTCACGCGAGCAGGAGCGTTTCCCGCTTGCCTGGAGCCCATGATGATCCCCGTGGAACGGGCGTCCCACAGGGAGATCCTCTGCGCGAAAAAGGGAACTGGCGGGCCGCATGCTTACGTGTCGTGAGCATGGGGCCCGCCCGCGCGATCCTCGACCTCATGCTCACGTGCCGTGAGCAGGGCACCCGGAAACGGGATCGCGACCGTCAATCCGATCACGGCGGTGGAGGTCAGGGGCCGCCGGCGTCGTCCTCGACGGGTTCCAGGGTCACGTCGTCGACCCACATCTCGCCGATGTCCCCGCACACGCGGAATTCCAGGCTGAGGCTCGTGGCCTCGGACTCGGTGCGGAAGATGCGCTCGACCTTGACCCATCGCCCCACGACCGCGAGCGGCTGCTCGATCTCCCCGTCCGAGAGGATCTTCCAGGCCGTGGGGGCGTCGCGAGACTGGATGATCCGGGCCTTGCAATCCCCCTCGGTCCCGGGCGCGATCAGGTAGTAGAACCGCAGGCGCATGCGGGTCGAGTACCGCACCGGGCAGTCGTTGAAGCGGTACGACTGCTCGCCCGGCATGAGCGCGTGCAGGTGCAGGCTGCTGGGCGCGGAGCGGAAGACCTGCGTGTCCAGGCGGTCGGCGGGGGGCTCGGCCGCGGAGGGCCAGGCCCTCGGGGCGCATCGGGGCAGCTTGGTCTCGCGCAGGAGGGGCAGGGTATCGCGGATCAGCGCGTCTCCGAGCGCGAGCGTGAGCGTGCGGGGGCCGAGCAACGGCTCGTGCGGCCCATACAGGAAGTGCTCGTGCTCCAGCCGAAGGCGTACCCTGAGGAGCCCCCCGGGGGCGACCTGGGCGGCCTTCTGCTCGGCCGTGGAGACCAGCCTCACGGTGGCCTTGGCCACGGGGTCGGGCGGGTTGTCGCCCAGGGCGGCGGGCCACACCTGGAGCACCGCGCGTTCGCGGCACCGCCGGCACTCGTCGGACGAGGCGATCACGTCTCCCGCCCCGACCAGGCCCGAGGCCCCCGAGACCGCGACCCGCGACATCCGTGGGGTCGCATGGCTGCTGACCCGCGAGTTCGACACCCAGCCCTCGACCTCGGCCGAGACCCCTCCGGGCGCGATCGTGGTCGCCTCCGCGCCGTCGTTGCGCATGAGGTAATCCACCTGCCAGTACCGATTCGCGTCCTTGCCCTCGACGATGGAGCGCCGGGCCACCGACCACGGGGCGGCCGTCGCGGCGGGGGCCGGCTTCGCCGTCGCGGCGGGGGCGGTGGTGGGGGCGGGGGCGATGACGTTCGCGGAGGGCGCCGTGCCGGTATCGACGGCGGGGCCCGTGGCGACGGCCACCTGGGCGAGGCCCAGGGACAGGGACAGGAGGTGGACGATTGCGGGGCGCATGGGCAGGCCTCCCCATTCCTTGGGGTTGGGTACGGGACGAATGCCCGCCTCCTCATGGGCGAACACCTCGAACGCGGAGGCAGAGGGGGAGCGGCGCCTCGCCGTTCGAATCCAGGCGTGAGTCTACCCCGGCGCGACCTCGCGCAAGAGCCTCATTCACACCATCGTGGAGATCGCTTGCTGGGATGCGGAAAAATGGGCCGGGCGGCCCTTCGATCGCAGACGGAGGTGCAGCGGAGCAGGGAGTTTTCGGGGCGGCACGCGGGTGCCCTGTTGGACGAAGGATTCTTAGTACAAAGCCGCGGCCCTGTCAATCCGGATCCGCCTATGCACGCGCACGGAGATCTGGAGATAAGCAAGGATCGGGACGCAAGGGGGCGTCGGGAAGGCGCGAGGCGCGGGGGTCAATCCTCGTCGCCGTCGGCATCCTCGTCGTCGCCGTCGGAGAGGTCGGCGGCGGCCTCGGCCTCGATTTCTTCGAGCGTCACGCTGGCGCGTTCGAGGAACCTGGGCAGGAACTTCTGGACGAAGGCCGAGGTGGCGATCTGGGTCGTGGCGTTGTCCATGCCCCAGATGCTCACGTGGGGCTCTTCGAGGTCGGGGTCCATCTGGATGTAGTACTGCTCGTCCACGGCCAGGCTCACCGGCACCTCTTCGAGCCATCGCTGGGCCAGGAGGTTCACGCCGGGGCCGCCCAGGGAGATGGTGGGCAGGCGCTGGAGCGAGTCCTCGCTGATCCAGCGGAAGTCGGCGATCACGCGGACCGGGGGCGGGTCGTCGTCCTCTTCGAGCAGGGACTCGACCTGCTGCTTGAGGTAGTAGGCCAGGGGGCGGTCCACTTCCTCGGCGCGGAGCGTGCTCCCGGTGACGATCAGGAGCATGCGTTCCGGCACCTCGTCGGCCATGGTCGGCCCTTTCTTCATCAATCGCGGGGAAACGGCAAAGGGGTTACGCTTCGAGGCCAGGCCCCTCACCGTTTATCTTAGTCCCGAGGCCCGGCTCGCGACAAGCAAAGCCCTTGGAGCGACCAGGCTTCGGGTGGAGGCGTCTAGTCCTTGAGCCTCTGCGCGGCCTGCCAGAGCGAGGCGCGCCTGAGGGCGACCTCGGCGGCCTCCAGGTCGTCCTCGCCGTCGGCCTCGAACTGCTGGGAGACGGCCTCCTGGCCCGGGACCGGCACCACGCAGCGGAAGGTGACCGTGCCCGAGGGCGTCCCCTCCACCCAGTATTTCTTCACGCCCATGGCCCGCATCCGCTTGCGGATCATCGGCCAGCCCACGCCGGAGTCGGGGGCCGGGGCCGAGGCCGAGGCCGGGGCGGAGGAGGGGGGCGTCGGCAAGGGGGCCGCGCCGCTGGTCGCCGCCACCGAGGCGTCGGCCGTGGGGCCGGGCCCGTTCCGGGGGCGGGGCAGGACGGCCGCGGAGGGGGCCGAGCCGGGGGCGTCGGACCAGCCGCTTGAGGCGGCCTTCACGCCCTCGGGCTCCTTCTTCGGCGCCTCGGCGGGCGTTGAGGGCGCGGGCTCCTGGATCTCGGCCGGGGGCTCGGCCACGAGCACGGGGGCCGCGGCCGGAGACGGAGACGGAGCCTCCGCGGGCGAAGGCGGTTGCGCGATCGGGGCGGCCTCGGGCGTGGCGGCCCGATGGGCGGCGAGCAGGTCGAGGCCGAGCCCCGGCGCGGGGGCCGAGGGCACGTCGTCGACGACCGGTACGGGGGGCGCCGCCGGGGATTCGGAGACGGCCGGCGGGTCGGAATCGACCTCGACGGTCGGGATCGGCGGCCCCTGGCGGAGGCGGCTGCTGATCAGGGCCTTGACCCATTTCAGGCCCGGCCCGTTGACCGCCGCGCCTCCGGCGAAGGAGGCGGCCACCAGAATCACGACCAAAAGCGCCTTGCGCAACGCCTCGGCCTCCTTGCCGCCCGTACGAAGAAATCGGAATCTTCCTGAAGGTGCCCAAGGGATCGTCATCCGGGACGAATACCCAGGAGCCTCCGCCATTGAAACGGAGGGCGACGATTTCGGCAAGGGCAGTCGAGCCCAGGCCGGACGGCCGAAGCCTGTTCCCTCGTCCAGATCCTTTGTGCTAGGCTGAATCCCTATGATCGGTGCCGTGTGGTCGATCCTGATGCTCCCGTTCCGGCTGATCGCCGGGTTCGTCGCCCTGTGCGGCCGCATGATCGGCGTGATCTCGGGGTTCGCGCTCATGGTGGTGGGCGTGGCCTTCTGCTCGGGGGCCCTGTACCCGCTGGGCCTGCCCATGTTCGTGATCGGCCTGATCATGACGCTGAAATGCCTGGGCTGACGACGCTTCGCGCGGAGGGGGAGGACTGCGGATGGCAGATCCCCGATCCGGCCTTCTCCGACTCCTCGGCAAATCTCCAAGTCCTCTGCGTGAAACGTCTTGACCACGATGACGAGCATGACGCCGATCGACCTGGACCATAACGCGACCTCGCCCCTGGATCCCGACGTCCTCGAAGCCATGATCCCTCTGTGGAGGGCCGGGGGGAATCCCGAGAGCCGCCATGCTTCGGGACGCGCCGCGAGACGGGCCTTGCTGGCCGCCTCCGAATCCGTCGCGAAGATCCTCAACGCCCGACCCGACGAGGTCGTGTTCACCTCCGGCGGGACCGAGGCCAACAACCTTGCGATCTTCGGGCTCGCCGGGCTCGATCGCGGACCGGGCCACATCGTGTCCTCCCCGATCGAGCACCCCGCCGTGTCCGGGCCCGTCGCGAGGCTGGAGGCCAGGGGCTTCGCAATCACGCGGCCCGAGGTCTCGACCGAAGGGCTGGCCGACACCGAGGAAATGGCCCGGGCCGCCTACGACTCCCCTCCGAAGGACACACGCCTGGCCACGCTGATCCTCGCCCAGAATGAGACCGGCGCGATCCAGCCGGTGGCCGAGATGGCCCGGCGGTTCGCGGCGCGAGGGTCCGTCCCCATCCACACCGACGCCGTGCAGGCCGTGGGCCGCATCCCGGTCGATTTCCGGGCCCTGGGCGTGCAGACCCTGGCGGCCAGCGCCCACAAGTTCGGCGGGCCGGTGGGCGTGGGGCTCCTGCTCGTGGGCAGGGGGGCGAAGCTCGACCCGATCCTCTTCGGCGGGAGCCAGCAGAAGGCCCTGCGGCCCGGCACGGTGCCCGTGGCCCTGGCCGCGGGGCTGGCCGCCGCGCTCGAGAAGTGGGACCGCGATCGCCTCGAACGCACGGCCCGCTGGACCCTCCTGCGGGACCGGCTCGAAGACCGACTGAGGGCGGGGCTCGGCCCCTCGCTGGTCGTCCGCAACGGCCCCGAGGACCCCGCCCTTCGGCTCCCGCAGACCCTCCACGTGGGGTTCCCGAACGCGGACGGCGACTCGCTGCTCATGCAGTTGGATCAGGCCGGCGTGAGGGCGTCGCTGGGCTCGGCCTGCGCCAGCGGGAGCACGCAGGCGTCGCCCACGTTGGTGGCCATGCGCGTGCCCGGGGACCGGATCCGGTCCTCGGTGCGGTTCAGCCTGGGCCCCGAGACGACCGAAGCCGAGATCGACGAGGCGGCCCGCCGGATCGTTTCCGCGGTGCGGCAAGGGCCGCTCGCATGACCGACGAAATGAGCCCCGAACGCCCCGGACGCCGCCCCCGATACCGCGGCAAGAACCCCCGCAACTTCCACGAGAAGTACAAGGAACACCACCCCGACCTCTACGCCAACGACGTGGCGAAGGTCATCGCCTCGGGACGCACCCCCGCGGGCATGCACCGGCCGATCATGGTCCGGGAGATCCTGGACGTGCTCGCCCCGAAGCCCGGCGAAATCGCCGTGGATGCCACGCTCGGCTACGGCGGGCATGCCCGCGAGCTGCTCTCGGCGGTCCAGCCCGGGGGGCGCCTGATCGCGATGGACGCCGACCCGATCGAGCTGCCCAGGGCCGAGCAGAGGCTCCGCGACCTGGGCTTCCCGCCCGAGTCCGTCGTGGCGAGGCAGGGGAACTTCGCGAGCCTGGCGGCGGTGGTCGCGGCCGAGGCCCCCGGGGGCGTGGACCTGGTGCTGGCCGACCTCGGCCTCTCGTCCATGCAGATCGACGACCCCTCGCGAGGGTTCACGTTCAAGGGGGACGGGCCGCTGGACATGCGGATGAACCCGGCCAGGGGCCGCCCCGCCCACGCCTGGCTCTCGTCCCTGAGTGCGGGCGCCCTGGCGCAGGTCCTCGCGGAGAACGCCGACGAGCGTTACGCCGACGAGCTCGCCGCCGCGATCCTCGACGCCCACCTCCGCGAACCCCTGGCCACCACGCAGTCTCTGGACGGCGTTGTGGCCGGCGTGGGCAGGCGATGGAGGCTCTCGAACGACGAGACCGCCAGCACCGTCCGGCGCGTGTTCCAGGCCCTGCGGATCGCGGTGAACGACGAGTTCGGGGCCCTCGAATCGCTCCTGAAGGGCCTGCCCAGGTGCCTCAAACCGGGCGGACGCGTGGCGGTCCTCTCGTTCCACTCGGGCGAGGACCGGCGCGTGAAGGCGGCGTTCAAGGCCGGCCTGCAGGCGGGCCTGTACGCGACGATCTCCGGCGAGATCGTACGCGCCTCGCCCCTCGAGCAGCGCGACAACCCGCGATCGGCCTCGGCCAAGCTCCGGTCGGCCGTCCGCGCGGGGTGAATTCGGCGTCCTGGAACTCGCCCGCCGCGCAGGTCACAATGGGACGCCTCCTTCCTCTCGACCCACGAGCCGAGCATGACCGACGACTTCGCGACCCTGTTCCGCTACCACAGAGAGGCCGACGAGCTCTACTTCGAGGCGTGCAAGGCACTCACGCCCGAGCAGTACGCCGAGGCCGAGCCGTTCGAGGTCGGCTGGCCGTCGATCCGCTCGGTGATCCTGCACCTGGCCTCGGCCAATGACATCTGGGTCCGCCGCCTGCTCGGCCAGGAACCCTCCCAGAGGGCCAGCGAGGGCGACTTCCCCACACTCGAGGCCGCCCGCGACCTGTCTCGCGTGGCCCACGACCGGTTCGCCCGGCAGGTCCTGCCGGAGCTCACGCCCGAGCGGCTCGCGGCCGACTTCATGTACAGGGACCTCGCCGGCAAGCCCCGGTCCCTGCCGCTGTGGGCGATCCTGAGGCACGTGGTCAACCACGGGACCTATCACCGGGGGCAGCTCGCCTCGAAGCTCAGCCGCAGGGGGATCACGCCCCCGGTCACGGACCTGGTCTCCTGGGCATTCGATCAGGTCCCGCAGCCGGAATGACGCGAAACCGTCGCGGCGCCCGCAGGCTCCTTCCCGGGGCCTCGGGCGCGCTCTAGAATGCGAATATCACATCTGTCCGAGGCTCGCGCCGCCACCCCTGGGGACCCCAGTCATGGAATTCCTGTCGGAAGACCCCACCTACGCGGCGGTCGTTCTGGGCGTGCTGGCGGCGCTGTTCCTGGGCCTGCTGAGGGTCACGCAGCAGGGCAAGCATCTGGTGTATGCGGGCGTGGCGCTGGCGTTGCTGGCGGCGGTCATGCTGATCGAGTGGGTGTGGGTCACGGAGAACGAGCGGATCGAGGCCACGATCTACGCCCTGGCCGCGGCGGTGGAGGCCCGGGACGCCGACCATGCCGCCGAGTTCCTCGCCCCCGAATGCGAGCTGGAGCCCACCCCGGATCGCGCCAACATCGTGGTCCGGATCATCACCAGCCGGTTCGCCGGGCCGATCACGCGGGAGCGTCTGGCGCAGGAGCTGAGCAACTACTCCTTCGACTACCTGAGGGTCGCGCGGCTCCAGGCCAACGCCGGGACGCTCTCGGGCCGGGGCAAGGCCGAGTGCGTGATCCACATCTCGGCCCGGAGGCTCGACCCCACGGCCTTCTACATGACCCCGCCCAACGGGATGGGCTGGTCCTTCGGCCTCCGCGAGACCGAGCCCCACGTCTGGAAGGTCACCCGGATCACGCCGGGCCGGCTGGACACCAATTGAGTGGGAAGACGCTTCACGCGGAGGACGCAGAGGACGCAGAGGGAAGAGTAAATCACCCCTCGCTCCCGGCACTCGGCGTGGGAACAAGAGACAGCGAGCGAGGCAAGGAGTGAGGTACGCGGAGCCGCTGCCCCTCCTCGTTCCCACGCTCCGCGTGGGAATGCCGTCTTCGAGGCTCCGCCTCGGCATCCCCGGTTGGTCCCGCCGACGGGGCCTGCCCCGGCGCGGGCGAGGCAGAGCCTCGCGCCCCGCATTCCCACGCCGAGCGTGGGAACGAGAGATTCTTCTCTGCGTCCCCTTCGTCCCCTCTGCGTGAAACGCATTTCCGTAGGAATCGCGACGCGAAGGGCACTACCTTCGTGACGGGGATTTCGCCCGGGGATGGAACGATCGAGGATCGGAGACCTGCCATGAGCGTGCATCGCCGCGAGTTTCTTCAGTGGACGGCCGGCGCGGGCCTGGCCGCGAGCCTCGGGGCCGCGAATCTGTTCGCCGCCCGGCCGCCCGCGCCCCGATCCATCCTCATGCTGGGGGGCACCGGGTTCCTCGGCCCTCAGGTGGTGGAGGTGGCCCTGAAGCGGGGGCACAAGGTCACGCTTTTCAATCGCGGGAAGACGCGGCCGGGGCTGTTCCCCGACGTGGAGAAGCTGCGGGGCGACCGCGACGGCGACCTGAAGAGCCTGGAAGGACGCAAGTGGGACGCCGTGGTCGACACCTCGGGCAACGTGCCCCGCATCGTCAAGATGTCGGCCGACCTGCTCGCGCCCAACGTGGGCCACTACCTCTACATCTCGTCGATCTCCGTGTACAAGGACACCAGCAAGCCCGGCGCCGATGAGACGGCCGAAGTCCAGACGATCGAGGACACGACCACCGAGACGATCGACGGGCGCACGTTCGGGCCCCTCAAGGCGCTCTCGGAGAAGGCCGCCGAGAGCTCCATGCCGGGCCGCGTGACCGTGGTACGCCCCGGCCTGATCGTCGGGCCGGACGACCCCTCGGACCGGTTCACCTACTGGCCGGTCCGCGTGGCGAAGGGGGGCGAGGTCCTCGCGCCCGGAGGGCCCGCCGACCCGATCCAGCTCATCGACGCGAGCGACCTGGGCGCCTGGCTCGTCACGCTGATCGAGAACAAGGCCACGGGCGTGTTCAACGCCACGGGCCCCGACAAGGAGCTGACCATGGGCGCCATGCTCCAGGCCTGCAAGCACGCGAGCCAGAGCGACGCGACCTTCGCCTGGGCCCCGGCGTCGTTCCTCGAAGAGCACAAGGTCCGGCCCTGGAGCGACATGCCCGTGTGGCTCCCCAACGAGGGCGAGACCGCCGGATTCGCCAGGGTGAGCATCGAAAAGGCCCTCAAGGCCGGCCTGACCTTCCGCCCGATCGGCGAAACGGCCCGGGCCACGCTCGACTGGTTCCGCACCCAGCCCAAGGAACGCCAGGACAAGCTGAGGGCCGGGATCAAGCCCGAACGCGAGGCCGAGGTGCTCGCCGCCCTGAAGGCACGCGAGAAGAAGGGCTGAGCTGAGGCCCGAAGAGTTTCACGCAGAGACGAGGACGGTTTTGAGAAGCCTTTCCAGGAACTCGTTCCCACGCTCCGCGTGGGAATGCCGTCTTCGAGGCTCCG
>JANOBY010000367.1:0-3228 GCA_031411935.1 Planctomycetales bacterium | reverse complement strand
GGTGGCATCATGAGTGACCGAGGACGTGGTGGTTGGAGCCGGGTGGCGATGGCCCGGCCCGGAGAGGGTACGTGACCATCAGAGGCAGGAAAGGACCAGGGACGGGGGCTCACATTACGCTTGTTTGAGGACTAGTTTGCGGTGCGAAATGGAACCCATTGAATTGCAAGGGGTTGCGTTTCAGCGTCGGGGGACTGGCCGGGTCGGTCCGATCCCGCCCTCGGAACCCCCGTCTTACCGGCTCGAGCCCGCTTCCGCGACCCGCGACAGGTTGTGGGCCACCACCCCCCAGCCGACCCACCGACTCATGCCCTTCTCGCCGTGATACCGGCTCCGCTTCAACCCATGATCGCGCCTCAGCACGTGGATCCGTCCCTCGATCCCCGCCCGGAACTTGTAGGCATCCTTGAATCGGCGCCCCTTCTCTTCCGCTCGACGACCCTCCGACGCCTTGCCTACGTGAGGCAAGGCGACGTCCTTGACCCCCGCCTCCCTCGCCAGCCGTTCGTTCGTCGCCGACGACATCCCCCGGTCCGCCGCCAGCAGCCGGGGCGACCGCCCGAACTGCTTCTTGTGATTCGCCAGGCTGTCGGCCAGGTGCTCCTGGTCCTGACCGCCGCCCTTCTCCAGGACGGAGTAACCCGTGATGATCCCGCCCTCGACCTCGTCGAGCCGGATCTTCCGGCCGAACTCGACCGGCTTGCCCGCCTTGAACCGCGGCACCACCTGCGTGTGCGGCTCGAACAGCGACAGCAGCTTCTCCGGGGACGGGACCGGGTCGTCCTCCAGGACGCGACGCTCGGCCTGGCGGATGCCCCGCTTCAATCGCGGCAGGACCTCCTCGAGCCGCCCGGCCAGGCGCCGCGCCCCCGCGTCATCGCCTTGCCCCTTGAGGGCCTCCAGCACTCGCCTGCCCTGCGCACCGGCCCGCTTGGCCGTCGCGATGAGCCGAACATAGGCGGCCTTCAAGGCTTCGCGGCCCTTCTCATTCTTGCGGCGGGCGATCCGGTGCAGCTGCTGGGACAGCTTGCGGACGGTGCGGACCCGGCTGCGGAACGCCTCCTTCAGCCCGGAGGCGGCCTCGCCGAGGGCGGCCTTGGCCCGTCGCAGCAGCCGCGAGACCACCCGGACGCCGGCGCCGATCAGGCCGCTGTCGGTGGGGAAGTGGATGTTCGTCTCCACGGCCGTGGTGTCGACGCGGAGCTTGCGGCCCCGCGTGACCTTCAACGATCGGGCGAGTTGGACCACCCGATCGTTGAGCCGCTCGATGGTCTCCGGGCTGATGGTGTTGGCCCAGCGGATCAGGGTGGTGTCGTCGGGGACCTTCTCGAGATACACGCGGCAGAATTGCCGTAGCACCAGGCTGTCGTTGACGAAGTACTCGACCTGCTCGTAGCTCCAGGAGTAGAGCCGCATGACCACGAGCATCCGGAGGATGACCTCGACGGGGGTGGAGGGGCGTCCACGGGATCGCGATCGGGGCGAGCGGCGGCCCATGTCGGAGCGGACGGCCTCGACGATCGCGTCGTCGTCGAGCAGTCGGTCGAGCTGCTCGAGCTGGGACTCGAAGCGGAGGCCGAGCTGGGGCACGAGGGCGAACAGGTCGGTCCGATTATATCGATGTCTGAGCATGGCTGCGGCGTGCCATCGGTCCGTTCGGTGCGGGTCCTGAGCCTGCTCACAGCCTAAAAACCGCTGGAAAACAAGTCGATTTCGCACCGCAAACTAGTGGGTCACTTGGCTGGTGTGTGGCCATAACGCCTGGGTGTGCGGTAGGATGGGTGGTCTCTGATCCCACGGAGGCCGCCATGTCGCGCAAGAAGAAGGACCCGCTCCGCGAGCTGACCGAGCCGGAGCGTCAGGAATTGAGCGAGCTCAGCCGCTCCCAGGTCGCCCCGGCGGTGGAAGTCTCCCGCGCCAGGATCCTCCTGGCCGTCGCCCGCGGCGACGACTACCAGACCGCCGCCCGCTCGGTGGGCCGCCGCTCCGGCGACGCCGTCTCGCACCTGGTCGCCCGCTTCAACGCCGAGGGCCTGGAGGCGTTAACGCCCCGCCACGGCGGCGGACGCGGCCCGGCCTACGGACCGGAGGCCCGGGCGCGGATCGCCGCCGAGGCGGCGCGGGCCCCGACGCCCGAGGCCGACGGCACCGCCACCTGGTCGCTCTCGACCTTGCGGCGCACGCTCCGCGCCGCCCCCGACGGCCTGCCGAAGGTCTCGACGTATACGATCCGGCTCGTGCTGCGCGAGTCCGGGGCCAGCTACCAGCGGACCCGCACCTGGTGCCCCACCGGCAAGGCCCTGCGCCGCCGCAAGACCGGGGCCGTGGTCGTCACCGACCCCGATGCCGAGCCCAAAAAAAGTTGATCGAGGCCGCCTACCTCGCGGGCGAGGCGATGGGGCTGGCCGTCTGGTGCACCGACCAGGCCGGGCCCTACCAGACGATCCCGTACCCCGGGCAGTCGTGGCGGCCCGAGGGCGAGCCGGCGCGACAGCCGCACGAGTACCTCCGCGACGGCACGGCCAAGGCCCTGACGCTCTTCCGCCCGGCCGACGGTCACGCCCGGGTCAAGGGCGTGACGACGTGCCCCAACGCCGTCTTGCACCCCTGGCTGAAACGCGAGTTGGCCGAGGTCCTCGCCGCGATGCCCGACCCGCCGGCCGAGCCGGCCTCGGGGCGGCGATCGGCCTGGGAACGCTGGCAGGAGGGCCTCTCGATCAGGCCGAACCTGCCGGACGGGCCGCCCCCGCTACGGATGCTGCTGGTGCTGGACAACCTGGCCGGGCACAAGACGCCCGAGTTCGTGGGCTGGCTGTTCGATCACGGGGTCATGCCCCTGTACACGCCGGTCGGCGGGTCGTGGCTGAACATGGCCGAGAGCCTCCAGCGGATCCTCAAGCGACGGGCGCTGGACGGCCAGTACCCCACCGACACGGCCCAGATCATCGCCCGGTACGAAGCGGCCGCACGGCACTGGGACGCGGCCCCGACGCCGTTCGTGTGGGGCGGGAAGCGGGCCGCCCGACGCCAGCGCCAGCGTGAACGTCGTCACCGACTGGGCGGCTCCGGGGCATGCTCTCTCACCCCGGTCCCGCGAAACGCTGCGTTATGGCCACACGCGAGCCAAGTGAACCACTAGTCCTCAACCAAGCGTAATCCGAGGCTGATCGAGGCCGGGAAGCTCGAAAACCCCCTGGTTTTAGCGAACAATTGAGGTACTTCACCCCC
>JANOBY010000366.1:0-17879 GCA_031411935.1 Planctomycetales bacterium | reverse complement strand
GGCCCCGGCGCTGGCGTTCGCGCTTTTGGTGGGACTGGTCACGTCGTCCGCCGGACGGAGATATGGCCGGTCCGGCGGGATCGTCGCCGGTTTCTCACTGATCATCATGCCTCGCGTGTTCGCTCATGCTCATCTGGGAGCGCTCGACACGTTCGTGGCCCTATTCTGGACCCTGGCGTTTCTGAAGGCGGCCGATGCGGTGGATCGACCTCGTCCGATCCGGTCGATGGCCATCGCCGGGATCTTCTGGGGCCTCATCCTGCTCACGAAGATTCATGGATGGCTCTTGCCGCCCGTGGTTTTGGTCTGGACGTGTTCTCGGTTGCCCTGGCGGCAGGCAGCGATGGCGTTGGTCGCATGGACCTTCGCGGGGCTCGCCGTGTTCTTCGTCGGCTGGCCCTGGCTGTGGTATGAAACCGTGCCGAGGCTGGTCGCCTACTTCTCGACCGGCGTGGGGCGTGCGGTCACCTACACGCAATACTTCGGGATGACCTACGCCGACCGGGAGACCCCCTGGCACTATCCCTGGGTCTACTTTCTCGCGACCGTGCCCCTGGGGCTTCACGTGCTCGGCGGGCTTGGTATCTACTTCGGGTGGAAGGGGCGTCGGAGCGACCCGTTTCCTCTTCTTGCCGCGGGGACGATCGCGGGCTTCCTCCTCCTCTTCAGCACGAAAGCCCCCGTTTATGACGGGGAGCGGCTGTTCCTGCCCGTCTTCCCTCTCTGGGCGATCCTGATCGGGCGGGGCTTTGCCGCCCTGTGGGAGGATCTTGAGCACCGTTTCTGGCTACGTGTCGCTCTCCTGATCGCCTTCATGGCCCAGGGCATGGGTGTGGTCGCCATCCACCCGTTCGGATTGAGTTATTACAATGCCCTGGTCGGTGGGTTGCCCGGTGCCGAGCGGTTGGGTTTGGAGCTCACGTTCTGGAATGACGCGGTGGACGACGTGCTCCTGAATGAGGTCGCGCAACAGGCCGACAAGGGGGCCCCCACCGCCCTGGCCCCCACGCTCGTCCCCGACCAGGGCAAGGTGGTGACCAACCGACGCATGTATTTCGAGAAGGATCTCGTCCTGGCCGACGAGGACGCCGTAAGCCGCAGCGACTGGGTGATCGTCTCCCGTCGGGAGGCCTACTGGAAGCCCGAAGTTCGCGAGCTCGTGAAGACCAGGCCCGTCTTTCTTCGGATGCGCCAGGGCGTATGGCTCTCGGGGGCCTGGAGGCGATACCGGCCGAAGTGAACAGGAAGGGGGCAGCCCCCCGTGGAGAGCCGCCCCCTTCATGGACCCGGATCGATCCCGGATCAACGCTTCTTGAAAGAGCGGATCTTGACCGAGGCGGCCCGCGCCACCACGGGCGACGAGGTCGGCACGGCGGGGAGCGGGTTGGCGAGGAAGTCGGTCACGCTCACGAGCGGGGCATACGCGGGGAACGGGAACTGGTTCTCGATCGGGGCGGGGGCGCTGAGGACCCCGGCCGGGGGGAGTCCGTCGACCACGTTCACTTCCCGGGCGAGCTGGAGCTCGGAGCTGGCCGATTGGCCCACCTCCTGCAGCTCGCGGATCTCGTTCAGGGGGTCGATCACCAGGCCCACGAAGTAGCGGCTGCCGACGGGCAGGGCGGCGATCGACTGGCCGCTCGTGGTGAACGACCCGGCGATCACATTGGCGGGGTCGTCGATGTTCACGTCCCCGATCACAAGCCGCCTGGACGGGGCCTCCGAGAGTCCCGGAAGGCTGGTGATCGCGTACCTGGCCAGGATCAGGTCGGTCGGCCCGTAGAACTTGTCGGTCGAGGCCACGAGGATGACCGTGACGGCGCCCTGCGTGTTCGTGTTCACGGTGCCGTAGTTCGCGATCTTCAGGACCGGGGCCACCACGTCACCCGGCTCGAGCCTCGCCGGCAGGTCGAGACCGATCGCCACGAGGTCGGGCAACGCGGCATTGATCTGCACGGGCACGGGCGCGGAGGCATTCTTCGTCTTCAGGATCGTCTGGAGGCCGCCTCGTGGGCGGAACCCGAGAAACACCGTGCTCCCGCTGCCCTTGAAGCCCCGAGGGCGATTGGGCATCGTGAGGGTGTCGGTGACCCTCACGAGGCTGTTCTGGGGGATGGCGGGGGTGTCGATGTCGCCGATCAGCACCGAGCCCGGGCCGCCGGGGCGAGTCCGCCGGTTGGGCAGGAGGAACACATCAAGCCGTCCGGCGGGGGCGTCGGCCGTGCTGGTCGAGTCGGGGGCTAGGTTCAGCGGCTCCACGGTGGAGCTGGCGCCGACGTTGCTCACGTCGAGCGTGACCGTGATCGGGCCGCCGTACGCGGCGATCGCCCCGGCCTGGGCGCTGACCTGCAGCGACGGCAGGGAACCGATGGGGGAATATGTGAGCAACTGGCGCATCTCCAGGGCTTCCACCTTCGCGGTGGCCCTGCGGCGACGGCCGTTGCGGATCTGCTTGTGTGCCTGGCGGAATCGCTCTAGAAACACCGCTCACCTCCCTGAGGCCGGGATCCCGACCCTGTGCTGACGCGTGC
Source organism: Planctomycetales bacterium (assembly GCA_031411935.1). Taxonomy (GTDB): domain Bacteria; phylum Planctomycetota; class Planctomycetia; order Isosphaerales; family Isosphaeraceae; genus JAQGHR01. Next base: position 15,351 of record JANOBY010000366.1, on the reverse strand, counting down.
GACCCGGTCCGATTCGATTCGATCCGTTCCAGAGACCGGCCCTGAACGCGCAAAGGGGGCCGTTGGCCGGGGACCGATCCCGATAGCCTCTAGTGTCGTCAAACCCCGCGCCGAAAACACGGCGATTCCGGCATGACGATCGCGATTCGCGGCGTGTTGCGCACCGGATAGCGACTGATCGGGAGGAGCCGAGGATGGGGGTTTCACCGCATGGACCGGATCCGTGGCCGCGCGCTCTTCGGAGGGCGGGGCGAATCTGTTAGCATCGTGCGATCTCGAATCCCGAAATCCCGCTCGTCCGACGTGATTTCGCCCCGCTCAAGGAGTCCGCCGTGCGCTGGTCGCAAGCTTTGATCCCCACGCAGAAGGAATCCCCGGCCGACGCCGTGGCTCCCAGCCACGTGTTGCTCCTGAGGGCGGGAATGATCCGGCAGCTCGGAGCAGGGGCCTACTCCTACCTGCCGCTCGGGATGCGTGTCCTGCACAAGGCGGCCAGGATCGTCCGCGAAGAGATGGACGCCGCCGGTGCGCTCGAGCTGCTCATGCCCGCCTTGCAGCCCGTGGAGATCTGGCAGGAATCCGGACGCCACGGCAACATGGGCGGGATCCTGATGGAGTTCACCCTGGGCAACGACCGCCATGTGGTCCTGGGCCCCACGCATGAAGAGGCCGTGACCGACATCGTCCGCGACCTGATCAAGTCCTACAAGCAACTCCCGATCACCCTCTACCAGATCCAGACCAAGTTCCGCAACGAGCCCCGCCCCCGGTTCGGCATCCTCCGCACCCGCGAGTTCGTCATGAAGGACGCCTACTCCTTCGGCGCGGACCTCGACCAGCTCAATGCCGCCTACGACGTCATGTACGAGGCCTACTGCCGCATCTTCGACCGCTGCGGCTTCCCCTACGTGGCGGTCGAGGCCGAGAGCGGCCCGATCGGCGGCGACAGCTCGCACGAATTCATGGTCCCCTGCGCCACGGGCGAGGATGTGGTCGTCCGCTGCGAGGAATCGGGCTACGCCGCCAATCGCGAACGCGCCGAGATCGGCGCGATCCCCTGGCCCGCACCCGAGGCCCCCAACGCCCCGGCCTTCGAGACGGTGAATACCCCCGGGCGCAGGACGATCCAGGAGGTCTGCGACTTCCTGAAGGTGGGCGAGTCGGCAACGGCCAAGTTGATGGTCTTCCAGGCCGACGAGCAGCCCGTGGCGGTCCTGATCCGGGGGGACCACGAGGCCAACGAGGGCAAGATCCGCCGCGCCTTCAAGGCGAAAACGCTCGTCCCGGCCGAGCCCGCGTTGATCGAGAAGGTGACCGGCGCACCGATGGGCTACCTCGGCCCGGTCGGGATCAAGATCCCCATGGTGGTCGACCAGTCGGTCGCAGCCCTGCCGACCGTGATCGTGGGCGGGAACGCCGTGGATGTTCACCTCAAGGGCGTGGTGCCGGGGCGAGACTTCTCCCTCGACCGGGTCGGCGACTACCGCAACGCCGAGGCCGGGGACCCGTGCCCGAAATCGGGCAAGCCGATGGTCGTGGACCAGGGGATCGAGATCGGGCACGTGTTCAAGCTCGGGACCAAGTACTCCTCGGCCATGGGGGCGACGTTCCTGGACGACAAGGGGATGACCAACCCCCTGATCATGGGGTGCTACGGCATCGGCGTGAACCGGATCGTCGCCGCGGCCGTGGAGGCCGGTCATGACGCCGACGGGATCATCTGGCCCCTGAACCTGGCGCCCTACCAGGTCATCCTGGTGCCGCTCCAGACCCAGAACCAGGCCGTGATGGATGTCGCCGACTCGCTCGCGGCCACGCTAGAGGCGGCGGGCCTGGATGTCCTCATCGACGACCGGGAAGGACGCCCCGGCGTGAAATTCAAGGACGCCGACCTGATCGGCATCCCCCTGCGGATCGTGATCGGGGAGCGAGGCCTGAAGGAAGGCACGGTCGAGGTCAAGTGGAGGACCGATGCCCAGGCCCACCACATCTCGGCCGCCACGGCCGGCGAATCGATCCTCGCGGAGGTCGAGGCCACGAAGAAGAGCCTGGACGCTAAGGTGGCCGAACGTCGCACGGCGAGGGCCGTGGCCAAGGGCTCCGGGCGATGACGCAATCGCAGTCCTCGAAGGTTCTGAAAGGACCGCTCATCCTCCTGGGCTTCATGTCGATCGTCTCGTTCCTCGGGCCGTTCGGCCTGAAGTGGGTGCTCATGGGAGGCCGCCAGACCGGCTGGCCTCCCGACCGAGCGGTGGAGTGGGTCGCCCTGGTGGGCGTGGTCGGGGCCGCGGTCGTCCTCTTGACGGCGATCCTCGTCCTCAACCTGCGCAACCTGAAGGTCATGAACGCGGAACTCGATGCCAGCAAGGCCCGCGCGAGGCAAACTCCATGATCGCCGCGGCCGTGGGGATCGTCCTGCTCAGCATGGCCCTCTGCGCCTCGGCCTGCGGGGTCGTCCGGATCGTGGCTCCGCGCGTGGGGCTCGTCGACAATCCGGGGGGCCGGAAGAATCACAAGGCCCCCACGCCTCTGGGCGGAGGGGTCGCCATCTGGTTCACGATCGGCGTGGTGCTTGTGCTCGGGGCCCTGGTCCTCCGGTTCGGCGGTCCCATGCTCCCTCCCGAGGTCGCGATTCACGTCAAGGGCGCCTGGGCTCGCGGTCAGGAACTCCTCCTGATCTTCGGGCTGGCCACCGCGATCATGATCCTGGGGCTCCTGGACGATCGCTTTCGTCTGGGCTGGAAGCCCCGGATCCTGGTCCAGTTCGCCCTCGCATCCATCTTCGTGCTGTCGGGCGACCGGCTGACGATCTTCCAGACCGGGGGCATTGTGGCGGCCTCGCTCATGAAGGTCGTCACGGTCCTGTGGATCGTGGGCCTGACCAACAGCTTCAACTTCCTTGACAACATGGATGGCCTCGCGGCGAGCGTGGGGCTCATCGCGGCCTCCTTGTTCGTGGTGGCCCAGGTCACGGTCGAGAGCCTCTTCGTGCCCGCGGTGTTGCTCGTCCTGATCGGGGCCCTGGCCGGGTTCCTCCTCCATAATCGCCCGCCCGCCCGGCTGTTCATGGGGGATGCCGGGAGCAACCTCCTGGGCTTCCTGCTCGGGGTGCTCACCGTGGCCGGGACGTTTACCCGGAGTCGCTACTCGCCGTTCGGGGTGCTCGCGCCTTTGCTGGTGATGGCGGTCCCGCTGTACGACACGGCCTCGGTGATCCTCATTCGCCTGCGCGAGGGGCGGAGCCCGTTCCAGCCCGACCGCTGCCACCTCTCGCATCGGCTGGTGGATCGGGGCTTGACCCCCTCTCGCGCGGTGGGGACGATTGATCTGATCACGCTCGCGGGCGGCCTGGGCGCGATCCTGCTCTCGCGAGCCACCCCGTTCTCGGCCGCCGTGATCGTCCTCCAGACGATCGCCCTGCTCGCACTGGTGGCCGTGCTCGAGGTCTCCACGGGCCGTTAACGTCGGAGTTCCCCGATGGTCAAATCACGCCTCCGCTCGGCGGAACCTGCGGCAAACTCGCAGGACCTTCTTTCCGGGACCCTGCTCGGCGACGCCGAGCCCGCCGCCCGCGCGGTTGCCGAGGTCCTCCGCCGGACGGCCCTGGGTCTGGCCGCGGCCCTGATCGTGGCCCGGGCGTACTGGCCCGCCGAGTTCCGCTCCGAGGAGGATTCGGGCGGAGGGCTCCTGTGGGCCCTGCTCATGCTCGCGGTCGCCTTCATGGGGGTCGCCTCCCAGTGGCTGGGGGGCGGGCTTCGCGTTCGTCGATCGTGGGCGGACGTGGGCGTGATCGCACTCGTCGCGCTCGTGGCCCTGAGCGCCTCGCACGCGGCCGAGCGCCGCATCGCCATCAATCTCGCATGGGAATGGGTCGGCGTGGGCATCGCCTATCTCGCGATCCGCAACCTGCCGCGAGGGCGTGCGGAGTCCCAGGTGCTCGTCGGGGCGTTCCTGGCGACCGCCGTGGCCCTGTCCCTCTACGGTCGTTACCAGGTCGATCGCGAGCATCCCCAGCTGCGTGAAAAGTACCAGCAGAACGCGAGGGCGATCCTGGCTCAGGCGGGCATGGATCCCGACCTCAAGCCCGACGATCCCGAGCGCATCCGGCTGGAAGACCGGCTGCTGGGATCTCGCGAGCCCAACGCCACCTTCGCCCTGGCGAACACGCTGGCGGGGTTCCTCGTGGGGCCCGCCACGGTCGGCCTGGCCATCTTCCTGCGAGCTTCGAGCCGCCGCGAGACCCGAAAGCTCGGGACACTGGCCCTTGCGCTTGCGCCCATCCTGATTGTTCTGTCTTGCCTTTTGCTGACGAAGAGCCGAAGCGCTTACGTGGGGCTCCTCGCCGCCCTGGTATTGCTCGCCTGGGGAGAACGCAAGCGCGTCCCGCCGCGGACGCTCGCCCTGGGGATGGGCGCGGTCGTCACGCTGCTGGTCGTCCTCGTAGCCCTCGCGACGGTGACGGGCCGGCTCGACCGGCAGGTCCTCACCGAGTCCACGAAGTCCCTCTCCTACCGGGCGGAGTACTGGCGGGGGGCGTGGGGAGTGATCTCGGAGGGATCGCGCCGATGGGTCACCGGCGTGGGGCCGGGGAACTTCGCCGAGCCCTATCTCGGGCACAAGTTGCCGCGGTCCAGCGAGGAGATCGCCGACCCTCACAACATGCTGCTCGACGTGTGGGCCACGGCGGGCCTGCCCGCGCTGCTGGCCCTGCTCGTCGCCCTGGGTGTCGGGCTCCGGGCGAGTTTCGGACCCTCGAAGCCGCTCCCCTCCCTGGTCGAGCCTGAAGAGGCCGAGGCACCCAGGACGGCGACCTGGCTGATCATGAGCGCGGGACTTGGCGGATGGATCCTGGTTGCCGCCCTGGGACAACTCAATCCGTTCCAGGAGGATCTCTCGGCGCGATGGGTCGTTCTCGGCGTGGGCTGGCTCCTGGCCGTGGGCCTCGGTCGCCCCTTGATGAGGCTCCAGCCCGTGTCGTCCGACGTCCTGGGCCTCGGCGTCCTGAGCGTGGCGATCAACTTGCTGGCGGCCGGGGGGATCGCCTATTCGCCCGTTTCGCTGGTGCTTTGGGGGTTTGTGGGACTCTCGCTGAACCTGCGCGAAGATCGCCCGTGCTCGGTCAGACGAATGACGGGGGGGCGGGGCACCGCCTTCCTGGTGGCCGCGATCCTGGCCGCGATCGTGGGGACATACTTCGGCACGGTGCCGCCCCACGGGGACGCGGATCGACTGATCCGCGAGGCCGAGACGGTCCTCACCAATCCCGTGGCGGATCCCGTGCGGGCCGAGATGCTTTACAAGTCCGCGATCGAAGCCGATCCGCTGGCTTCCCGTGCCAGGATCGCCTACGCCAACCTGGAATTCCGCGAATGGCAACGTCGCGGCCGACCCGTCGATGACTTCGCCTGGCACCGGATCAACTCCGGTCTCCTGAGCGCCATGAAGCCGCCCTTGAACCCGAGAAGCCTGCTGGTCCAGAGGCTAAGAGCCCGTTTCGCCCGAGAGTTCCTCGACCTCCCCAATCTCCCACCCGCCGAGCGCCTGAAGATCCGCAACGACCGCCTGGACGCGTGCCTCGCCGCCTGCGACATCTACCCGACGGACGCCACACTCCGCGCCGAGCTTGCCGAGGCCCAGGCCGAGTCGGACCACTTCCCGCAGGCGATCGAGGAAGGTCAGTACGCCCTGGAGCTCGACCGAGGGACGCCCCACCTGGACAAGAAGCTTCGCGACAATGTCCGCACGCGACTGCAAGCCTCGCTGAAGAAATGGGCCGAGCTGTAGACGAGGCGAAGATCTCCCAGGCCAAACGGTGGGATTCCATGGAGTGGACCGAACTCTTCGAGATCGATGGCCACCGTCTCTTCGATAGTTTCGTGAGACGTGGAGGCCTTGATCACGGCTTTGGCTCATTGACATTCCGGACCGGCAAACCGGGCAAGGCCCGACAGTCGGGGATCCTCCTCGACGCGAAAACGTGATTTTGCATAACGAACCCAACGGGGTCGCAGAGTTCGTGAGGGGGCGGTTGTGCGGATGTCCTTCCCGGGTCATAAGTTGCGATGTTCTTAAAGGCTGTTCGGATCGGGTTCACGAGGTGCGGCGACGGGAAAACGAAGCCAAAACGAACCCAAAACGAAGCCAATTTCGGGCCTGTTTGAGAGAAACGAACCCATTCCTCGGAGCGCATCTCGGGTAGAAACGGTCACCACCCGCTAGCGACCTAGCTTCGCCGCCAGCTCGTGCCAGGGTCCGAAGTCGAGGAGCTCGTCGCCCGAACTCGCGACGCATCGCAACCGTTCCCGCTTCAGGGCCTCGGGCAAGCCTCCCGAGAGGATATCGAGCCCCGCCGCGTTGGGAGAGAACGCGGGCAGGGCGATCGTCTTGGGACCGATCAGGAAGCACGGGGCCGAGAGGCCCCCGGCCTTCAAGCTGGGGTGATGGTGCCCGAACACGGCGAAGTCCGCCTTGATCGGTCGATCCCCATGTGTAATCGTCCAAACACCGACCCCAAGTGAGCTGGGCAAGGCGGGACGACGCACCGGATCATGATTTCCGCGAACCCACCGGAACTCGATCCCCGCATCCCGGAGCCATCCGACCAGATGGCGAAAGTCGCGGGCGGTCCGGGGGCAGGGGCGGGCGGATTCAACCAGGTCGCCCGCGACGATCAGGGTCCTGAGGGGGAACCGGGCGAGCAGGCCCGTGAGCCGCGCGATGGTCTCCTCCAGAGAGTGGGCCGGGATCATGTCCCCCCCGGCCGCCCTCGCCCACTCGTAACCCAGGTGCACATCGGCGATCACCGCCGCCCGCTCGTCGAGATAAATCGCGGCGCCCTCGGGCGCCAGCGCCCAGCCGGGAAGCTCGGGCGAGGTGAAGAGTCGGTCCAGAGCCGGGGTCACGCTCCCCATCATGGCCTCGCCGTCCCGTCGCTGCCCATGAGGCGAGCATGCAGCTTGCGAAGGCTATCCGCCGGGGATTCAAACCGCATCGAGTCCGTCACGGCGGGGTCAATCCAGGCCAGGGCGAAGGGCGACGGGCCGTCCAGAGACCGAAACTGGATCACCGGGTCCGAGGCGATCCACTCCCGGGCCGAACGCGCATCGAGCAGGTCCTCGAGCACCTCCCGGCGCGTCTCGCGGAGCAAGGGATGATCGGGGCACGACGCCTTCACAAGCGGATATAAGCGATTGCTCACCCACAGCAACCCTCCCACTCGGGTCCGGCCCCCCTCGGGCCGCCTGAGGACCATCAGGGCCGTGCCCGCCACGTGGCGGAACCGACGAGCCTGCAACTCGCCCCGGTCGAGCCCTTCGAGGACGTCCTCATCGAAGTTGGCGACCGACATCAGGGACCGCAACTCCTGGGGGCTGACCCGAGAGCCCTCGTTCACTCGGATGGCGAACCCCAGGTCGGCCACGGTGATGGCGAGATCCTGACCGAACCTGCGGCCGAGCCTGGCCGCCACCGCGCGGCTGAGGGCCTCGCAGGCCGACCGGGCCAGGGGGACGTGGAACACATAGGTCATGCCCTCGTCGCCCGGCGATTCCTCGACCAGGACGCCCCCGGACGGCGGCATCTGGCTCAGCTGATCCTGGGCCGCGAACAGGTCCTCGAGGACTCCCGCGGCATCCGGCTCGAGCCCGTGATGATCGACGAGCCAGGCCCGCAAGCTCGCGGGATCGTCGGCGAGCAAGGCAGCCGCTTCCTCGCGAAACCTCGCAAGGGCCCCGGCAAGCTCGGGCGAGAGCGACTGTCGATCGCTCGACCACCTCGGCAGGTCGGGTTCCCCTCCCGCGGCATCGGCGTGAACAATCAGCCCTTCGAGCCGACGAAACTGCAGCGATCGCCCATCCAGCACAAACCGGTCGCCCGGCTGGAGCCGGTCCGCATAGGCACCTTCGAGGCTCCCGATCTCGCGGCCGTCGACCTTCACACGCACAGACTCTTCCGAGGTGATCGTGCCCACGTTCGACCAGAACCATCGGATCACGCGACGACTCTGGATGCCGAACCGGCCCCTGGCCCGCCAGATTCGCGGTGAGGTCCCCTTCGGTGTGGCACCCGGCGACGGTTCGAAAGCACCGGGCGGGGCGGCTAGATCGCCGGCGAGGAAGCTCAGACATGCGTCAAAATCTTCACGCGAAAGATGCTCAAAATTCGCCGTCTTGCGAACGAGCTCGAGGACCTTATCGCTTTCCTGTTCACCGTTGCAGGCCATGCCGATCAGCTGCTGACACAGGACGTCGAGCGGAGACCGGATCGGTCGGATCGGCTCCACGAGCCCGCGTCTGGCGGAGTCGGCCGTGACGATCGCCCCGGCGAGCTCGGCGGGGGTTGCGGCCAGGATCACTCCGCGCGTGGTCGCCCCCACGCGGTGCCCGGATCGCCCCAGCCGCTGGAGGCACCTCGACGTGCTGCCGGGCAGGCCAATCATGACGGTCAGGTCTGCGGTCCCGATATCGACGCCCAGCTCCAGGCTCGTGCTCGTGACCACCACGCGGAGGTCACCGGCCTTGAGCTTCGCCTCGACCTCCCGCCTCCGAGAGGTGTCGAGCGCCGAGTGGTGGGCCGCGACGGAGTCGGGGCCGCTCTCCAGCGAGGCCCGCAGGTCGTGGGTGATCTTCTCGGTGAATGCCCGCGTATTGGCGAAGACGACCGTCGTTCGATTGTGCCCAACCTGCGAGCGAAGACTCTTCAACAACCGCCGATAGGAGAGCCCCCGATGCGGCGCTTCCTCGCGACGGATCAACGACTCGATCTCGATCACGGAGGGGACGTCGCTCGAACGAGCCGAGGCCTCCGCCACACGGCACTCCCGCCCTGGCCCCACCAAAAAGCGGGACACCTCGCCGACCGACCGACAGGTGGCCGAGAGCCCGATGCGGGCGGGTTCTCGATCGGCCAGGCCGGCGAGGCGCTCGATCGAGACCATAAGGTCCGCTCCCCGCTTGGACGGTACGAGGGAGTGGATTTCATCGACGATCACATGCTCGACTTGCCTCCAGGCGTCGTTCCAGTTGCTCTGGCTGAGCATCAACGCGAGGCTTTCCGGCGTGGTGATCAGCAAATGTGGTGGCTGTTCCCGGAGCTTCTTCCGGGTATACGCCGAGGAGTCGCCCGTCCTCACGCCCACGGTCACCGGGGATCGGTCGAGCCCGAGCCCTCGGCGAATGGCTTCGAGGGGCTCCGAGAGGTTGCGTTCGATGTCGTAACCCAGGCTCTTGAGGGGCGACACATAAACGCAGCGGAGCCCGGCGCCAAGCCGACCCTCGGCATGCTCATGGAAGAGCTTGTCGAGGATCGCGAGGAAGGCGGCAAGCGTCTTGCCTGTACCCGTGGGAGAGACCAGCAAGAGATTCTCGCCCGACTCGATGGCGGGCCAGGCCAACTCCTGGGCCGGCGTGGGCCCCGCAGGATACGCGCTCACAAACCAGGCGCGGACGGCGCTGGGCAGCTCGGTGGCTGGGGACACAGAAGTCCCCTCGTCCCTGGCTGGGGAGACATTCCGTTGTCGCGGCATGGCCTGCCAAGGTCCTTCGTCTCTGGGGGCCGATCGTCGAGACCCTAGTGTACACTTTGCGCGGCCAGGGGACAGCCTTCCGCAGGAATTGTAGGCCACCACCCTCAGACGGACAGATGCTGAAGTTTCCATGGGAACGAACATTCCGCGAGGCATCGTGGCACCCCACGGCTTCGGGACACCGCCACAAATCGTCTCGGGCGAGTGATTGCCTGCGGAAGGCATCACGGTTAACTTCTGCCATCAGAATTGTTTCGGACCCGTGTTGAGAGGATCAGTAAGCGTGGATACGCCCAGTGCTGCAACCGAACCGGCGGCCACCGGGACCCTTTCGACTCTCTGGAGTTCGATCCGCACGCGGATCATCAGTGGCCTGCTCTTCATGCTCCCGATCGCGATCACGATCTGGATCGTGACCTGGGTCTACAACATGTTGAGGGGGCTGGTGCTCGACCCGACGGCCCATCTCGTCCAAAGGCTCGCGGGGCTCCGCTCCTCGGATGGCATGCCCGTGTGGTGGGAGGGCTACATCTCCCCGCTCACGTCGGCGATTCTCGCGCTCTTCATCCTGTACCTGCTGGGCTACTTCGTCAGCACTCGCCTTTCGCGTGCGGTCGAGTGGATCTTGCTCAAGGTTCCCGGTGTCACGATCGTCTACAAGGCCGTGCGCAACGTGTTCCATTCGATCGGGGGGAGCTCCGGAGGATCGACGTTCAAGCGGGTCGTCCTGGTCGAGTTCCCTCATCCCGGCCTGCGTGCCCTGGCCTTCGTCACGAAGTCCATGAGGGACACCAAGAGCGGCGACTCGATCCTCTGTGTGTGCGTCCTCACGGGCGTGATGCCGCCCTCGGGGTTCACCCTGTTCGTGGCCGAGAAGGATGCGATCGACGTCCCCTGGTCGATCAACGACTCGCTCCAGATCATCCTCTCGGGAGGGATCACGTCCCCTTCGGTTTTGCCCTTCGTGAAGGGTGCCCCCGCGGGCCTGATCCTTCCCGACCATCCTCACCCGGGAGCTTGAGAAGACAGCCCACCCTCACACAAGCCGCCCGTCGCGCAGGCGGACCTCCCGATCGGCGGAGGAGGCGACCTCGGCCGAGTGGGTGACCATCAGCAGCGAGAGCCCTCGCTCCTTGCGAAGTCGATCCAGGAGGTCCAGGACGTCGGCTTGGTTGCGGCTGTCGAGATTCCCGGTCGGCTCGTCGGCAAGGAGCAAGGCCGGGTCGTTCGCGAGCGCCCGGGCGATCGCCACCCTCTGCCGTTCCCCGACCGAGAGACGGCTGGGTCGGTGGGCTCTGCGGTGCCCCATCCCCACCTCGTCCAGAAGTCGATCCGCACGCCTCTCTCGATCCGCACGGGGCCAGGGGCCCTCGAACATCGGGATCTGGACATTCTCGATCGCCGACAGGGTGCCGACGAGGTGGAAGGACTGGAAAACGAACCCGACCTCCCGGGCCCGGAACCGATCCAGATCCATCGACTGAAGGGATTCACCCCGGAACGAGACCTCCCCTCGATCGGGCCGGTCCAGGCCTCCGAGGATCTGGAGGAGGGTGCTCTTCCCGCACCCGCTTGGTCCGGTGATCGCGATCGACTCGCCGTGGGCAAGTTCGATCGACACGCCTCGAAGGGCATGGACCTGCCCATCGGGGTAGATTCTCTCGAGATCGGTGGCCTTGAGGATCGGCCCGATCGCGGCGCTAGTCATGACGCAACGCCTCCGTGGGATCCATCGCCGCGGCCCGAATGGCGGGATAAAGCCCGCCGAGGAGGCTCAGAGAAAGGCCGAGTCCGAGCCCCCCGGCGACGGCGCCCAGGGGCAAATTTGGATCGATGAAGCTCCTGGCGGTCGGGGCGAGCAGCAGCAACCGCACACCGACGAAGGATAAGGCCACGCCCGCGATCGAGCCGACCACTCCGAGCATGAGGGACTCACCAAGAATCAACTTGAGGACTCGGCTTCGTCGCCATCCGATCGCTCTCAGGACCCCAATTTCGCCCGTTCTCTCGTAAACGGCGGTGGCCATCGTGTTCAGGATGCCGACCGACCCGATCACCAGCGCGATCAACGAGGTGGTCCAGGCCATCGCGCGGGCCAGGCGGATCTGGAGATCACGTTCCACATAATCCCGGGCCGGAACGGCCGCCACGCCGGGGATCATGGCCTCGATCTCGCGTCCCAGGGCCCCGACGGCCTCGGAATCCTCGGGCCGATTGGCGGCAAGCAGGAACGCAGTGACTTGCCCCTCCCGCCCCATGAGCTTCTGGAGCGTGGATAAGGGGACGATCAGTCCTCCGTCCTCGAACAGGCTGGGGCTCTCGAACACGCCGATCACCTGGAACGGCTCCCCCGCCACATCCACCGTCTGCCCGGCCGTCTTTCCCAGGTTTTTCGCAAGGACTCGCCCCAGCATGGCAGTGCGCTCGTCCCCCATTCGCAAGGGACGCCCCTCGGTGACCCTTAGCCCTCCCATGAGCAACCCGTCCGGCTCCCAACCGTTGATCAGCACGCTGACCAGGTTCGCCTCTTCGAACGCGACCGTGTCGACGAGTGAGCGGGCCACCCTCGATACGCCAGGAATGGACCGGAGGCGGTCCGCGAGAGCTGCATCCAGGTTGCTGGAGAGTTGATTGCTGATCCCGCCACGCACCGCCACCAGATCGATGCCCTTGGATTCATAAAGGGCCACGAACGAGCGCTCGAACCCCTTGGCGATCCCCATAAGGGCCACGACTGCGCCGATCCCGATCGCCAGGCCGACCACCGTGAGCAGCGATCGCATGGGCCGGTTGAAGAGGTTCTTGACGATCAAGGTTGAGAATCGCATGGGGATCTCGCGATTTGTGAGCTTAGCCCGGGACCGTCCCGATCAGGACGTAGCCCACCTTCCTCCAGATCAACTCGTAGCGGCACCCGGGCAGGACCCGTTCGCCGATCGCCGCCACGTCGAGGTCGCGGTACTTTTCGACCATATCCGTGAACGCATCTCCAAGCTTCAGGCCCTTGGACACGATCCAGTGGTCCACACCGGGCAGGCCGATCTTCCGGAAGAACATGCGATCGGTGAGGTCAGGAACCTCGTCGGCCACGACGATCGTGCCGCCTGGCTTGACCGTACGCACCATCTCGCGAAGCGACTTCTCGGGGTCGTTGAAGTAGTTGAAGCCGCCGATGCTCAGGGCCGCATCGAACTGGCGGTCTTGAAAGGGAAGGTCCTCGGCCTCGCCCAGGACAAGCTTCAGGTTTCGGCCGCCCTGGCGCCGCTTGCAGGCATCAAGTTGCGAGCGGGAGACGTCGATCCCGGTCACATTCCACCGCGGAGGGAGCCAATCCAGGTACACCCCATCACCGATCGCCACATCCAGAAGTTTGAGATCCTCGACCTTGGGGAGGTGACGGAGGATCTTGTCGCGGGAACGACGCTCACCGCCGTTGCACAGGAACGTGACCCACTCCCAGAACCGAAACTTCGGCCAGAGCGGGCTGTCGTAGAAGTCGCGAGCGACCAGGTTGTTCGCCGAGGTGGATTCCCTGGCCACGAGGACCCCCGACCGGATCGGGTAGACCACGCCGCAGGCGTTGCATCGCAGGGCGTCCTCCCGATCTCCAGCGCCCAGGGTGCCGGAGCAGGCCGTGCATCGCCAGAAATCGGGCTCAGTCATCCAGTGATTTTCAATCGTGGCCGATGGGGTCGAGATCATTTCCGCCTCCCAGAGGGGTTCGTGTCCACGAGCAGATAGCCAAGTCCCTTCCAGATAGATAGCCGGCGTGCATCTCGCGAGAGATGATCGAGAATCGAATCGGGATCAATCTCGGTTCGGAGGACCATCTGCACGAAGTCCGCGGGGAGTCCCAGGCGACGCATCCACCAGGCGTCGAAGGCGGGAAGGCGGAGGAGATGACCCAGGCCGAAGCGTTTCAGGTCGGGCCGTTCGTCCGCAATCAGTACCACGCCGCCCGGTCTCGTGACCCGGCGCATCTCCTCGGCCGCTTGCTCCGGAGAGCTGAAGTAGTTGAAACCACCGACGGTGAAGGCGGCGTCAAACGAATGATCGGGGAAGGGAAGTCTCTCGCCCTCGGACCAGGACAGCCTGCCGCTCATGGCCGGGAACCGTCTCAGACATTCCGCCAGCTGGGTCTTCGCGATGTCGACTCCGTAGATCGTCGCCTGGTCGTCAAGGAGATCCAGATTTTCGCCGTCTCCAATTCCGACTTCGAGAATCCTCGCCCCCGGACGGTCGGGAAGATGTCGGAGGATCTCACGGCGTGCTCTCTTTCGTCCTCCGACCATGCCAAGAAACAGGCGCTCCAAGGGACGAAACCGCCTCCAGTTGGGGCTGTCGTAGAACGCGGCCGCAATCCGGTTATTTCCCGTCAAGTGGCCGATGGCCTCCAGGTAACCCGACGATTGCCGGAAAGCTGTCCCGCACCGGTGGCACGTCGAGCGTCCCGCAAGGCCCCCTCCGCACGTCACGCACAGGGCGAGCTCGACGAGCGACGGGGCCCCGGGGATGTCCAGAATAATGGGTAACACGACGCACGCACTCCTAAAATTCGGTCGTGAGGGCCTGGGGGCCCGCCTTGTCCATCATCCAGTCAAAAACACGATCAGGTGCGTGGCGAAGGAAGGCCATGCCGACGGCCGTGCCGAACGGAAACACGTGATTGCGTGGCCTGCGTTCGACGGCCTTCACAATCTGACGGGCCGCCGCCGCGGGTTCCATCATCGCCGGGGGTTTCTTGTAGGGGGTCTTGATCGTCATGTCGGTGCGGACGAACCCCGGGCAAACGGTGGTGATCGTGACCCCTCGTCGCTTGAGCGCGGGGCGTAGCGATTCCAGATAGGTCGAGAGGGCCGCCTTGGACGCGGAGTAGGACGCCGTCCACGGCAGTCCCCGATATCCCGCCACGCTCGAAATCCCCACCAGATGCCCGCGCTTCCGCTCGACCATCGCCGGCAAGACCGCCGCGATCGAGTTGGCCACGCCCAGGAAATTGACCTCGATCATCGAACGAAGTGCTGAGAGTTCCAGGTCGGGAAGTCGCGTGATATCGCCGACCCCGGCGCAGGCCACAAGGGTGCCGATCGGCCCCATGTCGGACTCGATCGCCCTCGCAGCCACCTGCATGGCCCCCGCATCGGTCACGTCGACCGCCCCATGCCACGAACCGGGCACAGATCTGGCCACGTCTTCGAGTGCCTCGCGGTCACGGTCCAGAAGGGCGAGCCGGAACCCACGCTCCTTCAGGGCCATAGCCGTCGCCAGGCCGATACCACGGGCGGCTCCCGTCAGCAGGACGATGGACGGATTCATCGGGCCACCTCGGAAGCAGCGGGCAAGGCGTTCAGGAACTTCACGACGGGGGCCACGAACCCCTCGGGATTCTCCTCGGGGGCCCGATGCTGGGCCTTCGGGACGAGCACTGCGCGGCAGTTCGCTAGCGTACCGGTGAGATACTCGGCCGTGCTGAGAAAGGGCGAATGCTCCCCGTAGATGGCGAGCACGGGCTGCCGGATCGCCCGGATCTTCTCGGTGGTGAATCCGGCTTCGAGCTTGGAATCATCGCCACAGGTCGTTCGCCCGAGCCTCAACAGTCGATTCAACCCGGGAAGGCCCACGGCCTGCCGGAATTTCAGGAGGCTCTCGCCGTCGAGGTGCATGACCTGGTCGAAAAACTTGCCGAGGTCGTACCAGTGTTCATCCGAGAGAGTCACTCCCGCATCGTGGGCTTCCTTGCGGAAGTTCTGCCAGTGCCCCCACCGGCTCACATCTTCGAGATGCCTGAGCGCTGGGAAATAGGGGTCGGACAGGACGAGGGCCTCGAC
>JANOBY010000365.1:0-3544 GCA_031411935.1 Planctomycetales bacterium | reverse complement strand
CCGCCACGGCCACCATCAACCCCGCGAGCGATCGAGAAACGCGAGGCATCCGTTCGTCCCCCCGGAGAGAAGGTCTCACAACCGGAACAACGTATCGCGGGGCCCGGCCGCATGTCGATCCCGGGCGCAGGATGGCAGCCCGGGGGCGTTTCTCCTGAAGCCATTTCCTCTCGACGTTGGCACCCGACAGGGCTTATCCGCGCGTCGATCCAGGCCGGAAGACGGCAGCCCGGGGCCTTTCTTCGAAAATCGGGGAATCCCCTGGCGGATCTCTCCCGCCGAGGCGACTCCTCCTTGGTGAGTGGACCTCCGGGAAAGCCGGGGGCGGCTTGCGCGAAACGTGTTATGGTCAAGGACGCATGCCCTGGTTCCTTCAACGTCCGGACCCAGACCTTCCGATGCCCGACGAAGACGCTTCCGACCGTTCGCTCGTCCGCAGGTTCCGCCAGGGGCAGGCCGACGCCCCCACGCGGCTCTACCTGCGCTATGCCAAGAGGCTCCACGCCCTGGCCGCGAGGCAGACGTC
Organism: Planctomycetales bacterium; assembly: GCA_031411935.1. GTDB lineage: Bacteria > Planctomycetota > Planctomycetia > Isosphaerales > Isosphaeraceae > JAQGHR01. The sequence goes on along the minus strand of JANOBY010000365.1, from coordinate 3,018 downwards.
GGCCGACCTGGCGAGGCGGGTGGACCCCGAGGAGATCGTCCAGTCCGTCTTCCGGACCTTCTTCCGACGCCTCTCGGCGGGGCATTACGACGTGCCCGACGGCGAGGAGATCTGGAAGCTCCTGCTGGTCATGGCGCTGAACAAGATCCGGTTCCTGGGGAATTTCCACAAGGCGGCCAAGCGCGACGTGCGCCGGACGGCCCAGGGCGACGCGGTCGAGGCCGGCCAGAGCGCCGCCTCGGGGCCGGACGAGGAGGCCATGACGGTCCTGCGCCTGGTGGTGGACGACGTGCTCTCGGGCCTGGGGGAGTCGCACCGCAAGATGGTCGAGCTGCGGATCGAGGGGCACGAGGTCGCCGACATCGCCGAGCAGGTCGGGCGGTCGAAACGCTCGGTGGAGCGCGTCCTGCAAGACTTCCGCGCCCGGCTCGGGGCGCTCATCCACGAGGCGGACTAGCATGATCGACCCCCGCCCCGCACGCCCCCCGCTCGCCCTGGACGAGGCCATCGAGGCGTTCGAGGAGGCCCAGGCGCGCGACCCCCACGCCGACCTCGCCGCGTTCCTGCCCGACGGCGATCATCCCGAGTACACGGCGATCCTCTGCGAGCTCGTGCGCGTGGACATGGAGCTGTCCTTCCGCCGCAGGAGCCCCCGGCGCCTGGAGGAGTATCGGCACCGATTCCCCGCCCTGTTCCGCGACACCGCGCGGGCGAGGGAGGTCGCCTTCGAGGAGTTCCGCCTGAAGACCCAGGCGGGCGAGGCCCCGTCGGCATCCGACTACCGCTCGCGGTTCGGCGGCGAGGTCGGCGACTGGCCCGAGGCGTCGATCGCGCGGGACGCCGACCCGGAATCCTCGACCACGGGCGTCTCACCGCGCCCGAGCGAGGCCCTCGCCGAGCTCCGCACGATGAACCCGGCCGCCGCCTCGCGCCTGGAGCGCGGGATGGCCGCCCTGCCCGAGGTCGGCGGGCGGTTCGCGGGGTTCCAGCTCCGCCAGGAGCTGGGCCGGGGGGCGTTCGGGCGCGTGTTCCTCGCGGAGCAGGGGCCCATGGCCGGTCGATGCGTGGCGCTGAAGGTCACGGCCGACGCCGTGGGGGAGATCCATGCCCTGTCGCAGCTCCAGCACACCAACGTGGTCCCGATCTACTCCGTGCATCGCCACGGCCCCTTGCAGGCCCTCTGCATGCCGTACCTGGGGGCCTCCACCCTGGCCGACGTGATCGCCGGGCTCGACCGCGGCAAGACCCTGCCCGACTCGGGCGAAGGGCTCCTCAGCTCGCTCGCCGATCGCAGGAGCCGCAAGGACGCGCAGGGCTCCCAGGCTCGCAACGAGAACGGGCCCACGCCCGAGACCGCCACCGGGCCGATCCCCGACGCGGCCCCGCCCGCCGTTCCCGCGCAGCCCTCCGCGCAGATCGAGCACCTCCGGCAGGCGAACTACGTCGATGCGATTTTGTGGCTCGGCCTGCGGCTGGCCGACGGCCTGGCGCATGCCCATGAACGCGGCATCCTGCACCGCGACCTCAAGCCCGCCAACGTGCTGTTCACCGACGGCGGGGAGCCCATGCTGCTGGACTTCAACCTGGCGGCCGACCTCAAGCTCCGCGTGCAGACCTCGGGCCTCGTGGGCGGGACGCTCCCCTACATGGCGCCCGAGCAGCTCGAAGCCTTCCAGGGGCTCCCCCGCGAGATCGACGCCCGCAGCGACCTGTTCTCCCTGGGCGTGATCCTGTTCGAGCTGCTGACCGGCTGCCTCCCGCACGAGCCCCGCCGCGGGCCGGTCGCCGAGACCCTGCCCCGGATCCTCGAAGATCGTCGCGGGCCGGTCCCGTCCCTGCGCTCGAAGAACCGCCGGGTCTCGCCCGCGGTCGAGGCCATCGTCCGCAAGTGTCTCGACCCCGACCCTTCCCCGCGATACGAGAGTGCCAGGCAGCTTGCCGACGACCTCCAGAGGCAGATCGACCATCGCGCTTTGCGTCACACGCCCGAGCCCTCGATGCGCGAACGCGCGGCGAAATGGGCGCGTCGGCACCCTCGCCTGACCTCGACCACCTCGGTCGTGCTCGGGTCGCTCGTGGTGGTCGCGGCCCTGGCCAGCGGTCTCCTCGCCCGCCAGAGGAGGATCGACTCGCTGGAGGCGCGCGACTCGCTGGCGAGGCTCGAATCCGAGGTCCGCTCGGCCGAATTCCTGCTCGGATCGCGCGAGGCGCCCCGGACGAAGATCGACGAGGGGATCCGCGTGTGCCGGTCGGCGATCGACCGCTACTCCGCCACCGGGGACCCGCGATGGAGGGCTCGCCCGCTGTTCGCGTCGCTCGCGGAGGGCGACCGGGGCCGCGTGTCGCGATCGCTCGGCGAGTTGATGGGCCTGTGGGCGCAGTCCGAGGCGTGGCTCGCCGAGGGAGCGACCGGCCCCGAGAAGTCCGAACGCCTCGCACGCGCCTCCGGGCTCGTGGACGCCTCCGCCGCGAGCTTCGGCACGTCCACCGCGCCGGCGGTCCTCACCCTCATCCGGGCCGACCTGGCGCGGATCGGGGGGCGCGACGACGAGGCGCGTCGCCTGCGGGATCTCGCGGCCGGGGCCCCCCTGCGATCGCCCCGCGAAAGGCTCTTGCTCGTGCCCGACCGGCTCGCGAGTGGGCGCGACCGCGAGGCCCTGGCCCTGGCCGAGGAGGCGTCACGGCTCGACCCGCTCGACCCCTCGTGCTGGCTCCTGCGGGGCCACTGCCTCGCGCGGCTGGCCCGGCCGCAATCCGCGATCGAGTCGTACAGCGTGGGGCTCGGCCTGGAGCCGGGGTATGACTGGGGGTACTTCGACCGCGGGGTCGTGGCTCTGGAGAGCGGGGATTTCCCCCGCGCCGTCGAGGACTTCCGCCGGGTGCTCGAACGCCGCCCCGAACTGGCCGACGCCCGCCTGAACCTCGCCCTGGCGAAGCTGGGGCAGGGGGACGCGGCGGGCGCCGCCGAGGACCTGGAGGGCCTGATCGATCGCCCCGACGCCCCGGCCCGCACCCTCT
>JANOBY010000364.1:0-10970 GCA_031411935.1 Planctomycetales bacterium | reverse complement strand
GCCGTGGTCGTGAACGTGGCCGGCTGCGGGGCCATGCTCAAGGATTACGCCCACCTCCTGCCTGACGAGGATCACGACCAGGCCAAAGCGTTCGTGAGCAAGGTTCGCGACATCTCGGAGTTCCTCGTCGCACTCGGCCCGATCCCGCCTAAGCACGCGATCCAGCAGAAGGTCGTTTATCACGACGCCTGCCACCTCTGTCATGCGCAGCAGGTTCGCAGCCAGCCCCGGCAATTGCTGGGCATGATCCCCGGCGTGGAGCTCGTCCCGCTGGAGGAATCGGAGATCTGCTGCGGGGCAGCCGGCACGTACAACCTCACGCAGCCCGAGATGTCCGAACGCCTCGGCAAGCGCAAGATGGACAACATCGAGGCCACCGGCGCCGACATCGTCGTGACCGGCAACGTGGGCTGCATCCTCCAGATCGCCCGCAAGATCAAGGAACGCGGAAGCGACATGGAAATCGCCCACCCGATCGACTTGCTGGACCGGGCCTACACCGGAAAGTGATCGAGCCGACGTTTCCGATTCGCTCGTGGGCAGGCCGAGACGCCTGACCCACGAGATGAACGCCCCGATCCCCAGTTCACATCCTCGCCACCACGGACGCAATCAACTTCGAGAGTTGCGGGCCTACGGTCCGACCGGCCTCCAGAACCTCCTCGTGGGAGATCGGCGTGGTCGCGATCCCCGAAGCCAGGTTCGTCACGATCGCGAAGGCCAGCACGTCGATCCCGGCGTGTCGGGCCACGATGGCCTCGGGCACGGTGGACATGCCCACCACGTCGGCCCCGAGCGTGCGGAGCATGCGGATCTCGGCGGGCGTCTCGTAGCTTGGGCCGGGAAGCGCCGCATACACGCCTTCGTAGAGCGGGATGTCGAGCTTCCCCGCTTCCTCGGCGGCAATCTGTCGGAGATGGGGCGAGTAGACCTGGCTCATCTCGGGGAACCGTGGGCCGAACCGCTCGTCGTTCGGACCTCTTAGAGGGTTGGAGCCAATCAGGTTCAGGTGATCCGAGAGCGTGAGGAGGTCGCCCGGTCGGAGGTCGCCGCGAATGCCTCCAGTCGCAGCCGTGAGGATCAAGGTCTGCACTCCGAGACGCTTCAGGACGCGAATCGGGAAGGTCACGTCTTGAAGGTCGTGCCCCTCGTAATAGTGGAAGCGGCCCTGAAGTGCGGCGACCGGGACGCCTCCGAGAGACCCGACGACCAGATTCCCATGATGCCCCGCGACCGAGGGGATCGGGAAGTGCGGGATCAGGGCGAAAGCCAGGGGGTCGGGCCCCTCAATCGCCTTCACGAAGTCGCCCATCCCCGAGCCCAGGACCACCGCGACCCGGGGGAAATCGACAAACCGCTCGCGAATGGCGGTGGCGGCCTCAAACACACGATCGGCCTGATCCATCATGGCAGGAGCACCCCCGCGATGCACGCCGAGAGGAAGTTGGCGAGCGTGGCCGCGAGCAACGCCCGGAGCCCCAGGCGGGCCAGGTCCGCCCGACGATCGGGGATCAGCGCCCCGATCCCGCCGATCTGGATCCCAATCGAGCTGAGATTCGCGAAGCCGCACAGGGCGATGGTCGCCAGGGAGAACGATCGCGGATCGATCGAGGATTTGAGCTTGCCCAGGTCCCCGTAGGCGATCATCTCGTTGAGCACCGTGCGCGTGCCGAGGAGCCCGCCCACCTCCGAGCAATCCCGCCAGGGGACCCCCATGAGCCACGCCACGGGGCTCATGATCCGCCCCAGGATCGTCTGGAGTGAAAGCCCGCCAAGCCCCGATCTCGGGCCAAGGAAACCGGCCAGGTACGAGGGCGTCTGCCACCCTGAAGGGAGCGACCGATCGAGCCACGACCCGAGACCGCCGAGCCCCGCGTTGATGAGCGCGATCAGCCCGAGGAACGCGATGAGCATGGCCGCGATGTTGAGGGCGAGATCCAGCCCCTCGCGAGTCCCCCGGGCGGCGGCCTCGAGCACGTTGGCGTCGGGCCGGAGGTCGTCGCCGCGAATCGTGCCCAGGGTCTCGGGCACCTCGGACTCCGGCACGAGGATCTTGGAGAGGAAGATCGTTGCGGGAGCTGTCATGAGGATCGAGGTCAGCAAGTCGCGAGACGTGGCGCCGGCCCCGATGTAGGCCCCGAGCACCCCGCCCGAGACCAGCCCCATGCCCGAGACCATCACCACCAGGAGCTCCGACTTCGTGAGCCGGGGCAGGAACGGGCGGATCGTGAGCGGGGCCTCGGTCTGGCCCAGGAAGAGCGAGGCCGCGGTGTTCATGGACTCGGCGCCGCTCACCCCCATGATCCGGGCCATGCACCAGGCGATCCCATTCACGAGGAATTGCATGATGCCCAGGTGATAAAGGACCGCGAACAGGGCGGCGATGAAGATCACGGTGGGCAGCACGCGAAATCCAAAGACGAACGCCGCCGGACCCGAGGGATCGACGAGCTTTTCGCCGAAGACGAACTTCGCCCCTTCCAGGGCGCAGGCGAGGATCCCCTCGACGAACTGCCCGGCCCTCTCCAGCGCGGTCCGCCCGGCGGGCACCTTCAGGAGCAGGAGCCCGAACCCCCATTGCAGGGCCAGTCCGCAGAACACGGCACGTTTGGAGATCCGTCGGCGGTCCTCCGAGAGCGCATACAGCAAGGCCAGAATCGCGACCATACCAACCAGGCCGCGGAGCCGATCCACCGGGAAATCCAAGAGCCAGTCTCCTCGTAAGCAGGTCGGAACGCCGCGATCAAAGACGCTCGACGATCAGGTGGGGCACCGTCACCGGGGCGTCGCCCAGGGAATACGCGTGCTCGATCATCGTGCGGGCCTGCTGGAAGGCCGGCCCCTCGTCATCGCTGAAAATCGTGCAGAGGCGGTCGCCCACTTCGACGAAATCGCCGAGCTTCTTGTTGAGGATCACGCCCACGGAGGGGTTGATGACCGAGTCCACCCGCTCTCGCCCCGCCCCCAGAATCATTGTGGCCACGCCGATGGGGCGGGCCGCGAGCGACTGGACATAGCCCGCTTTCTTCGCGATCAGGTCGTGCCCGTTCTTCGGCCTGGGCAGGAGCGAAAGATCGTCGATCACGCGAGGGTCGCCCCCCTGGGCCTCAACCACTCGCTGGAAGCGATCGAGGGCCGATCCGTCGTCGATCACGGCCTGGCATCGCTTGCGGGCCTCCTTCAGGGTCTTCGCCCGCTCACCCATGAGGACCATCTCGGCCGCGAGATCCAGCGACAGGTCGCGGAGGTCGTCGGGGCCGAAACCCCGGAGCACCTCGACGCATTCCTTCACCTCCACGGCGTTCCCCACGGCCCGCCCCAAAGGCTGGTCCATACGGGTGATGAGGGCCACCATCTTCTTGCCCAGGTCGCGGCCGATCTCGCACATGGCCAGGGCCAGGGCGCGGGAGTCCTCAAGGTCTTCCATGAAGGCGCCGTTGCCGGTCTTCACGTCGAGCACGAGGCCGTCGATCCCTTCGGCCAGCTTCTTCGACATGATCGAGGCGGCGATCAGCGGGATCGACTCGACCGTGGCCGTGGCGTCGCGGAGGGCATAGAGCCGCTTGTCGGCGGGCGCGATCTCGGCGGTCTGGCCGATCAGAACCAGTCCGCACTCGTTGAGGATGCGTTTGTAGTTGCCCAGCGTCTGGTCGACGCGAAAGCCGGGGATGGCTTCGAGCTTGTCGAGCGTCCCCCCGGTATGGCCCAGCCCGCGGCCCGAGACCATGGGCACCGGCACCCCGCAGGCCGCCGCGATGGGGGCCAGCACGAGCGATGTCTTGTCCCCCACTCCGCCGGTGCTATGCTTGTCAATCTTCAGGCCCGGCGTGGCCGACAGGTCCACCACCGAGCCTGAGCGCATCATGGCGTCGGTCAGGGCGGCCGTCTCGGCGTCGTCCATGCCTCGCCACACGATGGCCATGAGTAGCGCCGACCACTGGTAATCGGCGACCTTGCCCGAGCCGATCCCCGCGACCATCCAGGCGATCTCGTGGGGATCGAGCCGATGACCGTCGCGCTTCTTGCGGATGATGTCGACCGCACGCATGAACCGTGGCTCCTTGCGTCACGAGGTGGCGAACTGGCGGTCGCCGGCATCGCCCAGTCCGGGGTAGATGTAGCCGATCTCCGTAAGCCGTTCATCCACCGCGGCCACGTGAATCGGCACGTCGGGGAAAGACTGCGAGAAGCGAGCGATTCCCTCGGGCGCGGCGATCAGTGAGATCAGTTTCATGCGCGGGACGCCCGCATCGCGCAGGATCCGGCAAGTATGCACGGCCGACCCGCCCGTGGCCAGCATGGGGTCCACCACCAGCGCGATCGTGGCCTGGCACCCCTTCTTGACCTTGTTGTAATACTCGGTGGGCTGGAGTGTGGCCTCGTCGCGAAACACGCCGATATGCCAGACCTCGGCCTCGGGCATGACGGCGAGCAATCCATCGGCCATGCCGAGCCCGGCGCGGAGGATGGGCACGATCGCGACCGAGTCGCCCACGACCCGGCTCTCGCACGGGCCGAGCGGGGTCTGGATTCGCGCGGGCGTCTGCACGAGGTCGGTCGTGGCCTCGTAGGCCAGAAGCACGGCCAGGTCGTGCACCAGGCGGCGGAATTCGGGCGGCTTCGTCCCCGAATCGCGTAGGCGGGCGACCTTGTGGTGGATCAAGGGGTGGGACGACGGGAAGTGCAACAACGCGCTCCTGACGGGGCCAAGGGGAAGGGCCGACCCTTCTGGCCAGGATCGTACCCGATTTGCCCCGGAATCGAGAGACACTACCGACCGCGGGACATGGGTTGTAGCGATCGAAATGAGTGCCTAAACTACGTTGGGGTCCTCTGGCGCAGCGCCCACGGGTTCCAGGGAGGGGTGCCTTCGCGATGTCCGTCCAGTTTACCGTGCTCGCCAGTGGTTCGCGGGGGAATGCGTCGCTGATCCGCGCGGGGGGTTCGGGGCTCTTGATTGACCTGGGCCTCGGCGCGAAAGACCTCTCTCGGCGCATGGAGGAGGTGGGCGCGCACTGGGATTCGCTGTCGGCCGCGCTCCTGACCCACACGCACGGCGACCACGTTTCGGATCCCAACCTCAATGCGCTGGTCAGGCATGGAGTGCCTCTGTACTGCCACGAGGGGCACCTGAACAACCTGTCGCGGTTCCGGAGCTTCGTCGAGCTCGATCGCTTGGGGTTGATCCGCTGTTACGACGATCGGCCGTTCCTCGCGCCCGACGGCAAACGGGTCGAGCCGATCATGCTCAGTCACGATGGCGGGCCGACTTACGGGTTCCGGATCGAAGCCCGTCACGCCCCCCGATCCCGCCGAGTGGCCCTGGGCTACCTGACCGACACCGGTTGCTGGACCCGCACCATGGCCGACGCCCTAACCGACGTGGACCTGCTGGGCGTGGAATTCAACCATGACGTGCAGATGCAGCGCGAGTCGAGCCGGGCCCCCTACCTGATCGCCCGAAACCTCGGCAGTCGCGGGCACCTGTCCAACGACCAGGGGGCGGCGCTCATCACCGAAGTGTTTCAGCGATCCGCCCCCCGTCACCTTAGACAGGTCGTTTTGCTCCACCTGAGCGAGCAATGCAACCGTCCTTCGTTGGCCCTGGACGCCGCGCGGTCCGCGATCCGCGAGGCCGACCGCAAGTGCAAGGCCCACGCCGCGGCCCAGTGGGTACCGCACCCCCACCTGCCGATCATTCCGGCCCGGGGCAAACTCCGGACTTCCGCCGGCTTCCCCTGGGAGGCCCTCGCGGCCGCGTCTCCCGACGAGACCTTTAGCCTGAGGGCGGACTGAGACCACCGTGGCGATTTACATCCTCAGCGACGTCCACATGCGTCTGGATCGCCCCGAGCGAGGCCAGCGGCTCGCGAGGATGGTCGCTCGGCTGGAACCTTCCGACCGGCTCATCATCGCGGGCGACCTCGTGGACTTCTGGTACGCGAGCCGCCAGCGCAGTCTCTCTCGTCCTTCGACCGAGGGGCTCGAAGCCCTCTCGGCCTTTCGCCAACGAGGGGGATCGATCACCCTCCTGCCCGGAAACCACGATGGGCGGCTCGAAAACGTGTACCGGCGACGCCTCGGGATCGGCTTCCAAGGGCCCCTTCTGGATCTGGTCGAGGATGGCCTGCGGGTCCGCGTGATGCATGGACACAGGGTCGGCGTGCGCTCGCTGCTCAAGGCGGGGATGGAGAGTGGGGCGTTCCTCCACGCGTTCGGGGCCACGCCCAGGCCCATCGCCTCTCGGCTCGATCGCATGCTCAACGCGTCCAATGATCGCGAACGTGACGTGGTGGACCAGAAGCATCTTGGCCGCTTCCGAACGTATGCCGACCAGAACCGAGAACTCGCCGACCTGTTCGTCTTCGGGCACGTCCACCGCGTGGTCGACCAGGCGGGGCCTCCCCGCATGATCGTCCTGGGCGGGTGGCATGAGCAATCCAGCTTTCTGAGGATCGACAACCAGGGGCCGCGGCTGCTCGTGGAACAAGACGGTTGAGGCTCGGTCAGAAGCCCTCGACAAGGCCGGGCGATCCCTCGTACCCTGAACTCTACTCTAGCCTCCGGGAAAGTTCCGGCGTGCCCTACCTGACTCCGACGATGCGGACCCCATGGCCAAGCTTGACCACCACCTGCATACCTCGCGGCATTCGCCCGACAGCATCCTCGACCCCGGCGACCTGATCGCGGAGGCGAAGCTCTGCGGGCTCGATGGTGTGGTAATCACCGAGCACGACTTTCAGTGGGCGGCCGACGAGCTTGCCGAGCTCCAGGCCCGCGCCGGAGACCTGATCGTGCTCTCCGGCGCGGAGGTCTCGACCCGAGAGGGGCACTTTCTCGTGTACGGTCTCCCCCACCTGAAGGACGCCCCCGCGGGCATCGCCGTGAAGGACCTGATCGAGGTCGTGAGGGCGCACGATGCGGCGATCGTGGCCGCCCACCCGTTCCGCTGGGATCAGGATTTTCGCTCCATCGTGGTCGCTTGCAAGGCCCATTTCGATGGGATCGAGCTCGTGAGCAATAACGTGAGTCCCACCACACGCTCCAAAAGCCAGAGCCTGCTCGCGGAATTTCCCATGGGCACGACCGGGTCGAGCGACGGGCACGACCGCGAGACGATCGGATGCTACTTCACCGAGTTCCCAGGCCCTGTCCGCACGATGGCCGATTTTGTTCGAGCGATCCGGTCCCGGACCGGGAAACCCCGATCGGGCAAGGGCAAGCATCAGTCGTGCGGCCCCGCCTGATCGGCCGCACGTCCTTCCGACGGTCGGAAACTCATTGACCCCGGGGCGGGGTCGTTTGAATCTGGATGTCGGGATAAGCCCGGGTCAGCCGCGTCTCGGCGTCGGAAAGGATGGGGCCGGACAGGGCCCGAAACTCGTCAACCTCGGCCTTCGTGGGGAACCGCAACGCGGCCGCCGAGGCGAGGGCCCGCCACTGAGGATAGCCGGTCGATCGGTCGGCGATCGCGCCTGCCTCGCGGACCTTCTTCATGCGGACCAAGGTGCTCAGGAGTTGCAGCCGTTCGCCGCCCAGGCTGCGTTCATCGAGCTTCTCGGGATTCTGCTCGGCGTGGGTCGCCAGCCTCTCGTACAGGGCAATGGCGGTCCGGGCGTCAAGGTAGTCTTGCACCAGGATTTGAAGAGTCTGAGAGGGCGCCCCCGACTTCGCCTCCAGGCGGTTTTCCTGCACCTGCGCGACCACGCACAGCCCCAGGACTCCAAGCGCCATTCCGCCCAAAAATCGGCTGAAGCGACGCTCGAGCCAGCTGAGTAGTAAGCGATGCGAGAACCCGACGATCGCGCCGGCGATCGCTCCGCCTCCATGACCGTAGTTGTCCAGGATCCCGCGTCCGATCACGCCCATGACCACTCCGAAGAGGAGCAGCTTGCCCACCATCTGCCGCCTCACGTAATCGCCGAATCGCGTTTTGGATCGCCAGCCCACGACCGCGATCAGGGCGATCAGGCCGAACATGACTGACGAACCGCCCGCCGTGGGTGTGGTCACGCCGTCGTTCATCGCGATCCGCCCGATCACGGCCAGGCTATTGCCCAGCGCCCCGATCGCCACGTAGACGGCTAGGAACTGCGGGGCCCCGTACCAGGATTCGAGGAGTCGGCCGAACGAGATCAGGCACGTGAGGTTGAAGACCAGGTGCAGGAGGCTGAAGTGAACGAACGTGGCCGTGACCGTACGCCACACCTGACCCTGTGCGACCTCGCGCGCGGTCAAGTCGCCGAACTGATGGGCCGTGGTGATGGAAATCTTCCCGAAGTCGAGCCCTCCGCCCCCCAGGAACTGCCCCTGGTGAACGTTCATGCCCACATAGACGGCAATCCAGCAGGCGGTCAGGAAGTAGGTGGCCGGATGCTCGCGGATGTCATTCATTCGAAAAATCGTCCGGTTCAGGGATCAGGGACGCGAGCATTCGCCTGCGGTGATCGGCCTCCGCGTCGCCGATCACGGGTCTCATTCCCGCGGTATCCGCGGCGTTATCCAGGGAAATCCAGGTCTTGCAGCCCACTCGCTCGGGCGTGGCCTCGACATGGAACGTCGAATCCCGTCGAAACACGCGAACGCCCAGGACCCAGAGGCCGGGGTCGCGATAGAAGAACCGCTTGTGCACGGTCTCGTCCGTCCACACGTGGAGTTCGTCGATCCGGGGCAAGTCTTGGACCCGATCGATCCACCGGACGCTTTCCACGACCGCCATCAGGTCCACCAGGTACCCGTCGGACACCGCCGGGACCACCACGGGCGGAGTTCCTGGCTTGAGGCCCTGCTCGCTCTGGTGGGTGACGGTGGGGATCAACCAGAAGGCCGGGTGCTCGGGCCGGAACTCGCCACGGTCCTCGGCGATCCCGCCCTTGCGGATCAGGATCGACTGCCGTCCCGTGCCGAGCGCGCCGCATACCCCGGCCCATTCCTTGAAGCCTATGGCGCAGACGTCCGGCAGGTATGCGGCTCCTGGAGAACTCATCACGGCCACTCCACTTTCGGCAGGCGTAGCATGAGGTCGATCACCGCGGCGCGGGCCGGCTTGTTCTCGTAGAGGATCGAATAGACCTCGTCGGTGATCGGCATGACGATACCGCGATCGCGGCTCAGTTCGTGGACGCTTTTGGCGGTCGTGACCCCTTCGGCCACGTCGGTCATCCCGGCGAGGACCTCGTCCAGGGGTTGACCGCGACCGATCTTGTACCCCACGGCACGATTTCGTCCGAACGGGCTATAGCATGTGGTGATCATGTCCCCCACGCCCGCCAGACCCAGGAACGTGGCCGGACGCGCCCCCATGTCGCACGAGAACCGGGCGATCTCGACGAGCCCACGCGTGAGCATGGCCGCCTTGGCATTGTCTCCAAACCCCAGGCCGTCGCAGATTCCGGCCGCCACGCCCAGGATGTTCTTCATGGCCCCGGCCAGTTCCACGCCCAGCAGGTCGCTGTTGGTGTAGACCCGCAGGGTGGCCCCGTTCAGCGACGCCTGCACTTGCAGATTCAGATCCTCATCCTCCGAGGCCACCACCACGCTCGCGGGCAAGCCTCGGGCGATCTCCTCGGCGTGGCTCGGCCCGCTCAGGACCGCCAAGGGCCGCTCGCCCAGGGTCTGCCGGAGGATCTCGCTGGGCCTGGCGAAGGTGGTCAGCTCGATCCCTTTCACCACGCTCATCAGAGGGGCCTCGACCGAGCATCGCGAGGCGATCGCCTCGATCGTCGAGCGGAGGTACTTCGTCGGGATCGCCACCACCACGAGATCCGCCCCGCGCACGACCTGGCGCACGTCGGAAGACACCACCACCGTCTCGGGCAGAGGGGAGTGAGGCAGGTGCAGCGCATTGATCCGGGTCGCCTGCATCTGCCCGGCGCGTTCCGGGTCGCGGGCCCAAAGGCGCACGCGGCTGCCGGAGTTCGCGAACAGGACGGCCATGGCCGTGCCCATCCCGCCGGCCCCCAGGATGCCCACGTCCTCGAACCGTGCGGCCTGAATGGCGCTCTTCCCCGCCTCGTCCGTCATGATGCAACCGCTCGGGCGCGGAGCCTTTGGAGCAGCGCCTCGATCGGGAACCCTTCGAGCGTCAAGACCACCTCGTCCGCCCCGGCCTCGGTCAGGCTCTCCAGAGGATGCGTGGTCCCCACGCCAACGGCCAGCATCCCGGCGCTCTTGGCGGCCTGGATTCCCACCGGGGCGTCCTCAAACACCACGCACCGCGACGGAGAGCATCCGACCTTCTTCGCAGCGACCAGGAAGACCTCGGGGTCGGGCTTGCCTCGCGAAATGTCTTCGAGCGACGCGATCGCCGAAAACCGGCCGTCGAGCCCGCACGAGCTCACGGTGAGCTTCAAGTTGGTCAATACGCCGCTCGACCCGATCGCCAGCCTCACGCCCGACCCGGTGAGCCGGTCGAGCAGGTCGCGGACGCCCGCCATGAGCTCGATGTTGCCCGTGGCGGCCTGGCGATAGCAGGTCTCCTTGATCTCGCCGAGGCGGGCCATCTCTTGAACGTCCAGGTTGTCGCCCAGGAGAAGTCGGAAGATGCTCGGGTTGGTCATCCCGAACGTCTCGTGGATAAATTGCGGGGTGAGCGGGAGCCCCTCACGCCGGCCCAGCTCGACCCAGGCGTTCTGGTGCAATTCCAGGGAATCGACGAGCACTCCGTCGTGGTCGAAGATCGCGAGCAAGGCGTCGGATTCGGTCGGATGCATCGAGCGGTGATCCAGGGAGCGACCGGGTTCTCAAATCCCAAAAAGCTACTTCAACAAATTGACCGCGCCGAGACCAGAGGTCTCGGCGCGGTCGCTGGGAGTTTTCCTTCCTTACGCTTGCTCAGTCGCGAGCGACTGCGGCCGGGGTCGCGGCCACGGCGGCGGGGGCCGCGGCGGTCGTGGCCACAGGGGCGGGGGCGGCGGCACTCTGTGAGAGCACCACACGCATCCAGCCGGTCGGGTCGATCGGCGACACGC
>JANOBY010000363.1:0-1872 GCA_031411935.1 Planctomycetales bacterium | reverse complement strand
GCGTTGACGGCCCTACGGGCGACCGGCTGTGCCGAGGCCGATGGGTCGATGCGCGGGGCAGCCGACGCCCTCTGCTGGGATGTCGGCCGTGCGATCAGACTCTTCACCGGGACGAGCTTATGACTTTGCTATCAGCGTGGGATGATCCTGCGTGGATCTTCGCTCATGGAGGATTCACGCTTCGTTCGTCGGCCGGTCCTTGGGCTCCATCGGGTCCTGGTCCCGGCTTCGTCGCCCTGCGCTCCCCCTGGGGTCGAGAGGGGGCGGGGGGCGAGGGCCGGCCTTCGGGGGGGTCATTCGTGCGTGGGGTTTGTCTCCAGCTTGCGGATCAGGTTGTCGGACAGGAGGCCGTAGGGCCGGAACTTCTCGCGGAGGTTTTGCTCCTCGCTCACGAAGAGGGCGCGGTTCTCGCCGAGCTTGCTGGCCTCGGGCGAGTCCAGCAGGTGGCCCGAGTCGGTGGGGCTCATCTGGAAGAGCACGCGCATCTCGATCTCCCGCAGGAGCTGATGGTTGAAGTGGCGGTTGAGGTTGCTCACCGTGTCGCACCAGGCGATCACGTGCAGGCCGAGCCTTGGCCCCTCCTTCAGAATCTCTTCGAGCTGCTTCGACGGATCGACCTTCTCTTCCTTGCGCGAGAAGCTGAAGTCGTCCTCGCGACGCCGCAGGTCGCGGAAGTTCGGGAGGTCGTGGAGGAACAGGAAGCGTTCGGGCCCGTCGTCCCCCTCGGCCTGCTTGCGGCGCAGGAGTTCGGCGTGCATCTCGCCCAGCACGCGGGGCACGTCGCGCCAGCCCCCGGTCTCGACCTTGTGCGGGAGACGTGCGGCCATCTTCGCGAGCCATCCGCTCGTGGGATTGCCCTCGGGCGTGCCGTCGAGCACGGCGAACCGGGCGCCCAGCCTCACGGTGTCGGATTCGGCCGGGGGGAACTGCGCTGCGAGGCTGATCAGGACCGAGGCCACGACCGCCAGGGCCGCGTCCTCGTGCTGCCCCACGATCAGGAGGTGATTGCCGCCCTGACGGCGGAAGGCGGCGGAGGTGGGGTCCTTGATGGCGATCGCCTCGCCCAGCCATCCGTGCGCGATCCGGGGGTTCTCCGTGGCTGGCGGCGATTCGAGAGACCGCAGGAGCAGCGGGTTGCGATCGAGCTCCGCCGGGGTGTCCCCCTCGAACACGATCAGCGAACGCGGGGTCGCCGGCTTGCGCACCCGGTCGAGCGACTGGATCTGGCCGAGGTAGCTCTCGCGACGCTCGTCCGAGAGCCAAACGACCTGGAAGAAGTGGTTGCCCTCGGGCGCCCCGTTGGCGTCGTTGTAGATGGCCTCGCCGGGGCGGGAGAGCAGCCTGGCGGCGGGGTTCTGCTCGCTGAGGATCTGGTGCGAGTCGAGCTCGCTGCATTGCAGGGCGATGCGGATGGCCATCTGCCCGAGCGTGGTGCGCGCCAGCGTGAAGGCCCCGCCCAGGCTCTGCGACCCGAGCAGGACGTGGATGCCGAAGGCCCGGCCCTGGCGCACCAGCCGGTCGAGCAGCAGGGCGGCCTCCTGCGCGAGCTTGTCCTCCTCGACGAAGAACTCCTGGAACTCGTCCACGATCAGCAGGATGCGGGGCAGGGGGGGGGCGTCCTTGGCGTTGCGGAAGCCCTGGATGTCCTGCACGCCCGCGTCGCGGAACCGGTCCGCGCGGAGGCGAAGCTCCGCGTCGATCCTCTGGAGCACGCTGATCCCGAACTCGCGCTCGCTCTCGATCGCCACGACCCGCGCATGGGGCAGTTCGTGCGTGGCGTAGACCTTGAACTCGACCCCCTTCTTGAAGTCGATCAGGTAAAGCTCGACGTCGTCGGGGCTGTAGTTCAGCGCCAGGTTGATGATCAACGCG
>JANOBY010000362.1:0-5228 GCA_031411935.1 Planctomycetales bacterium | reverse complement strand
GCGTTGACGGCCCTACGGGCGACCGGCTGTGCCGAGGCCGATGGGTCGATGCGCGGGGCAGCCGACGCCCTCTGCTGGGATGTCGGCCGTGCGATCAGACTCTTCACCGGGACGAGCTTATGACTTTGCTATCAGCGTGGGGAGGAGGCGCGATCGGGCCCGGGCCGTTCATCCTCCCGGCAAGCGGGCCCCGTGGCCGACCTGCTGAAGAATTGCTGAAGACGTGGCCCGTGCGGCCGCCATTCGAGTACAATGCGACGGTTCCTTTTTCATGCTCCAAACCCTTACAGGGCAATGCGATTGCCGCGCCAGATCGATGTCAGCGGAATGGCAGACGCGCCGGACTCAAAATCCGGTGGGGTAACACCCGTGTGGGTTCGAGTTCCACCTTCGGTTCCTGCTGCGGACGCTGACGAGGCAGATCGATCAGTTGGAAGGCCTGATCGCCGAGTACGGCGTCCGGATCGAAGAGGTGGCAACCCCTCTCGCCTAGGCGGCCGCGAGTCTGGAGACGATCCCGGGCCTGGGGGCGAAGGCGGCGGAGGTGATCGTGGCCGAGATCGGGACGGACATCACACGTTCCCCACCGCGGGCCATGGCGTCATCGGCCGGGCTGTACCCGGGCAACAACGAGAGCGCCGGGAGGCGTCGCACCGGCAAGACGACCAAGGGGAGCCCGTGGCTTCGGGCGGTGCTGGTGCAGGTGGCCTGGTCGTCAAGCCACAGCAAGGAGACGATCCTTCGGTCGACCTACCGCAGTTGGGCGAAGCGTTTGGGCAAGAAGAAGGCGCTGGGGCGCAAGGTCTTGGTGGTGATCCATAAGCTCCTGGAAGGAGAGGACGGACTACCAAGAACGTTGGACCGCATCAAAGGCGACCTGAGGAGAGAGCCAAGGCACAAGCCGGGAATTTTCAGAGGACCCAATTTGGCCGCGCGTATCGAGGACGGAGTCGGGATCTTGCGGGCTCGGTTGTCCGGACCGGGAACCTCGGGTGGGGCCGAACTTCTCCGCACAGGATCGGCATGGAGAGAGCGGTTTGGATCGGTTTTGAACAGGAACGTGAGATTCTCGGGAAGTCCGGGTGGGGATCCTGTCCTTCTTGTTCGACAGGCCCGAGATCGGGCCACGTTTCCGACCTCCGCAGATCGACACCAGGGAGAACCATCGATGAGCGCTGAGAAGATCCCGACCCCCGAGGCCCAGAACGAGGTTGTGGTCGACGATTCCGCGACCTTGCCGTCGTACTCGAACTTCTGCCGGGTCACGGCCACGCCCGAGGAAGTGATCCTGGACTTCGGCCTCAACCCCCAGCCGTTCGCCACGGGCCGCCAGGACGTGAAGGCGAACCAGCGGATCGTGATGAACTTCTTCACCGCCAAGCGCCTGCTCTCGGCGATGGGCATGACCCTCCAGCGCCACGAGGGGACCTTCGGCTCGGTCGAGCTGGACGTCCGTCGCCGGGCGTTCGCCCACCAGGCCGCGACCCACCCGACCACCGGCCCCCAGGGCATCGTCTCCGAGTCGGACTGAGGGCGTTTGACGAACCCGAAGGTCGCCACGGCCGGCACGCCCTCATCTTTGGATGCGGGGCGGGTCGGCAATTTCGTGCGCACTCTGCGGATTCTCAAGGAATCGCGCGTCCGGGCGTCGGATCATGTCCTAGGTCCCTCGGTAGCGAGTTCTCAGGATGAAGGCAAGGCGATTCGTTGATTGAATCGACCTCGCCGGGCCGGGTGCCAGAACAGCGAGCACGCCTCGGGGATCGAGGTGTCTAGGGACTCGCGTCGATGTGTTCGACACCCGCCCCCAATCCTGAGCTTACGCGAGAACGCCCCCACCGAGGGGGATGGATCCAGGACGGGTCGGATCCAGCCCCGCGGACATCCGGCGTGGACCGAACCCGCGCCGCCCGCGACCCAGACCGTCAACGCACTTCTTTGAGGACCGCCGCATGTTCCGCCGCCCTAACTCTCCGAAGATCGCTCAGGCCCTAACTACTTCCAAGAAGCATGAGCGAATGAGGAACCGAAGGCGGTCGAACCTGGAGTTCGAGCCCCTCGAGAATCGGCAGCTCCTGGCGACCCGGATCTGGGACGGCGGGGGTCTGGACAACCTCTGGACGACCGCGGCGAACTGGTCCACCGACGTGGCCCCCATCGCCAACGACGACCTGGAGTTCCCCACCAGCGGTGTGAGGTACGGCCCGGTCAACGACTTCACGAGCACGACCTTCGGCTCGATCTCGATCCAGGATTCCGGCTACAACCTCACGGGGAATCCCCTGAGCATCACCGGGGGGATCGCCGCGACCTACGCGAGCGGGACCTCGACCTTCGCGATCGACGCGTCGTTCAGCACCGACCAGGCCGTGGACGTGGCGTCGGGTGCCTCGCTTGAAATCTCGGGTGCCCTCTCCGGCAGCGGCGGCCTGACCAAGACCGGCGGCGGCACGCTCGACCTCTCGGGCTCGTCGGCGAACACCTACTCCGGAGCGACCACGGTCAACGCCGGCCTCCTCGAACTCAACAAGACGGCCGGCGTCGACGCCTTCGGGGGCGGCCTCGTCGTCGGCGACAATTCGGGCTCCGGCGATTCCGTAAGGCTGCTGGCTTCGGACCAGATCCCCGCCGGAGTGACCGTGAACGAGGGTGCGACGTTCGACCTGAATGGATTCGAGGAGACCGTCACCACGCTCCTTCTCAAGGGCGCTAGCGTGACAACCTCGAGCGTCAGCGGCGTCCTGACCGTCACGACCTCGATCGGCATGCAGATCAACAGCAACAATGTCGCCTCGACGATCGAGGGCCCGGGGTTCCTCGACCTGAACGGCGGCAACCGCAACTTCGCGGTCCCGAACGACTCCGACATCGGCGTCGACGGCCGGATCACGGCCGTGATCCGCAACGGCAGCGTCACCAAGTCCGGCAACGGAATCCTCGCCCTCGCGGCGGCCAACACCTATGCCGGAACCACAACGATCAATGTGGGCGCGATCCAGGTCGAGAGCGACGCCGCGCTGGGATCGACGGTCGGCGGGACGACGGTGTCCAGCGGGACGTCGATTTCCTTCAGCGGCAGCGGTCTGGATAGCGCCGAGGACTTCACGATCAGCGGCACCGGGATCGGGATATCGGGTGCCTTGGCGGTTCTGAATGGCGACGCGACGCTCACCGGCGCGCTTACCCTTGGCGCGAATTCGCAGATCAATTCAGCCGCCAGCACCACGCTCACCCTCAACGGCGTGATCGACGACGCCAGCTCCACATACGACCTCGAGATCCTCAACGATGCGGACGGTCGCACGGTGCTCAGCGGCAGCAACCTGTTCGATGGCGACTTGTACGCGGATTCTGGCTTCATCCAGGTCACGAACGCCAACGCCTTCGGCGACCCGTCCTCGACGTCCACGGTCGCCTTCGGGACCGGCGGTTCGCTGGAGCTAACAGGCGGGATCACGATCCCATCGACCAAGAGCTTTACCCTTGCAAGCACACCTGTCACGAGTTTTCGCAAGGTCATCAACCTCGCCGGGGACAACACCATCGCGGGGACGATGACGTTCATCAACGCGAGCCAGTCCTTCGACATCGCCAGCGGTACGAGCCTGACGATCGATGGCGCGATCTGTGAGCTGAACGGAAGCTGGGGCCTCAGCAAGTCCGGCGCCGGCACCTTGATCCTCACCGGGACGAGCACCTTCACCGACAGCGTGGTCGTCAACTCTGGCTCGCTGTTCGTGCTTGGTCAGATCGCGGCCGATGTCCAGCTCCTTGGCGGCGCTCTGGGAGGCGTCGGCACGATCGACGGCGGCTTCAACGCCGCGAGCGGGGCCACCGTCGCGCCGGGGACCGATCCGTCTTACATCGGTGTCCTGTCGGTGGGCGACGTGACCTTCGCCAGCGGCTCGATCTACGCGGTGGAGATAAACGGCACGACCCTCGGCACCCAGTACGACCAGCTCAATGTGACCGGCACAGTGGATCTGGGGAACTCGACGCTCAACGTCGCTCTCGGCTACGTTCCCCGTATCGGCGACGCGTTCACGATCATCACCAACGACGGCACCGACGCGATCTCCGGCACGTTCAGCGGCCTGCCCGAAGGCTCCACGATCACCTTCGGCCCCGCGACCTACACGATCGGCTACGAAGGCGGCAGCGGCAACGACGTGGTCCTTACCGCGACCGACGTGACCTACACCTGGGACGGCGGCGACGTTGACGACAGCCTCTGGTCCTCGCCCGACAACTGGGTCGGTGACGTGACCCCAACTCCGGGGTCGAACCTGGTCTTCCCCTCGGGCGCCACAAGGCTTTCGAATACGAACGATTTCACCGCGAACACGAACTTCAATAACGTCACGATCGCCGGGGCCGGGTACGACCTGGCCGGTAACACGATCGACCTCGACGGCAACATCCTGGCCACCTACACGACGAGCACCTCGACGGTCGCCCTGGACATCGCCCTGCAATCGACGAGGACGATCAGCGTCGATTCGGGCGGCACGCTGATCGCCAGCGGGGTGGTGTCGGGGACTGGGTTCGGCGTGACCAAGGAGAACGCGGGCACTCTCGTCCTGGGCCAGGCCAATACCTACGGCGGCGGCACGACCGTTAACGGCGGGTATCTCCAGGTGTTCGACGGCCAGGGGACCGGCACGACGGGCACGGTCACCGTGAATGCGGACGCCACCCTGGTCCAGTCGGCGGGAGTTTTCAGCCTGCCCTCGGGGGGCCTCACGCTGGCGGGCTCGAGCACTCTGCTCATGCCGCTGGGCGGCACGTATCAGATCGACGGGCCGATCACCCTGACCGGCGACGCGACGATCAACACGGCGGGCACCAGCACGGTGACCGGCCTGATTACCGGGTCGAACTCCCTCACCAAGCTCGGCAATGGGATCTTGATCCTGACGGACGCGGGGAACTCCGCCGCGTTCTCCGGCGGGATCACCGTCTCGGCCGGGGAACTCTCCGCCGCGTCGGATAGCGTCCTGCCAGCGGGCACGATTAGCCTGGCTTCGGGCACGAGCCTGGCCCTCACCGGCGCCACGACCGTCGACAACGACGTCACCCTCACCGGCGACGCGGCCGTCTCCAACTCGGCCGCGGTCACGCTCTCCGGCCTGCTCTCCGGGTCGTCGACGCTGACGAAGTCCGGCGCAGGCACCTTGACCCTGACGGACGCGGGCAACTCCGCCGCGTTCTCCGGCGGGATCACCGTG
>JANOBY010000361.1:0-6253 GCA_031411935.1 Planctomycetales bacterium | reverse complement strand
TCGCTGATGAGGCAGGACCCCGAGGTCATCGCTGTGGGCGAGATCCGCGACAAATCCACGGCCGAAGGGGCCTTCGGCGCCTCGCTGACCGGACATCTCGTCCTGAGCACGTTTCATGCAGGAAGCGCCGCGGGGGCCGTGGGGCGGCTCTCGGATATGGGGATCGAGCCGTATGTCTTGCGGAGCGGGCTCCTGGCGGTCGTGGCCCAGAGGCTCGTTCGCAGGCTGTGCGCGAAGTGTTCGGTCGAGTCGTCGAGCGTCCAGGATCTCCTGGGCCTCGACATCTCCACGGCCAGAATTCCTGTTGGCTGCTCCGACTGCGGAGGGACCGGTTATCGGGGTCGGGCCCTCCTCGGGGAGATCCTCTTCCCCGCGCGACCCGCCGTGGCCCGGGCGATCCTCGACCGGTCGGACGTGGGCCGGATCGAGCGTTCGGCGATCGAGGACGGGATGGTCTCGCGATGGGAGCGGGCCCGCCTTGCGGTGGCCTCGGGCCAGACGAGCCCGGCCGAGGTCCGACGCGTGCTGGGCTTCGGTCAGGGCCTGGATTGATCGTTCGGGCGGCCTCTTGACGATCGGGCGGCGATCGTGTTTACTGACGTTCGACAAATGTCCCAGACCCTCCCGCGAAGGCCCGCCCATGTCCCCGGCCCGTTCGATCACGATCGCACACCTGGTCGCGCTGAACGACGAGATCGCCGCCCTGGCACGAGCCGGGATGCCCCTGGAGGCGGGCCTGATCGGCGTGGGGGGGGACCTGCCCGGACGCCTGGGCACGATCACCACGGCGCTGGGCCGCAGGATGGAGGGGGGGGCCAGCCTGGGGGAGGCGATCGAGGCCGAGGGACCGGCGATCCCCCTGACCTATCGCGCCGTCGTGGAGGCGGGCCTGCGTTCGGGCCGACTGGCCGAGGCGCTGGAAGGGCTCGCCGGATTCGGGCGTCATTATCTTGAGCTGCGTCGATCCATCAGCCTGGCGCTGCTCTATCCGGTGCTGGTGCTGGTGGTCGGCTACTCGCTGTTCGTGCTCTTCATCCTGGAACTGATCCCGAGGATGCGGGAGGCGTTCGAGTCGCTGCGGATCCCGCTTCATGGTCCGATCCTCGCCCTGGAGCGGATGGGCGACACGATCGTCTGGTGGGGCCCCATCGTGCCGACGCTGCTGCTCCTGGGGATCCTGGCGTGGTGGAGGTCGGGCCGATCGTCGTCGTTCCAGCCGGGGCAGATCGGCATCGGGTTGCGGTGGATCCCGTGGATGAAGTCGATCCTCGAAGGCGCGACCGCGGCGCAGTTCGCCGACTGGCTGGCCCTGCTGACCGAGCACGGCGTGCCCTGGCCCGAGGCCCTCACGCTCTCGGCCGAGGCCACAGGCGATGCCCGGCTCGCGGCCTCGGCGAAGGCCATGGCCGAGGCGGCCCGTCGCGGCGAGCCTCCAGGGTCCTTGCCCCAACCGGCGCGAGGGATGCCCCCCCTGCTCGACTGGCTGCTGAGGGTGGGCATGGGCCAGGAGGCCATCGTCTCGGCCCTGCGACACGCCGCCGAGACCTATCGCCGGCGATCGGCCCGCCAGGCCGCGATCCTGCGAATAACCCTGCCGATGCTCTTCCTGCTGACGCTGGGGGGCAGCGTGACCTTTGTGTACGCCATGGCGCTGTTCGCCCCTTGGACGTCTATGCTCTCGCGCATCTCGAACTTCCGCTGAGCCCCTTGCCAACCGCCGGAGCCCCTCGCTCATGCCTCGCCCCGCAAGAGATCAGGCGCTCGATCCGCCCGCCTCGGCCCTCGGTCGTGGCGAGATCTCGGCCGATTCCCTCGTCGAGGCAACCCGGCAAATCGCCGCCCTCGCGGGAGCGGGGCTGCCCTTGCCGTCGGGGCTCGAAGCGCTGGCCAGGGAGCTTCCTGTACGCAGCCCAATCAGGCGGATGCTCGGGCGCGTGGCGGTGCGGATCCAGGGGGGAGCCGCGCTTGATGAGGCCCTCGAGGACGAGGGCGATCGATTCCCGTCGTCCTTGCGAGGCCTGATCTCGGCGGGCCTCCGTTCGGGCCGACTGGCCGATTCCCTGGGCCGATTTCTTGACGTTTACGAGCTGGGTCGAGCCCTGCGTGCCCAGCTGGCCATGAGCCTGATCTATCCGACCCTGCTGTTCCTCGTGGCGTTCGCCCTGTTCGTCCTGTCGTCGGTCCTCGCCTCGAATGGGTTCGAGTCCACCTTCGCGGACTTCGGGCTGGACCTGCCGTGGGTCACGCGGCAGATGCTCACGGTCTCGCGGTCGGTGGTAGGCGCCGGGGCCTGGCTTGCGGCCGCGCCCGTGCTGGGCGTGGCGATCGTGTGGCTGACGATGAAGCTCACTCTCGACCCGGCCGAACGGGTCAAGATGCTCCACTGGGTGCCGATCCTTGGCCCTCTGGCACGGTACACGGCCCTGGCGCAATTCTGCCCGATCCTGGCCACGCTGGTCGAGACCGATGTCCCCCTGCCCGAGGCCCTGAAGCTCGCGGGCGAAAGCTCGCGCGACGCGGGCATGGCGGCCGCCGCCCGCGCGATGGCCGGCCGCGTGGAGGCGGGCGAATCTTTAGGCGATGCCGTGGGGGACCGCCCCCCCTTCCCCAGGGGTTTCGGCAAGTTCCTGGCCTGGGCCGAGACCAATCGCGGGCTGGTCGAGGCCCTGAGGATGTCGTCCGAGACGTTCGAATCCCAGGCCCGAACGCAGGCGACCTTCATCGCGAAGTTCTGCAACATGGTGTCGGTCGTGTTCGTCCTCTGGTGGGTCGGCCTGACCGTCGTGTCGCTGTACCTGCCCATGATCCAGCTCATGAATGCGATCAGCGGCTGGGGTCCGGCCCCGCCCTCCAGCGACTGGGGCTGGATCGGCACACTGGCGGCGATGGGGCTGATGGGCGTGGTGGGCGTGGCCGGGGTGTTCACGCTGGTCTGGCCCCTGATCCGGCGCGGGTACGCCTTCACCGTGAAGCCGTCGCGGGACCGGCCCGAGGCTCGCCCTCGCTTCTGGTTCCTTTCGCCCATGGGCTGGACGCTGATGGGGCTCACGCTGGTGGCCCTGCTTGTTTTGAGGTTCCTGAACGCAATGGGTGCGGGCGACTGGCTACCGGACTGGTGGATCGTGGAAGTCTGGCCGAATGTGGAATACGTGGGCATCCTCTCCGGCTTCCTGGGCCTAGCGCTCGTCCTGTTCGAGTACCTCGCCTCGCGGTTCGAGCGGAGCCGTGCCGACCTCCTGCTGAAGGCCCAGACGCGTGCGGGTCGCACGCGGTTCAGGCTGCCGGCCTGGCGGTTCGGCCTCCGCCACATGATGTTCGGGATGGCCCCGCTGGCGATCCTGTTCGTCCTGGCCCGGGAGCTGGGCTGGGCGCTTCTCACGCAGGCCGTCATGATCTCTCCGCCGCTAGTCGTGGTGGGGGCGTATGTGATTCTGAGCGGCCGCCGCACGCTCGACCGCGACGGCCTGTTGCAGGTCATGGCGATGGCCTCGAGCCGCGACCAGCCCCTGGCCCCGGCGATCGAGGCGTTCGCCCCGAGCTGCCGGGGCTCGTACCGGCGCAAGGTCGTGGACCTCGCGGTGAGGCTCGACGCGGGAGACCCCCTGCCTCAGGCGCTTGACCGCACGCCGGGGGTGCTCACGCGCACCGGCGGGGTCGTGGCACGCGTGGGGTGGGAAACGGGCACTCTGGGCCGGATGCTGGACGATGCCGTGGCGGCCTCGGCTTCGCTGCGGGCTGCGAGGGTCGCCGCGATTGGGTCGATCGCTTATCCCGTGCTCGTCCTGTCGGCGATCGCGGGCGTGGGGGCGTTCCTTCTGCTGTTCGTGGGCGAGAGGTTTTCGAGCATCTTCAAGGATTTCGGCGTGGAATTGCCCGAACCTTCACGCACGATCCTCGCGTTCTGCCGGGATCATTTCCCCTCCACGCGAGAGGCCGGAGTCGCCGGAATTCTGGCGGTGGGAACGACCCTGGTGGTGCTGGCCCTGATCCTCCTTACGTGGTTCGTGGGCGGTCGCGTCCTGAGGTGGATCCCTCTGGGGGATCGCCTGATCCGACGCCTGCACGCAGCGGTCATCCTGCGAGCGCTGGCCGCGGGGATCGAGTCGGGGCAGACTCTGCCTTCGATCCTCGCGCGTCTCTCCGCGGCCTACCCCCGAGCCTGGGTCAAGAAGCGCCTCGTCCGCGCCTCGGCCCGTGTTGAACGGGGCGAGGAGTGGGCCTCGGCCCTTCAGGCCGAAGGGCTGATCACCCGCGTGGACGAGTCCCTGATCCGGTCGGCGGAACGCGCGGGCAACCTCCCATGGGCCCTGCGCGAGGCCGCGGGAAGCGGCGAGCGTCGCTTCTCATACCGGATTCAGGCGATGGGCCAGATCCTCCAGCCGCTGTCGATCGTGGCCATGGGCGGGCTGGTCATGCTGCTGGCTTTCACCTATTTCGTCCCGCTCATTACCCTGATCGAATCGCTCACGGACGTGAACTTATGAGGCGATCTACCCATCACAATCGTCGGGCGATGATACTGGCCGAGACCGCCGCGGCGGCGGTCCTGCTGGCCGTGGCCATGGTGGCGACGGTCAAACTGCTGGGGTGGACGGCGGCCGAGCGTCGCGCATCCGAACGCCGCGGGTGGGCGTTGCAGGAGGCAGCCAACACCATGGAAACGCTGACGGCCCTGCCCTTCGATCGGCTCACGCAGGAGGAGGCCGGGCGACGCGCCGAGCTTTCTGGAGCCGCCCAGGAGGTCCTCCCCGGGGGACGCATGCACGTCGAGATTCATGACGAGCCCTCTCCGCCCATGAAGCGGATCCACCTGACCCTGAGATGGGCCGGGGCCTCGGGCCTGGGCGAGGCCCCGGTGCGTCTCACGGCGTGGATTGGCCGAAAGGGGGCGAAGCCATGACGACGCGAGAACGCCTTCGCCATCGCGAGCGTCGCGGGGTGAGCCTGGTGGAGATCATGGCCGCGATGACGGTCCTGACCGTGGTCCTGGGCCTGACCGTGGCCCTGCTCGAGATGCTCCTGAGGCTCAACACCGCAGGCGGCGAGCACGCCGCCCACGAGGCCACCATTGCCCGCCTCGGACGCGCCTTCCGGCGAGATGTGCGCGACGCCGACCTGGTCTCGCGATGCGACGAGGGGGGCACCTCGGGCACGCTAACCCTGGGCCATTCGGGCCGAGCCCCGATCGTCGAGTACCAGATCCGCAAGGCCGAGGTCGTTCGGGTCGAGTGGGACGGCGACGAGATCGTCAAGCAAGAGCGATACGCCCTTCCGCTGAACAGCGCCCCGAGGT
Source organism: Planctomycetales bacterium (assembly GCA_031411935.1). Taxonomy (GTDB): domain Bacteria; phylum Planctomycetota; class Planctomycetia; order Isosphaerales; family Isosphaeraceae; genus JAQGHR01. The sequence continues at coordinate 960 of JANOBY010000361.1, read as the reverse complement.
TTGAGCGTCCTGTTCCGAAGGATCGGCACGTGCTGGCGCTGGTGGTGAACCGGCGAGCCCGCAAGACCGAGACGGGGGTCGTCCACCCGATGCGAATCGAGGGGTCGCTGGGGGCGGCCCGCCGCTTCGAGATCCAAACCGCCGAACGGGGGGCCGCGCGATGAGGTCACTCCGCCCTTCGCCTCGCCGGGGCGTGGCCCTGGTCCTGGCCGTCACGTGCCTGTTCGTGCTCACGATCGTGCTGGGCTCGCTGATCCGGATGGGCGTCTCCGAACGCAGGCAGGCCCGTGCCGAGGAGCGCCTCCTCCGGGCCGTGTGGCTCGCCGAGAGCGGCCTCGAACGCGCCTGGGCCCGGCTCTCGGAGATGCCCGATTATCGCGGGGAAACCTGGGAGATCCTCGCCGAGAGCCTGGGCGGCGACCAGCCCGCCGTCGTGACGATCGTGGCCGAACCCGTGCCAAACGCCCCTGCCCGGCGACTCGTTCGCGTCCAGGCCAACTACCCCAGCTCCGGCTCGTCCCGGGCTCGCCATACACGCACGATCGAGTTCGACCTTCCTGCATCCGACTCACGGCCCGGAGAGAATCGATGAACCGCGATCGAACGGAACAGCGTCCCGGCTTCACCCTGATCGAGCTGCTGGTCGTGATCGCGATCATCGGCGTGCTCATCGCGCTGCTGCTGCCCGCCGTGCAGGCCTGCCGCGCCGCCGCGAGACGCACGCAATGCATCAACAACGAGATGCAGATCGCCATCGCCATGCAGAACTACGAGTCGGCGTTCGAGGTCCTGCCCCCGGGCGTGGTGAACGCGACCGGGCCGGTCGCCAATCGCGAGGATGGCTACCATTTTTCCTGGCTCGCGCAGGCACTTCCCTTCGTCGACCAGAAGAACACGTTCAACCACATCAACATTCAACTTGGTGTGTACACGGTCGAGAATCACACGGTCCGCACGATG
>JANOBY010000360.1:0-3836 GCA_031411935.1 Planctomycetales bacterium | reverse complement strand
CAACGGGATCGGCATCGACCCCAGGTATCACGACCAGATCTTCCAGGTCTTCCGCCGCCTGCACGCGGGCGACGAGTTCGAGGGGACCGGCGCGGGGCTGGCCATCTGCCGCAAGATCGCCGAGGCCCACGGAGGACGGATCGGGGTCGAGAGCGAGGTCGGCGAAGGGGCCACCTTCCTCGTGACGTTACCCGGCGAGCCCGCGGCGGTCACGACGGGGCATGAGGCCGTCGCGGCGAACGCCAACGCGCGGGGACCTCTCCGCTCCATCGATCGTATACCGACGTGAGGTCCGCGATGTGGTCGATCGAGGCGTCGTCGAGCTGGTCCGGCGTGTACCGCCAGCCCCAGTTCCCGACCGCCCGGCCGGGCGTGTTCATCCTCGCCGATCCGTCCAGGCCGATCACGTCCTGGAGCGGCACGATCGTGGTGTCCGCGACCGAGGCGAAGGCCGCACGCATCATGTCCCACGCGATCCTGGCCCCGTCGGTGCCCAGGAACCGGAGCACGAACGAACGCTCGGACGCGACGAGCGCCGCGGATTGCGTGGTGTGGGACCCTCGCGCCCGGAACCACCCGGTGGTCGTGTCGTTGTCGTGCGTGCCGGTGTAGACCACGCAATGCGGGATGTGCTTGTAGGGCAGGTATTCGTCGGCCAGCGAGTCGTCCCCGAAGGCGAACTGGAGGATCCTCATCCCGGGCAGGTGGAACGCGTCGCGAAGGGCCTGGACCTCGGGCGTGATGTCGCCCAGGTCTTCCGCAAGCAGGGGGAGCCCGCCGAGCCCGTCTCGCAGGGCGTTGAGGAACTCGTAGCCGGGGGCCTTGATCCATCGCCCCGAGGCCGCGGTCGGCGCATCGGAGGGGACGGCCCAGTACGCCTCGAACCCCCGGAAATGATCGAGCCTGACGAGGTCCACGCGGTCGGTCGTGCCCTTCATGCGGGCGATCCACCAGGCGAAGTTCTCCTCAAGGTGGGCCGACCAGCGATAGAGAGGGTTGCCCCAGAGCTGGCCGTCGGCGCTGAAGTAGTCGGGGGGGACGCCCGCCACGGCCAGGGGCTGGCCCTTGTCGTCCAGCTCGAACAGGTCGGGCCGCGCCCACACGTCGGCGCTGTCGCCCGAGACGAAGATGGGCAGGTCGCCGATGAACCCCACGCGGCGATCGAGGGCATAGCGCCGCAGGGCCGTCCACTGACTGTCGAACAGGAACTGGATGAACTCGTTGAGGCGGACCTCCTCGGCCAGCTCCGTCCTCCAGCGAGCCAGGGCCCTGGGCCTGCGCGTGACGGTTTCGGGCTCCCAGGCGTTCCAGGCCTTCCCGCCGTGGGCCGCCTTCAGGGCCATGTAGAGCGTGTAGTCGTCCAGCCAGGCGTGGTGCGCCTCGCGGAATGCGGAGAAGGCCGGCGTGTCCGCCTTGAACCGCGAGAACGCGGTCCGGAAGAGCCTGTCCTTGGCCTCGGCCACGGCGTCGAAATCGACGAGGTGATCGGGCAGGGTGGGATAGTCCCGCAGGTCGCCCGGTTCGAGCCACCCGTCCTCGAGCATCCGCCCGGGGCTGATGAGGAGGGGATTCCCCGCGAAGCTCGAATGCGACTGGTACGGCGAGTTGCCGAACCCGGTCGGCCCCAGGGGGAGGATCTGCCACCATCGCTGCCCGGTCCCCTGGAGCATGTCCACGAACCGCTCGGCCTCTGGGCCGAGGTCGCCGATCCCGAATCGTCCGGGCAGGGAGCTGGGGTGCAGCAGGATTCCGCTGGCGCGGGGCAGACGCATGGGCGGCATTCTCCGTGAGGGCTGGTGCCCGATCCCTGCAGAGTGCGTACCAAGGGGCTCGAGTTCAAACTTAGCTCAGGGGACGGGGTGGGCGTTCACGAGGTACGAATCGCCATGACGGCGGATCGCCTCCAGGCCGAACAACTCGAGATTCGCCCGACGCCCGGTCAGCGCGTCGGCTCGCCCGCGAAGGGTCACCCGCGCGGGCCTGGGTCCACGATATCGCGCGGCCAGCGCTTCGGCCACACCGATCAGGGACCGCCCCTGGGGATACGCGGGGGCGCGACGCTCGGCCAGGCTCCACTCATTGATCTGGAGAACCTCGAGCCCCCCCACGCCCCGGAAATGGCGGCGAACCTCCTCGGGAAACATCGCCAGGTCGTCGGCGGCGATCACGAAATCGACCCGCTCGTCGTGGGCCGCATACAGGGCGAAGGAAGGCCAGGTGTCCCAGATCCCCGCCCGCTCTCCGAACGGGAGCAAGGCCGCGAGAAGCATGAACAGGCGAGCCACAGGGACCAACCGGGCGAACCCCTCGGAGATTTCCGAGGCCTCGGGAGTGATCGGAAGATAAGCCGACGGGAAAGGGTCGGCGTGTCGGCCCTCGCGGCTCGGGGCTTCCCCAAACAGAACCCCCGGCCACCCGAAGAGCAGGACCACCTCGCAGCCGATCGCGGCGTTCCAGCCCAGAACATTCGCACTATGGCCCAGCCCCCACGGCCCGAGAATCAAAATCAACGCTGCGTGCAGGGCGACCGCAAGGGCCACAGAGACTCGCCTCGTGCGTTCGAACATCAGGCCGAGGGCGACAAGAATTTCCACCGTCGGCATGCCCAAAATCGCGGCCGCTCGGAGCCGCTCGGGCCATTCCGCGGGCGAAATTCCCAGAAATCCGACCCCGGTTTTCAGGAAGGTGCCGCCGAGTCCCTGGACGAACGCCGCGTCCAGCTTGGACAGGCCGGAGTGGAAGTAGAGGGCGATCAGGAAGACTCGACAGAGGCGCTGGGCCTGGGGCTCGGGGCATGTCGCGAGCGCGAATCCCATGAGCACGAACTGGAACATCCAGGGCTGGAGCCGGTGTTGATCCTCGAGCACCATCCACACAAAGAGCCCGACCGCCACGCTCAGCGCCCCCCGCCAGCGAACGCCCGAAGCCGCAAGCCCCATTGCCGCCAGCGCAAGCCCGAGGCGGACCCACGACGCCCCGAGGGGGATCATCCCGAGGCCGCGAACGAACGGGATCCGCGGGAAGACCCCGGTCGAGACCCACAGGGGCCACGAGGAGGCCATCATGAGAGCCGTCGAAAGGCAAAGCACCGCGCGAAACGCGGCGAACGGGGGCCTCATGCGCCCGGAGCGACCGAGTAGGTCCCGGCCCCCTCACGCTTCAGCTTGCCGTCCTTGACGAGTTCTTCCCAGACCTCGGCGGGATGCCCGCCCGGGGGCGTGATGCCCGCGATGGTGGACTTTTTCCCGCCCCCCCGGCTCAGCCCCGATTCCTCGTCGAGACGCGCGAGCTTCAGCCGCTTCTTGAACGCCTTGAGTGCCTTCTTACGATCCTCGTCGCTGGCCATGCGCGGGTGCCCCGGTTCGGTTCGGGAAGACGGAACGAATTCTGCGGCGAGGGTATGCGGAGATCGGCCCGGACGCAAGATCACGAGACCGACGGGCCGCCCAGCGCGTGCAGGAACCGGCCGATGGCGTCGCGGAACGAGCGATTGTCCTCCACGTGCGGCAGGTGCCCGACGTGGGGCAGGACCTCCATCGTCGCCACGGGGATCGCCTCGGTCAGCTCCCGGGCCACTCGCAAGGGATTGACGAGGTCCAGCTCGCCCACGAGCACGAGGGTGGGGACCGAGAGCTGCCCCAGCCGGTCGCGGGTGTCGTGGCCGATCGCGGCGCGTGCTTGCCGTTCGAACGCCTGGGCGTCCTGCGGCGTGGTGTTCCGCTCGGCGAACCGTATGAGCCCCTCGATCTGGGCCGTCTGGCGATAGAACGGGGGTGCGGCCAGCCACGGAAGCGTGAGTCGGGAGAAATCCGCCGCGCCCGGGGCGAGTTTCCTCA
>JANOBY010000359.1:0-3459 GCA_031411935.1 Planctomycetales bacterium | reverse complement strand
GAAGTTCGGCGAGACCGACCTCGGCCCCGAGGCCTGGTGGCGCCAGACCCACCTCAAGGAACGCGAGCAGGCCGAGGAGGATGAGAAGGTTGCCCCGCTTTAGAGCAGGTTTCTCTTGACTCTGGCGGCCCGATCGGGTGGCCCTGGCGGCTTGCTTACCAGCGCTCCAGGGGGGCCGAACGCACTGGTGGGCCAGCCACCAGTGCCACCCGGATGGATGTGCCAGACCCAGTACGAAATTGCTTCGAGAGCTGCGGAAGCCTGGACCGCCAGGCCGTGAAGACGCCACGATCTGCAGAATCTCGGGGCGTGCAAACGCTGTGTTTGGCTTCAAAGCCTGTCCATCTTCGTCCCGGTGCTCTCGAATTCCCCTTTGCGGGCTTCCGACGACCCGTTCCGAAAAGGCATCGCGGCGGTTTGCGCCTGAACTCGCCGGGAGGCCGGGGCGTAGGACTCGAATGCATGAGCGCATGCATCGAGTTCTCCGATCCGAGTCTCTGGAGGGTTTTGTGATGTCCAGGAGCGACGAGAGGCCGAAGCGGGGCCAATCCCAGGCGCGAGGGGAGCGCCCGCTGGTGGCGTGCGTTGAGCCTCTGGAGGTGCGCACGATGCTGTCGTCCGCCGCCTTCAAGGTGGTGACCGACTGGGGTTCCGGGTTCGGCGGACAGATCACGATCACCAACACCGGCTCGCAGCCGGTGGACAACTGGACGCTGGAGTTCGACTTCGGCCGGTCGATCGACTCGATCTGGGACGGCCAGGTCGTGAGCAAGGTGGGCACGCGCTACACCGTCAAGAACGCGGGCTGGAACAGCACGATCGCCGCCGGGGGCACGGCGTCGTTCGGCTTCAACGGGTCGCCCGGCAACGTGGGGACCGACGCCCCCCGGAACTACGTGCTCAACGGCGTGAAGCTCGACGGCTCGACCTCGCCCGCGGCCCCCACCCTGAGCGTGGGCGACGCCTCGACGGTCGAGGGCAACAGCGGCACGAAGAGCCTGGTGTTCCGCGTGAGCCTCTCGCCCGCGGCGACCTCGACCGTGACGGTCAAGGTGGCCTCGGCCAACGGGACCGCGCTGGCGGGGACGGACTACAACGCGCTGGCCGGGACGCTCAGCTTCGCGCCCGGAGAGACCTCGAAGGACGTGTCCGTGGCGATTCTGGGCGACACCTCGCCCGAGCCGAGCGAGACGTTTTCCGTGAGCCTGAGCGGCCCCGTGGGCGCGGCGATCGGGCGGTCGGTGGCCACGGGCACGATCGTCAACGACGACACGTATCCGCAGGCCCAGTCGTTGCCGGCGGTGCCGTCGCTCTCGGTGCAGAGCGTGGCGGGCAAGCCGGGCACGTACCTCGCCACGTTCAACATCTGGTGGGGCCAGAACGCCACGAGCTGGAGGCTCCTGGAGAACGGCAAGACGATCTACACCGGGGCGCTCACCGCGAGCACGCCGAACCCGCAGACCGCCACGTACCAGATCACGGGCAAGTCCTACGGCGTGTACCAGTACCAGGCCGTGGCCCTGAACGCCGCGGGCTCGACCGCCAGCGCCCCGACGGCGATCGCCGTGGGGGGAGCGAGCAAGATCCTGATCCCCGGGGCCGACGTCTCCGCGCAGAGCCTGGAAGTGACCGTCCCGCTGGGCCTCACGAGCTTCGCGATCTCGGACCTGGGCACGACCTCGCCCCGGTTCCGCGTGACCACGAACAACGCGAGCGTGGCCAGGCCCTCGCTGGGCGACCCCACCACGCTGGCGATCAACGCGCTGGCCCCGGGGTTCACGTCGGTGAGGATCACCGACGACGCCACGGGCGAGACCCGCTACCTGGGCGTCCGCGTGAAGGACGCGTCGGGGGCCCTGCCCGCTCTGCCCGACACGCTGGCCGTGGGGTCGGTGAGCGAGGACACGCCGTCGGACCTCGCCTTCTTCCGGGGCTACGCGGGCGACGATACGAACAAGAGGGTCGATATCCGTTACATCTACCTCAACGGGGGCCCCGAGAACGGGTGGAGGACCTGGAGCGACACCGACGGAGGGCGGCTCACCTCGTACCTGCGCGAGAGCCAGAAGCTCGGGCAGATCCCCTACCTCGTCTACTACAACATCCCCGACGGCGGGGAGAGCTACACGACGAACCTCGCGCATATCGGGTCGCGGTCGTACATGCAGGGCTACTTCCGGGACCTCAAATTCACGCTGGATACGATCAGGGCCATGAGCCCCGACCGCCCCGTGGGGATGATCCTGGAGCCCGACTTCCTGGGCTACCTCATGCAGAACTCGGGCAAGCAGGCCGACCAGATCGCCGCCATGACCGACGCCATTTATGACGCGGGGGCGCTGACCAGAGGGGTGGACCCGACGTTCTCGAACACCGTGCAGGGGCTGGTCAATGCGATCAATTACCTGATCTCCAAGGCCGCGCCCAACGTCACGTTTGGATGGCAGTTCAACCTCTGGGCCTCGCCGGGCTTGACCACGGCGATCCCGGCCAAGGGGCTCATGCGACTGACCGACACGATGGGCATCGCGGCCGGACGCGCGGCGATCGCAAGCGAGGCGAAGGCCATCGCGCAGTACTACATCAGGGCCGGCGTGCTCTCCCACGGCGCGAAGTTCGTGTCGATCGACAAGTACGGCCTGGACGCCGGGGCCGAGAACGGGGCGGCGGCGAATCCGGCGGGCTCGACCTGGTTCTGGAACGCCGACCACTGGAACAACTACCTGCTCTTCGCGAAGACCCTGCACGACGAGACGAAGCTTCCCGTGACGCTCTGGCAACTGCCGGTCGGCCACATCAACGGCTCGACGAGCGCCAACCCGTACACCGGCGGGACGTTCGCGGACCAGGCGAACGTGTCGGGGCATTACGAGGACTCCGCGCCCGACTTCTTCCTGGGCGACAGCTTCACGCTCTCGGGCGAGAGGCTCGCCTACTTCGCGAAGAACCAGGGCAAGGACCCGAAGATCACGGTCTCGGGCAACACCGTCACGTGGGGCTCGCACATGGCCGAGGCCGCCGCGGCGGGCATCAACGCGATCCTCTTCGGCGCAGGGGTGGGGGACAGCACCCACGGGACCGGGTCGCCCCCCGGCGACGCCGGCTGGTGGATCACGCAGGTCCAGCGGTACTACAAGGCCCCCGTGAAGCGTTGAGGGACTGGTCCCGCAGGGTGGGTCAGAAGCCGTGGGGCGGCGCGACCCACCCGGATCAAGGGACGCCGGCACCCTCGGGGCCGCCTGTAGAAGCCGTTCCCGCCTGTCTGCAGCAAACCATCCTCCCAGTGGGGCGGGCGTCCCTGCCACTGCTGTGAAGCGGTTTTTGCTTTCTTGCCTCATGTGGAGTCCGTCTGGCTCTTGTGTTGGAGGATCAGACGTTGCACCGAGTTGTGGGCCCCGTAGCACGAACCCTGCGAGGGCTTCTTCGCTCGCGCCTTGGCGTTCTTCGCCTTCCTCCAAC
>JANOBY010000358.1:0-3966 GCA_031411935.1 Planctomycetales bacterium | reverse complement strand
TAAGCCTTCGATCGTGGCGTCGGGAAAACACCCGGCGGCACCGGAGCCGAACACGCCCGACCGCGACTGGGCGAGGTGGCACGTACTCGACCCGACGATGACGGCCACATCGCCGTCGTCGGTGGCCCCCATTCCGATCATCCCGAGATAGGCGTCGATGCCGCCTTGGGCTATGGGGATTCCGGGCCGCAACCTTAAATCGGCCGCCGCCGATGGGCTAAGGACCCTCCCGCCCGAGCCAAGAGGTGCGATCGTCTCGGGCCATTTCGCCCGGAGGTCGTCCAGACCCACCGCGGCCATCAGGTGCTCGGGCCATCCGCCATCGCGTCGCGAGTAATTCCACTTCACGACCACATTATTCAGCGACAGCGTCCACTCGCCGGAGAGCCGGTGCATGAACCAGTCTGTGCACTCGACGATCCTCTTGGCTCGGTCGTAAACGGGGCGATGATTCGTCTTGAGCCACAGAGCCTTGGGCAGCATCCACTCGGGCGACACGCGTCCGGAAACGTACCTGAGACACGGATCCTGGGTCTGATTGATCAGCTCGGCCTCGCGTGCCGATCGCTGGTCCATCCAGAGTAACGCCGGGTACAAAGGCGTGCCGTCGAGGTCGCATGCGACCACGGTGCACGCGGTGCAATCCAGGCCGAGGCCCACAATCCGCTCGGCTGAGACCCCTGATTGCGTCAGGACCTGATCGACCGCCTGCCTCGCCGCCGTCCACCAGGGCTCGGGATCCTGCTCGGCCCAGCCGGGTTGGGGAAAGCGCGTGAAGATCGGGGCCACGCCGAACGCGATCGTGGTGCCCTCGTCGTCAAAAAGGGCCGCACGAAGGCTTTGAGTCCCCACATCCAGTCCAAGCAGGAGCGGTCCGGTCTCCATTCATTTACCTCGCTGGGACTTGATGCTACTCGGGACGGTACGCCCCACCAGAGGAATGCGCTCGATGGCCTCGCACGAGGCTTCGATGGGACGGTCCATCGCGATCCGTCCTGCAAAATCTCTGGCCTTTAGGACCGTGGCCTGGGACTCGCGATGCTTGCGGATGCAGGTTGCCACAACATCGGGGCGATAGTCTTTTGGCATGATAGTGACGCCGACTCCCATGGCTTGCAAGCGGGCAGCGTTGTCCATCTGGTCGTGAGCCATCGGGCGGACGATCTGGGGGATGCCGGCCGCCAACGCCTGCGCGGTCGTTCCGATGCCTCCGTGATGGACGACCAGGGAGCAGAGGGGCAAGACCTTGCTGAAGGGAAGATAGGGGAAGTGCGTCACGGCGTCGGAAAGGGGCCGCGGCAACTGGTCGGTATATTTCGTGACGAAGAGGCCCTTCACGCCTGCCAGTTCGCAGGCTCGGGCGGAGGTTTCGAAGAAACCTCGACCCTGAATCTGGGCCGATCCGGGAGCGAAATGGACCGGCCGATTTGGTTCGTTTTGGAAATTCACAATTTCTGCGGGGAGCCCCTGGATATCGGATTCGTCGTAGAGGGTGAACCCGGTTTGGACGGTCTGCGGAGGCCAATCGGGCTGACGAGGGGCGAACCATTCGGGGAAGAGGGCGAGAACGCACTGGGGCGAATTCCACCACTCCTTCATGGGGCGAGCGATCGGCGCAAGGCCGAATTGCGCGCGAAATCGATTCAGACCTGGCGTGATCCTGGGGTCGATGATCGCGTCCATGATCCGGTACAGGCCTGACTTCAAGGTCTTCGGCCACCACGAGGGCATGCGCACGGGGCCGTGCATGGGCGTCTCATGCACGCTCCGGAAGATCGACGGCGAGAGGTGGACGGTCGCCAGAGGCACGCCCAAAACTTCTTGCGCCACGCGCGCACCCATCGCCAGGGAGCCGGCAACGACCACGGTCTCCCCCTTCACGAAACAGGAGGCGATCGCATCATAAACCGGCTTGAGACCTTCGAGCACCGATTCCATGACCACCGCAAGGGCCTTGGTGGGGTGCCAAAGCCTTGGGTCATGCAGCAAGGTATCGAATCGATCCGGTTCGCCGATCGATACCATTTCAAATCCGTGCTTTTCGAGGAGCGGGATGAAGTTGGGGATGCTCACAACGGTCACGCGATGACCTCGAGCCTTCAGCGCCACGCCAAGCCCGACGAACGGGTGGACATCCCCCGAACTCCCGAACGGGACGAGAACAACGTGCACAGCCTCCTCCGATCCTTCGCTTGACGCTCGCGGGTGTGCATCTCGCCGAGGGAAAACCACGCTTCCTTCAGCTTCCGGTCCTCGTGCATGATTCCCTCGCGACAAGTCTTTAACCCTCTAAATCCAGCGATTCATGCGGCGGATGCCGGTGCCGAGAAAGTGCCGAGTTGGTGAAAACGCTCGAAGGGGTACCCAAAACGGCCGGGACACTAACCGCACATGATCGCCGCAAACCCTTGCCGAAAAACAGCTTCTCAGCAATGCGACCGGGATAATTCGTGCGGGTCGATGTAATTCATCGCTGAGCGGGCTCCGCGGGTCGGCGTGTGAGAGGAGAACATGCCTGGGGAAAGCCTTACCGGGGCCGGGGCCAGGAGGGGTCATACTTCAGGGAGAAGATCTGCTGGACGCTCTCGGCGCGGGAGGTTCCGGGCTTGAGGAGGACCTCAATGGCCTGCCGAAGCTGGTCCAGACGGGGGTCGTCCAGGGGGGAGCCCTCGGCGAGTTCGAGGCGGTCGAGGCTTGCGGCGAGTTCGAGGATTCGGCTCCTCATCTCGAGGAAGTCGCGGCCAAAGACGGCGGAGGCGTTTCGTGATTGTGGCATGGGACGACCCGTAATGGGGACGATCGGCGGCGGGGGCTCGGGATCGACGAAGCCCCCCCGATCATGCCAGATCGAGGGGGCTCGTGCAAATCGGCTTCGTTGATGGAGATTCAAAGGCCGGCGAGGACCGGCCCGGAAATCACTTGGCGGCGTGCTCGACCTCGGCCGCGGCCTGGTAGCTGACCTCTCCGGTGATGAGCGATCGCTTGACCTCGGAGATGGCCTGCGTGACCTTGATGTCGCGGGGGCAGGCGCTCGTGCAGTTGAACACGGTGCGGCAGCGCCACACGCCCTCGGCATCGTTGAGGATCTCCAGGCGTTCGGCGGCGGCCCGGTCGCGAGAGTCGTAGATGAAGCGATGGGCGTTGACGATCGCCGCGGGCCCCACGTACTTGCGGTCGCCCCAGAACGGGGGGCAGGCCGTGGTGCAGCATGCGCAGAGGATGCACTTGGTGGTGTCGTCGAACCGGGCCCTTTCCTCGGGGCTTTGCAGCCTCTCGGTCGTGGGGGCCGGGTCGTCGTTCACGAGGAACGGCATGACCGACTTGTAGTGGTCGAAGAACGGCTTCATGTCGACGATCAGGTCTTTGATGACCGGCAGGCCCAGGATCGGTTCCAGGGTGATCGTGTCGCCCTTCACGTTCTTCACTAGGATTTTGCAGGCCAGGGCGTTCACGCCGTTAATTCTCATGGCATCGGAGCCGCAAACGCCATGGGCGCAAGAGCGGCGCATGGCGAGGGTCTCGTCCTGGTACCACTTCACGTTCTGGATCACGTCCAGCACGCGGTCGAGCGGGTCGGCCTCGACCTGGTATTGCTCCCAGTGCGGGGCGTCGTCCTGCTCGGGGTTGTAGCGCTTGATCTTGAGCGTGAGCTTCCGGACCTGACTTTCTTTTTCGAGCGTGGGCATCGTGGGGTTCCGTGTAGGGTGGTGGAGGAAAAACCAGGGCGATTCACGCACCCTACTCAGTACTTGCGGACTTCGAGCGGATACTTGGTGGTCACCTCGCCGCCCTTCTCGACGGTGATGATGTCCACATCCTTGTAGTCGACCGAAGTGCCGTTCTCGCCTTCCTTGAAGACGAGCGAGTGCTTGAAGAACTCGGTGTCGTTGCGGTCGGGGTAGTCCTCGCGAGAATGAGCCCCGCGCGATTCTTTACGAGCCAGGGCCGAGGCGACGGTGGCCTCCG
>JANOBY010000357.1:0-1561 GCA_031411935.1 Planctomycetales bacterium | reverse complement strand
GGCGCTCGCGCCTCGAGCACAGCATCGTGGTCATCGGCAACGCCCCTACCGCCTTGTTCCACCTGCACGAAATGCTCGCGGCGGGCGCTCCGCATCCGGCCGCCATCATCGCTGCCCCTGTGGGCTTTGTCGGCGCGGCCGAAAGCAAAGCCTTGCTAGTGGCCGATAGCTTTTCTATCGCATTCCTCACGGTTACCGGCCGGCGCGGCGGCTCGGCTATTGCGAGCGCCGCCTTCAACGCCATCAGCAAGGGGGCTTGGGCATGACCACGGCCTGGCTGCACATCATCGGGGTAGGCGAACGCGGGCCGCGCGACCTGTCGCCGGCTTTCAAGCTGCTGCTGAACTATGCCGAAAACGTCGTCGGCCCCAGCCGCTTCCTCTCCGACCTCGAGCCGGTGAGCCGCCCCGGCGCGTCGGGCGACCTGTTCAACCCCGAATTCGTCACCAAGCGCTCCTTCGAGGCCGTGGCCCGCGCCCTCGCCGGCGACATCGAAGACACCTCGCCGCGCCACGCCTACGCCGATGGCCGCAAGATCATCGAGTGGGAACCGCCGCTCGAATCGATGATCGAGCAGATCCTGAAACTGCGCGATCAGCCCACCGTCATCCTCGCCTCGGGTGATCCGATGTGGTTCGGCATCGGCGCCACGCTGGCGCGCTACCTGATCCCGTCCGAATATGTGGTGCACTCGCACCCCGCGGCCTTCCAGCTGGCCGCCGCGCGCCTTCACTGGCCGCTGCAATCGGTCGCGACCCTGTCGATACATGGCCGGCCGGCAGAACTGCTGCACCCGCACATCCTGCCCGGCAACAAGATCCTGGCACTCACCTCCGACCACACCACCATCGACCTCGTCCTCGAACTGCTGGGCGATCGCGGTTACAGCCGCTCGATCGTCTCCACCCTCGAAAACCTCGGCGGTACCGACGAGCGCATCACCACCGAAGAAGCCGTCGACTTCGAGACTCGCAACATCGGCGATTTCTACGTCCTCGCCATCGATTGCGTGCCCGACCTCAACGCCGACCTCTTGCCGCCCGTCCCCGGCCTGCCCGACGAGGCCTTCGTCAACGATGGGCAACTCACCAAGCGCGAGGTCCGCGCCGCCACCCTCGCCAAGCTCGCCCCGTTCCCCGGCGGCATGCTGTGGGATGTAGGCGCCGGCTGCGGTTCGGTCGCCATCGAGTGGATGCGCTCGGCCCGCGACGCCAAGGCAGTCGCCTTCGAAAGGGAAGGCGAGCGGCTGCAGATGATCGCCGTCAACGCCGCCTCGCTGGGCGTCCCGTCGCTCGAAATCGTCTCTGGCGATGCGCCGATGACGTTCGACAACAGGGCCCCGCCCGACGCCATCTTCATGGGTGGCGATGTCGGCAATGACGACCTGTTCGATGCCTGCTGGTCGGCGCTGAAATCTGGCGGCCGCCTCGTCGCCAACGCGGTCACCCTCGATGGCGAGCACGCTCTTTATTCGCGCCACCTGCAACTGGGCGGCGACCTTACCCGCATCGATATTGCCACCATCGATCGCATCGGCGGCCATCGCGCCTTCAGGCCGCGC
>JANOBY010000356.1:0-12198 GCA_031411935.1 Planctomycetales bacterium | reverse complement strand
GGGCGCCGCGGGGCCGGACGCCGGTGCTGACGTGCTTCGGTCGGCACCGGGACAAGGTCTCGACGATCGCGGCGATCTCCGTCGCCCCGCGGCGGCGGCGGGTCGGGCTGTACTGGCGGACCGACCCGGAGCACTACATCGACGCGGCGGGCGTCGCGGCGTTCCTGCGCGACCTGCTGCGTCACCTACAGGGCGGGGTGATCGTGGTGTGGGACGGCGGCAGCGATCCCAAGGGCCCGCTGATCCGGGAGGTGCTGTCGCAGTACCCGCGGCTGCACCTGGAACGGCTGCCCGGCTACGCGCCGGGCCTGAACCCGGTGGAGCTGATCTGGAGCTACCTGAAGTACGGCCTGATGGCCAACTTCGTGCCCCGGCATGTCAAGCACCTCGACGGGGTCGTGACCGGGCACCTGGGCGAGTTCCGCTCGAAACCAACGCTGATTCAATCGCTCTGAGCCGGCTCGAAACTCCCGTTCCCCCGACCTGACATTACATTAGCTGAAGATCAATAGGCACGACCCTGGCCGGGTCGCGCTACGTCGCGTTCAGCCTCATGATGCTTCACAAGGCCGCCTCGCTGTCCCCTTGGCGTTCAGAACAGGCTCCAAGCTGCGTCAGCCACGTCCTACGAATATCCGCACGGCCTTGAGGTTCTCCGTAACCGTCCGGCTGTCCCTTCAATGACCCACAACCTTTCCTTACCACATCCAACCATTCGAAGCTGAAGTCAGGACCTGGAAGCCGCCGTCGATTTGTCGTGCCAGACCTGATTGGCGATCTCTTGCCCTGGGCTTTGCCGAGCTTTACCCTGTGGCCATGACGATTTTCGACCTTGCCCTACCGGGACGCGATGGGCTGAGGGCCCTGGTCCTCAGGCCTGCCGATTTGGGAACGAACCGGGTCGCCGCCGGGTCGCTGGTGCGGTTCCCGGACGGCCCGCGTATCGTGCCGACGCGGCGGGCGTGCACCGCGAACGTGGGTGATCGCGAGCAAGGCGTTGCGATGCGCCACGGACGCCCGCGGGCCGCGGGACTTCGAGGCCTGGACGCGTGATCCGGACGCAGTCGCGAACCGCCACCGGTACCGAACCGACCGACGTCCTCATCCCTCCCACTCGCCCCGACACCCCGCAACGACCCTGAAGCGATCGCACGGACGATAATCAGTTACGAAAATTGCCAAGTAGTTCGGGGATAACCTGGATCCATGGACGCGCTGCCCGCCTCAACGGCCTTCACCGGCTCCGGAAGGCCAAGGCCTCTGGAATGCCGCTGCGATGACGGATTCGCCGCGTGGCTCCAGGACTCGGGCGGGTCATTGGCGATCTCGACGTACCAGGCGGGGCTCGTGGTCCTGGTCGGTTGGGATGCGTCAGCGCACGGGGGCCGCGGCGGCATCTCGATCTTGCCTCGGCGGTTCGACAAGCCGATGGGGATGGCCGTGGATCCGGCCAACGGCGAGCGACCGACGCGGTTGGCGCTGGCGACTCGCCGGACGATCCTGACCCTCGCGGACTCGCCCTCGCTGGCGCATGACTATCGGCCCGACGACCCAGGGCGGTATGACGCCCTGTTCTTGCCTCGCGTGAGCCACCATACGAACGACCTCTTCGTTCACGACCTGGCTTATGACGGCGGGGGGGAGCTCTGGGCGGTGAATACGCGATTCGGATGCGTGATGACGCTCAGCGATTGTCATGGATTCCAGCCTCGCTGGCGTCCGCCGTTCCTCTCAGCGCTCGCGCCCGAGGATCGTTGCCACCTCAATGGTCTGGCCATGGTCGAAGGAAAGCCCGCCTTCGCGACCGCCCTGGGCGAGACCGACACGCCTGGCGGTTGGCGTGCGGGTCGGATTGGGGGAGGGGTTGTCATCGACATGAACACGGGCGAGACGCTCCTGAGGGGCCTGACCATGCCGCACTCGCCCCGAACGCACGATCGCCGGCTCGAACTGCTGAACTCGGGCTCGGGAGAATACGGATTCTTCGATGCGTTCACCGGCCAGTTCGAGGTCATTTGTGCGTTGCCCGGCTACTTGCGGGGGCTTTGCGCCGTCGGCGACGTGGCTGTGGTGGGGCTTTGCGCGATCCGCGAGAAGGCCATCTTCGGCGGGTTGCCGGTCGAGGGACGCTGGCCGTCGCTCCGATGTGGCGTGGCGCTCGTCGATCGGAATTCCGGCCGGACTCTCGGCGAGCTCGAGTTCCTGTCGGGCAGCCAGGAGATCTTCGAAGTCCGATTCCTGTCCGGAATCCGCCGACCGAACCTCTTGAATCTGGAGCGTACCGAGGTGTTCGACGCATTCCCGGTCCCGCCTCCTCACCCATCCTACTGGCTACGCGCGAGCACGCTGATCCCCGACCCGCCTGGGCCGAATTGAACGGTCCCCTCCGAAGCCCATCGCCCCCCCTCAAACGGGTTGAGTCGGGAAAGCACGCCCTCTTCTCTGGCCCTCGACCCTTTGGGGCGAGGGCGGACTCGCAGCGGCCGGGTGATGGGCCTTTCTAGAGGATCGAGATCCAGTCTCCGCCGGGCCGGCCGTCGCGATTGCCGTCGATCGGGCGGCTACGGGCGTCGAGCACGCCTCCGGACCGGACGCGCAACTGGGGGCGCGGCCTGAGCGGGAAGGTGGACTTCCTGGGGGTCAGCCTCACGGTGCGTTGGTCCCGGTCGTAGCTGGCCGAGGCCAGCCTGACGAGGACATCATCGGCGGTCCCGAACCTGCGATCGCGACCGGCCGCCGCGCTGATCGCGTAGTTCGTCACCGAGGAGGCCGTCGCGGCATCGAGGTCGCCGTCGAAGGTGATCGCCACGGTGATCAGGGTCTTGCGACGGATCTTCGTCTTGACCACCTGCACGCGGGAGATGGTCACGGGCGCGGGGGGGATGGACACGGGGGAGATGGGCACGGGCTCCGGGGAGTCATCGTCGCTGTTGGTCGCCGACACGTCGGCGGGGTTGAGCCCGTTGTAGCCTGGGTCCTGGCTCGAGGCCGGGGCCGTGACGATGGCGTAGGCGATGTCGCCGTCGTCGGCCGGGTCATCCACGCCGGTCACGGTCACGACCTGGGGGATGTTCCAGTTCGCCGGGGTGAAGGTCAGGCTCGTGGCGGAGGGCCGGCCCTCGTCGAGTCGGGTGCTCGAAAGCCCGAGGATCACGTCGGCGGTGGGCTGCGAATTGAGCCTCACGGAGAACGTGGCCGTCCCGCCTGCCTCGGACGTCCTGAGCCCGTCGAGGGGGATCACTGCAATGCCCGGGGCGTCGTTGTCGAGGTTCAGGCCGGTCATGTCCGTGGGGTCAAGATTCGCATAGCCGGGGTCGTCCGAGAGGGCGGGAGCCGTCACGATCGCGAACGTCCGGTTGCCGTCGCTCACCGGGTCGTCCACGCCGGTCACGGTCACGACCTGGGGGATGTTCCAGTTCAGCGGGGTGAAGAGCAGGCTACCGGTCCCCGCGACGGCCTCGGTGGGGAGCAAGGACGCCAGGCCGATCGTCACGTCCGAGCTCGGCTGCGAGTCCAATCGCACCGAGAACGTGGCCGCGCCTCCGCTCTCGGTGGTCGCCAGGCCGGTCGTGGGGGTGATGGTCACGCCGGGCGTGTCGTTGTCGAGGTTTCGCACCTCAACGTCCTGGGCATCCAGGTCATTGTAGTTGAGGTCGTCGCTGGTTGCGGGGGAGATCAGGACCGTGTAGAGGATGTCGCCGTCGTCGATCACGTCGTCGAAACCGGTCACCGTCACAAGGCGGGGCGTGCTCCAATTTGCCGTCGTGAAGGTGAGGTTGGCGACGGAGAGGCGACCCTCGGCGATGTTGGACGACGAGAGCGAGAGCGCCACACTCGCCGTGGGGCGGCTGTTCAGGCGGACCGAGAAGGTGGCGGTGCCTCCGGCCTCGGTCGTGGCCAGCCCGGAGGTCGCGGTCACGACCACTCCGGCCGAGTCGTCGTCGAGGTTGACCGCCTCCACGTCGGGGGTGTTCAGTGCCTGATACTTCGCGTCCGCGGTCACGGCCGGTGCGGTCACGATGGTGTAAGGGGCCGCGCCGTCTTCCACGTCGTCGTCCACACCGGTCAGCGTGACGGTCTGGGGCGTATCCCAGTTCGCGGGGGTGAAGGTGAGGCCGTTGCGGTCGATCGTGCCCTCGTCGGGGCGGCTCGACGAGAGGGGGATGGTCACGTTGGCCGACGGCTTGCTCCCGAGCCTCACGAAGAATTGCGCCGTGCCGCCCGCCTCGGTCGTCGCGATCGTGTTCGCCGGGGTGATGAGGATGGACGCGGTGTCGTCGTCCTGATTGACGATGGGGACGTCGGGCGGATTGATCCCGTTGTAGGCGAGATCGGGACTTGTGGCCGGGCCCAGCAGAACCGAGTAGTTGCTGTCCTCATCGTCGCTGAAGTCGTCGAGCCCGGTCACGGTCACGGTCTGTGAGACGTTCCAGTTCGTCGCATCGAAGGTCAGGCTGCTGACGCTGACCTGCCCCTCGGACGGGTTGCTCGAGGCCACGGGGATCGTCACCGTGGCGACGGGCTGCGTGTTCAGTCGCACGGAGAACAACGCCGTGCCGCCGGCCTCGGTGGTGATCAGGTCGGAGTTCGAGGTCACGCTGATGCCGGCGGTGTCGTCGTCGATGTTGGAGGCGGACACGTCGAGGGCATCCCGGCCGCTATAGGTGAGATCGGCGCTGACCGCGGGCGCGGTGATCAGGATGTAGTCGACGGTCCCGTCGTTGACTGCGTCATCGACCCCGGTCACGGTCACGACCTGCGCGGTCTGCCAGTTGCTCGGCGTGAAGGTGACGCTGTTGACCGAGAGGCTTCCCTCGTTCGCGTTGGAGCTGGACAGGCCGACGGTGACGTTTGCCGTGGGCTGGCTGTTGAGTCGGATCGAGAACGTGGTCGAGGCGCCGACCTCGGACGTGACCAGTCCGCCCGTGGGCGAGACCGTGATCCCGGCGGCGTCATCATCGGCGTTCGTCACGGAAACGTCGGGGGCGTCCAGGCCGCTGTAGGAGGGGTCAAGGCTCACGGCAGGCCCGGTCACGATCTGATACGCCTTCGCGCCGTCCTCGATCGAGTCGTCCACTCCCTTGATGGGCACGCTCTGCGGGAGGTTCCAGTTCTCGGGGGTGAACGTGAGGCTCGTCACGCCGGGGACCCCCTCGGTCGGATCGCTGGAGGACAGCCCGATGGTCACGTTGGCGACCGGCGGGGTGTTCAGCCTGAGGGTGAACGTGGCCGTGCCTCCGGCCTCGGTCGTGGTGAGGCCCGGCAAGGCCGAGACGAGGACCTCGGGCGTCGAGCCCGGGATGCTGAACCTCTGCGCGTAGACCCGGCGGAAGTTCGCCGCGCGGCCTTCGTGGCCGCTGATCCAGGTCACGACAAAGTTCCCGTCGGCATCGATCACGGCCGTTGGGGTGGTCTGGGCGCGGACGGTGATGGCGTTCACGCGGAACTCGCCGCCCTCGCGCATGCCCGCTGCGTTATATCTCTGGGCGTACACACCCACGCCCCACCCGTCCTGGAGGTCGCTCTCCCAGGTGATGAGGAAGCTCCCGTCGGTCGCCATGGCGGCGGATGCGCCGCTTTGCCGGTTCAAGGTCTGCGTATTCACGCGGAACTCGCCGCCCTGGCGCAGACCCGAGGCGTTGTAGAGCTGCGCGTACACGCCGTAGTCGGAGCCGTCCTGGCTTTCGCTGTTCCACACCACGACAAAGTTGCCGGAGGCGTCCATGTCGATCGACTGACGGTGGAAGCTGCTCTGGTCGCCCGCGGTGAAGGTGTTCACGCGCACGTCGCCGGACAGGGGCAGCCCCACGCTGTCGTAGCGGCGGAGGTAAATGCCGTTGCTCGACCCGTCCTGGAGGTAGCTATTCCAGACGATCACGAATCCGCCGTCGGGACGGATCGCGACGGACGGCACGTTCTGCCAGTTGGCCGTGGTCGCATTCACGCGGAATTCGCCCCCCAGGCGGGCACCCGACGTGGAATAGCGCTGGGCGTAGATGTCGTATCCGCCGTTGCCGTCGGGGCTCTGCCAGGTGATCACGAACTGGCCGGAGTCGTTGATGTCCACGGCCGGCGCGACCTGATTGCCGGCGGTCGTCCCGTTGACCCGGAACTCGTTCCCCACGCGGTCGCCCGTAGGGCCGAATCGCTGCGCATAGATCCCGTACGACGATCCATCCTGACCGAGGCTCGTGTAGGTCACCACGAAATCGCCAGAGGCATTCATGGCGACCTTCGGCGGGCCTGAAATCCCGACCTCGATGGTGCCCTTGCCCTGATCGTCCTGGGTGTAGGTGTTGACTGTGAACTCCGCCCCGAGCGGCGTGCCGTCCGCCGAGTACCGCCGGGCGCGGACACCATATCCCGAACCGTCGGAGCCGTCGGCGGCCCACACGACCACGAAGTTGCCCCGGGCGTCGCGGGCGATCGCGTTGCCCTCGGGCCTTACGCCGGGCTCGGTCTCCTGGGCGGACGGATCCGCGCTCACGCGGAACTCCGGCCCCACGGTGATCGGGTTCACAGAGAAACTGAACGCGAACGCGCCGCCCGCCACGCCGTTGAAGTCGCCGTCGAGTGCATTGCCGTCGAGATCGAGGATCGCGGGAGACGCCTGGAGGCTGTAAGCTCCACTCGTCAGGGGAGACGCCAGGATGAGCACCGCCTCGTAGGCGTTCGCCTGGATGTTGAGCCCGAAGGTGATGTTCGTCACGGCGCCGACAACCATCTGGCCATCGCGCGAAAGCGACCAGTTCGCGGAGTCGATGACCGACGCCCCTAGATCCTCGGAAAACGTCACGGTGAGCCGAGTCAGGTCGCTACGAGTCAGCTCCCTGTCCGGCAGGACCAACTCCAGCGCTGACCCCGCTTCGACCTTCGCGACGAGGGGCCCGGCGGTCCTCGCCGAGGTCGTGGCGAACCGATCGGCGTAGACCCCTGTGCCCGCCCCGTCCTGGCCGACGCTCGTCCATCCGACGACCAAATCGCCGTCGGCGTCCATGGCGATCCCGCCGTACCACTGGTCGCCGGGGGCGTGGGTGCTCACGCGGAACTCTCCGCCCTGCGCTTCGCCGGCGGGAGTGTAGCGCTGGCCGTACATTCCGTAGCCGGAGCCGTCCTGCCCGAAGCTCTGCCACACGATGGCGAAGTCGCCGTTACTGGCCATCGCGACCCTGGGCACCGCCTGGTTGGCGTTGAGGAAGCTGTTGACCCGGAACTCGCTGCCCTGCGCCGCCCCGGCAGCGGAGTAACGCTGCGCATACACCCCGTATCCCGACCCGTCCTGGCCGTCGCTCTCCCAGGCGACCACGAAGTCGCCGCCGGGCGTCATGGCGACCGAGTTGTAATTCTGGGCGCCCGCGGTGGCCGAGTTGACCCGGAATGCCGGGCCCTTCGGCCCCGTCTCCAGGCCGTACCGTCGGGCGTACACGCCATCGCCCGACCCGTCCTGGCCGTTGCTGTCCCAGGCGACCACGTAATCGCCGTCCGCGTCCATCGCGATCGAGGGCCGGGTCTGGTCCCCGGTGGTGAACTGGTTGATCCGGAATTCCCCCGATCGGGAAACGCCGTTCGCGTCATATTGCCGACCGTACACGCCGATGCCCGACCCGTCCTGACCGTCGCTGGTCCAGACGACCACGAAGTCGCCGTCCGCATCCACGGCCACCGTCGAGAACTCCTGGTGGCCCGCGGCGGACGTGTTAACCTGGATCTCGCCGCCCAGGGCGACCCCCGCCGCGTTGTACCGCTTCGCGAAGACATCCCATCCGCTGTTCTCGTCGATCTGCTTGAAGCTGTTCCAGACGATCACGAAGTTCCCCGCGGCATCCATCCCGGCCACCGGCGCACGCTGGGCCTTTGCGGTGTAGTCGTTGATCCGGAACTCCTCCCCTTCGGCCACGCCGGCGGCGTTGTACCTCTGCGCGTACACGTCGAACCCGTCGTCCTGGCCGAAGCCCGTCCAGGTCACCACGGAGGCGCCCTTCGCGTCCGTCGCGACCGAGTGGAAGAACTGGTCATTCGGGGTGAACGTGTTGACCCGCACTTCGGAGAGGAGCACGCGGTCCTCGACCTGTTCCGTCCAGGGGATGAGCCGTCGCGATGACACCGTGCGGACCCGTTGACCAAGCTTGCGCCAGAGGCGACGGTGAGCACCACCGAGCAGGGAGAGCGGCAGAGGCATGGTTCGGCGACTCCGGATCGGGACGCCCCTTCGTGCTCGGCTCGAAGCGGCGAGCGGGCGGGGGCCGTCGGGGGGGAACCAGGGTGTTCGGCTGCCGGAACTCGTGCGATGAGGACCAGACGCGGGGGCGGGATCGAACGTTGCCCCGGCGACGTCTTCGTCCTCGATCGTTCAGGCTCCAAAGTTTAAACGATGTTCCCTCGTGGTGTGGCACAAATCACCAATTTCTCGCAGCTTGGCATGTACAGCTTTCCCTGGCCAAAATCGACGCACCTGCCGGCTGCCTCACGCCTCTTTTAGGCGATGACCTGGGGAGCTTCCGCAACTCGAGCTTCGGCCTGCGGCTCGTGCAGGGACTCTCGGTCCTGGTCCGTGACGACTCCGACGCTGTCTTCAACAAAAAGGCCGCCGTGATCTCCGCAGGTGGAAGTGGCCGCGAGGCCGCGCACGCCCGATACGTGGGGCGTGGGATGCTCTCGGCGGCCGTCGAGGGGCGACGTGTTCACCTCGCCGCCCCCCGCGAGCGTGCTGGCCGCGAGGCTGCCTCCTCATCGACAAGAATAACACCGGCGACCACCTGAACCTCGGCCTTGCCGCCGAGATCGCGAGGGCCGAGGGCATCCCGGTCGAAATCGTGATCGATGCCGGCGACTTGGCGCCTGGCGAATCGACCCATAACGCCGGATGCCGGGGTCTTGCCCGGACGATCCTCGTCCACAAGATCGCCGGGGCCTCCGCCAAGGCCGGCGCGGACCTCGCCACGGTCGACGCCAACGCCCGTTCGGTGGCCGATCCGGTCCGGACGACGGGGGTCGCGTTTTCCGCCTCCACCGTGCCCGCCGCGGGCCAACCGGGGGGCTCGCTGGCGATGCCGGTCACGCCGACCGCCTGACGATTGAACTCGAACGAGCCGTTGCCCGAGCCGTCCAGTCGGACGAGCCCGGCCTGCCGTAGCCTCGTGCCCCCGGAGAGCCCCTCGATGAAATGGCTCACCCAGATTTGGCCGCCTCGGGTGGCCTGCACGCCCTGGACCCCGTCGCGGGCGTGGAACGAAAAGACAAAACCCCCGGAGCCATTGTCGACGTCGGCGTTCCGGTCGCCTTCCCCGTATGCCCGTCCCCGGACGAGGAGCCATTCGGCCTCGCCGAGGGGCTGGGTCTCGTGGGTCTCAGCCAGGTCGAGGGCCTGACAGAGTTCTCCTTCGTTCTGGTGGTGGATTCGGAAGCGGTTGGGCTAGTGGGCATGCTTCTTGTGGGACAGGCCCCCAGGTCCTCCTCTGCGCTAGCACGGGGTCCAGCGGTGAGTAAACCCAAGCGTGCCGCGGAAGGCGGGCCCTGGGTGGCGAACGTACTGGGCGATTGCTCCAAGCGAACGGGTACCGCAGAGGACGGCGACCGAAATCAGCCCCGGTAGACGGTCGTAGGATGCCTCCACCCCAGCGGAGAGCGAGGATCAGGCAACGAGGTGAAGCGTCCCTACAATGACAGCGTGAGACTCATAATGTGGCTTCTCCCTGTGAAGGGCCTTAATCATCAAGAACGAGAGATCCGCCAAGACAACTAAACGGCGTTACCACCCTGACGATCGACCTTGCATGCCCCGCCCATGACCGTTAGAATCAGTGTTCAAAGTAAATCTTGGGGATTGGTGTAACGGTAGCACGACTGACTCTGAATCAGTTAGTCTAGGTTCGAATCCTAGATCCCCAGCTTTCCAAAGTCGTTGTTAAATAACGACTTGCAGCAAATCGCAGAAGTCGGTTCTGCAAAATTGCTGCACGCGTTGCCGTCGCGTTAGGATGACGTTGCTCCCCGGAGGGCGCGTCATGGCCTCGATCCAGCGAAAAGGCGACGGCTGGTACTGCCAGTTCCTCTACCTCCGCCACCGCCACACCTTCGCCCTCGGCAAGGTGGACGAGGCCGAGGCCGACTCGGTCCGCGCCCGGGTCGAGCACGTGCTCATGCGGCTCAAGCAGGGCCTGATGGCGCTCCCGCCCGGCGGGGACATCGTGGAGTTCGTCCGCCACGACGGCCGTCCTCCGGCGGCGAGGGCGATTGCAGCAACCGCCATCGGCTTTCTGCAATTCCGCGAAGCCTACCTCGACACCGTGGGCCACGGGGCCATCGAGGCCAACACGCTCGGCACGGTCGGGATCCACCTCGACCACGTCGCCCGCACGCTCGGCGACAACTTCCCCATGGGCGAGCTGACGCTCCCCCACCTCCAACGCCACGTCGACCGCAGGCGCAAGGAGGTCGAGGGCGTGACCATCAGGAAGGAGGTGGACACGCTCCGCACGGCCTGGAACTGGGCCGCCCGGATGGGGATGGTCGCGGGAGAGTTCCCCTCGAAGGGCCTGGTCTACCTGAAGGAGCGCGAGAAGCTGCCGTTCATGACCCGGGCGGAGATCGACCGCCGGCTCGGTGCGGGCGGCGACCCCGACGAGCTCTGGGAGTGCCTCTACCTGACACTGCCCGAGGTCGAGGAGTTCCTCGCGTTCATCAAGGGGCGGAGGGCCCCGGACTGGTTCTATCCCATGGTCCTGTTCGCCGCCCACACCGGGGCCCGGAGGTCGGAGCTGATCCGGGCGATGGCCGAGGACGTGAACCTGGACGAGGGCGTGGTGACCATCCGCGAGAAGAAGCGTGTCAGGGGAAAGCTCACCACACGCCGCGTGCCGCTGAGCGAGACCCTAGCCGCGGAGCTGCGCGCTTGGCTGCCCGGGCGGGTCTCCCTGTTCGGCAACGGCACCCGGCCCCGGTCGGTGCAGTCGACCCAGAAGGCGTTCGTCCGGGCGGTCAAGGGGTCAAAGTGGAGCGTCATGAAGGGCTACCACACGCTCCGCCACGCCTTCGTGAGCGCCCTGGTGACCGAGGGCGTCGACCAGCGGGTGATCGAAGAGCTGGCCGGCCACATGGACGAGAAGACCAGCCGCCGATATCGCCATCTGGCGCCGAGCCTCAAGTCCGACGCGCTGCGGTCGGTGTTTCGTTGAAGGCCAGCCGGTGACTGATCCTCCCACTTGAGGTACCCCGGCACATGACGGGAAACTCGTCGGGCCGGTGCTGGAGTGGCCCCTTGGCAGACGCGCCGGACTCAAAATCCGGTGGGGTAACACCCGTGTGGGTTCGAGTCCCACCTTCGGTACTAAGGACTTACGGCGATTCTTGTCCTCCCGATTCAGACCGACTGCTGAAGAACTGCTGAAACGATTGGGCTCACGCGGCGGTGACATTGCCCGGAGACGGGCGACATGGCTTCCCTCCAGCTTCGCGGCAAGAGTTACGCCTGCATCTTCTGCTGGCACGGCAAGCGGCAGTGGTTCACCATCGGCAAGGTCTCGGCCGCCGAGGCCGAGGCCAAGGCCGCGCAGGTCGAGTACCTGCTGATGCGGCTCGGGCAGGGGCTCATCGAGCTGCCGCCGGGCGTGGGGATCGTCGACTTCGTCCGCAATGACGGCAAGCCCCCCGAACCGCGGGGCGGGGCCCCCGTCCCCTCGCCTGCGGTACCGACCCTCGGGTCCCTCCGCGACCTTTACCTCGCGACGCACGATGGCTCGCTCGAGGAGCGGACGCTCGACGGCATCCGGCTCCACTTCAAGCACCTCGCCTCGATCCTGGGCGAGCAGTTTCCGATCAAGCAACTCTCGCTCCCCGACCTCCAGGGTTACGTCGAGCGTCGGTCCAAAGCCCGGGGACATCGCGGCAGGACGCTGTCGCCGGCCACGATCAAGAAGGAGCTCATCACCCTCAGGACGGCGTGGAACTGGGGGGCGAAGACCGGCCACGTCGCGGGCAAATTCCCGAGCGAGGGCCTGCGTTACCCGAAGCACGACGAGAAGCCGCCGTTCCAGACCCGGGAGCAGGTCGAGCGGCAGCTACCCGGTGGAACCGAGGCCGAGCGTGGAAATGATCGTCTAAAAAGAGCCCACCCTGGGGCGAGATGATCGTCTAAAAAGAGCCCACCCCAGACGGCTCCGTTACGGTGAACGTCCTCACAGGGATCGATCACCCGCGCGG
>JANOBY010000355.1:0-2259 GCA_031411935.1 Planctomycetales bacterium | reverse complement strand
CCGCTCTATCCCGTCTTCTGGGGCGGGGTACTCATTGCCATTGGCCTGATCATGATGGCTCGGGCAAAGGAACATGTGGATGCCGAGTGATCTGGTGCCGTCGAATATCCAACTGCCGGTGGGATGCCCCCAATGAGCGATCCGCGCATTACCTACGTCGGTCCCGACGCGCTGTCTGGACCCCGTCCGTCCTCGAACGTGCGCGACCTGCTGGAGCGCGTGCCCTACATGTTCCTGCTGGTTGTTGTCCTGCCGACGCTGATTACGGCCTTCTACTACCTGTTCATCGCCACGCCCCGCTATGTTTCGGAGGCCCGGTTCATCGTTCGCGCCGGGGCACAGGAGCAGCCGTCCTCCCTGGGCGTGGCGCTACAGGGCGTGGGTCTGTCGGGCAGCGCGACGGATTCCTTCGCAGTCCACGAATACATCGAGTCGCGCGACGCGCTGAACGAGCTCCAGCGGCGATTCGACCTTCCCGCGATCCTCTCCGCCCAGGGGGCTGACCCGCTCTCGCGCTATCCTCGTCCGTGGGAATCACCCAGTCAGGAATCCTTGTTCAAGGGGTTCAATCGATTTGTGACGGTTGGTTACGAGTCCTCGACGGGAATCAGCACGTTGCGAGTGGAGTCCTTCCGTCCGGAGGATTCCCAACGGATCGCCAATGCCCTGCTCAGTGGTGGCGAAGCCCTCGTTAACCGCCTGAACGAGCGCTCCCAGGCGCGTGCCGTCGAGGACGCGCAACGCACGGTCGACGAGGCCGTCGCCCGCCTCAGTTCCGTTCAGCAGCGCCTGACCGCCTACCGAAACCGAGAAGGCATCCTTGATCCTACGCTTTCGGCGTCCGAGGGGTCGGGAACCATAGGTCAGCTCCTGTCGACGGTCGCCACGCTTCGCGCCGAGCGGAGCGAACTGGCCAGTCAGGCACCCAACAGTCCGCAACTGCCCTTGCTGGACGCCCGGATCGCCGCGTTTGAGCGCCAGATCACGGTCGAGCGCAACAAGGTCACCGGAAACCAGGCCTCGCTGGCCAGCAAGATCGGCGGCTATGAAACCCTGGCCCTGGAACGGGAGTATTCGGACCGCGCCCTGGGGGCCGCCAATACCGCTCTGGACTCCGCCCGTCAGGATGCCCGGCGCCAGAAGCTCTATCTGGAGCGGGTGGTTAACCCGAACGCGCCCGACCGGCCGGGACAACCCAAGCGGTTGCTGGCGATCCTGGCGGTCTTCATCTCGACCTTCCTAATCTACGGAATCGGCTGGCTGGTGTGGGCGGGACTGCGGGAGCACAGACAGCTCTGATGTCAGATTCCTCCCGCGGGGTCGGCCTCGAGATCGTCGGTCTGAACAAGACCTATACGAACTCGGTCGGGGCCACCCCGCTGTTCAATGACCTGACGTTCAACGTCGGACGCAGCGATCGCCTGGCGGTTCTGGGTCGAAACGGTCTGGTAAAATCGACCCTGATCAAGATCCTGGGCGGGGCCCTGGCCCCGACCAGTGGCCGGGTGATCTGGCACATGACGGGGTCGTGGCCGATCGGCTTCGGGGGCGGCTTTCAGGGCAGCCTGTCCGGTCTGGACAACATCCGGTTCCTGGCGCGCGTCTACAACCGGGACTTCGGCGAACTGCTCGACCGCGTCGATGGCTTCGCGGAGCTGGGACGCAAGCTGGCCCTGCCGGTCAAGCACTACTCCTCCGGCATGCGGGCGCGCCTGGCGTTCGGCCTGTCGATCGCGATCGAGTTTGACTGTTATCTGGTCGACGAACTCGTGGCCGTCGGCGACGCCCGCTTCCAGAAGAAGTGCCGCGAGGAACTGTTTCAGGTCCGCGCCGACCGCGCCTTCATCATGGCGTCCCACGACATGAAACTGATCGGCCAGACCTGCGACCGGGCGCTCATCATCGAAAGCGGCAAGGCCAAGATGTTCGACGACGTGCACGAGGCCATCGACATCTACACCTGGCTTCGCGCTGCATGACCGAGACGAGAATAGGCGTCGTGGTGGCCCCTTCCGCCCAGACGGCGGCATGGCGCCAGGCCATCGCCGCACGGGCCGGAAAGCTGGGTTTCAAACTGCTCAAGTCCGTTGAGGAGCAGGATCGCGATGGATCCTATGTGCTCCTCTGCAAGGGCCTGTCGTCTGTCGTGGTGAGCGATGCGGACACCTGGATCGTCATTGTCGGCGCCACGTCGGACCTGGTGGCCGCCACGATGGAGGACCTTGAGGGTACGCCCAGAGACGCGATCCGCGCCGTCGC
>JANOBY010000354.1:0-9753 GCA_031411935.1 Planctomycetales bacterium | reverse complement strand
TTACACCTGGTGTGGAGAGAGGGGCCTTCGGGGTAGACGAGGGCGTCGCGGGGCTAACCGAAGACGGGCTATTTGAGGTTGCGGAAGCCGGAGGAGGCGCCGAGGGTGTCTTGTCGCATCCAGAGAAAATCCAGAGCATTCCTAGCGGCAGGACCGACATTCGACGGATGACAGATCGGCGATTGCCGAGAGGAACCTGGGGCATGGGACTTGACTCCGGGGAGAGAATCTCGACCACAGGACGGGAGATGATGGATGGGGTCGAGCCAATCGATCGTATCATGAGGGCTCGGGCCCTGTCCCGTTCTACGCACGAAATCGACTCAAGGTCCGTCGGGGTTTGGTCGATGAATACGGATACAGCGTTTTGAAATCTGCAAAAGAAATCAGCGCGAGCGACGAACCACCGAATAGGCTATCAAGGTACGGCAACGCGGAGGGGTGGCGATGGGTGTGGATATCACGCTGGGG
This sequence comes from Planctomycetales bacterium, assembly GCA_031411935.1. Lineage (GTDB taxonomy): Bacteria > Planctomycetota > Planctomycetia > Isosphaerales > Isosphaeraceae > JAQGHR01. The sequence continues at coordinate 9,282 of JANOBY010000354.1, read as the reverse complement.
GTGCTCATCTTGCTCTGCGCCGTGAGGGGCTGGCTACGGGGATTCCTGCGCCAGGCGATCCCCCTCGGATCGCTCGTGGCGGGCATCTATCTAAGCGACCCCCTGCGAGAGCTGGCCAGGCCCCATGCGCGCAAGTCATTCCCCTCGATTGGCCCCGAGATCATGGACCGACTGCTCTGGTGGTCCTGCGCCGCGGGATCTTACCTGGTGCTGGCCGGCGTCGGGTTGTCGATCCTGAGGTCCATGAAGAAAAGGACTTACGGCGACCCCGAGCCGAACCGAGCCGATCAGGGCGCGGGCTTCACCCTGGGGGCGTTGAAGGGAGCGATCCTGGCCTCGTTCATCGCATGGGGGATCTCCGAGTCGCGTACGACTTATCTCGCGGCCACACCTTTCGTTGAGAAGCAGGCCAAGGAATCAAAGGCCCTGGTCTGGTCCGACCAGTACAAGCCCGCACGCACCTTGTGGACCTCGATCCCCGTGCAAAGCCTGGTCAACCGCGTCAAGTCGCGTGGCCTGTGGCTCGATCAGACTCCTGCGTCGCCGACCGATCCAGCCCTATCAAAGATCGAGACCGCCAAGCCCGAGGCCTCCGTCGCCCCCCCCCTCCGTACGGCGCAAGCTCGCCCCAAGACCCTCAGCTTGCCCAGGCTGGACCCCGAGTCGCCCGACTTCCTCCGAAAACTGGATGAGGCGCTCAAGCGCGAAGGCCTCAAGCCCGAGTGAGGTTGACGCACCGCCTCGTCGAGGCCAAACTCCCGCCTTCCGGAAGGGATCTCGCCCCTCCGGACCTGGGAGTTTGCCTGCATGAGAGACGCCTCCAGGCCTGTCCGGATGCTCCGGGGCTTCGCGATCTTGATCGCCCTCGGGCTCTATCTCACGCTGAGGGGCTACCATAGTCGCGACGGGGACCAGGCGTATCGCCTGCCGATCCTTCTGCACCAGCAGACCCCCTCGTTGTACGCGAATGACCCCTTCGTGCGGGCCTTCGACGGATTTAACCCGCACCGGGGCTACCTGGCCCTTCTGGATCTGGCGAGCCGACCGCTGGGCCTCTCGGTCGCGCTCGCCGCGCTTTTCGCGGCCACCTTCGCTCTGAACGTGGCGGGGGTCGATCGCCTGGCCCGGCTCTGCTGGCCCGAGGGGCGAGGATCGGTGGGCGTTTGGTGCGTGGTCCTGGTGCTGATGGCGAAGGCCGGGAATCTGGGGACCAATCACCTTTTCGAGGCCATGCTCCTCGATCGTCTGATTGCGCTGGGCTTCGGATGGATCGCGATCGGAGAACTGATTTGCGACCGACCCCGGATCCCGGTCGCGGCAGCCTGGCTCGGGTGCGCCACGCTGATCCATCCCTCGATGGGGCTCCAGCTCGGAATCTGGATGAGTGCAAGCCTCCTCGTGTGGAGCCTCTTCGAGCCCGGTCCTGTTCCCTCCCTTAGACTTGCGATCATTGCCATCCTGGCGATTGTGGCCGGGCAGTTGCCGGGGATCGGCCTCATGCTCGCCCAACGCAGGCAACTGACTGACGGGCTCGCACCGGACGAATTCTACACCCTGAGCGCCCTGATCCAGAGCCCCCAGCACATGGTGCCGCACCTCTGGCGATTGAACCAGTGGATCGCTGCGGCGTGCTATCCGATCCTGGCGATCGTCACCGCCTTGCCCCACTTGCCGCACGCATCGATGGCCCGCCGTCGGTTGGTCATGGCGACCGGAGTGGGGCTGCTCGGTCTGCTGGCGGCTTGGATCGGGATCGAGGTTGTCGGCTCGCTCTCGATCACGGTCTTCCAACCGTTCCGGATGGCCACGGTCGTCCGCGGCCTATGCCTGATCCTCGCCTCGAATCATTTGTGCACGCTCTGGGCACGAGGGGGCGCCTGGGATCGATGCCGTGCCATGGTGATCGTGTTCGGGCTCTCAGGGGACCTCGCATGGATCGTCGCCACGACGGTCGAGCTGACCTCCCTCGCGGCAGAGCGAGTTGCCCGCGGGATGGGTCGTGTGGCCGGTCCCCTGGTGCTGGGCCTGGGACTCGTCTATCTGAGCCGGCACGACACCGAATCGGGGGCGATCCCTCTGATGCTGGGCGTTGGAATGGCCCTCGGTTCGGTGATACTGAAGCGGTTTGCCGCGGGTTTCTCGTGGAATCGAAGGCGGGTGGTGGCCCTGGTTGTCCTATCGTGGCTGGTGCCGGTTCTAGCTCTTTTGCCCCACGGAGTCCTTCCGGCGAAGCTTTCGGCGCGACTGGTGGAGCATTGCCGATTCGGCGAGTCGCCGGTGGACGATCTCGAGCGATTGGCCCTCTGGTGCCGCGTCCACACGCCTGCCCAGGCTCGGTTCGTGACACCCCCTGGACCGAAGACCTTCCGCCTTTGGTCGCACCGGGAGGTGGCCTTCAACCGAGCGGCCGGGCCTTATCACGCCGAAGGCCTTGCGGACTGGGCGCGTCGGTATCAGGACCACGTGGGGTTTCGCGGAACGCTCAGCGAGTTCGCCCGTGAGTACCTCAAGGATCGTCAGGCCTTGGACCGCCGGTTCGACCTCTTGAGCGATGAGGAAAAGGCCTCTCTGCTGCGAAGCCAGGAGGCCGATTTCCTACTCGCGGCCTCTCCGAAGCCTGACGAATCAGGGGACTCTCAATCCCTGGAAGCGATCCATGTCGAGGGGCGCTATGCGATCTATCGGCTACGATCCCCGAGAGATGATGAGCCCGCCCGGATGGCGAAGGGCCGGTCAGACCGGAATCGCTTGACGGAAGAGTCTCGCTGAGCCAACCGGTCGCCGGCCTTCACTTGCGACAAACGCGCCAGGCCTATGCGGAGTTCAAGCCTGATCCCCGAGCCCCGTGTGGCAGGCACGGCGACCTGATCCACGGGGATGGGGATTGCGGTCTCGGGCGAAACCACTTACCGGGCGATATCGGCGGGGACCGGGTAGTGGTGGGCGAACTCGCGGATCTGGCCCCGGAGCGATTCGGCCAGGGCGTGGTCCTCGGGATTCTTCAACGCTTCGACGATCCATCCGGCCACGCGGCGGAACTCGTCTTCGCGGAGCCCTCGGGTGGTGAGCGCCGCAGCGCCCATGCGGATGCCGCTGGGATCCATGGGCTTTCGCTTGTCGAAGGGAATCAGGTTTTTGTTCACGGTGATCCCCGCGCGGCCGAGGGCGGCCTCGGCGATCTTCCCGGTCAGGCCCTTGGACGTCATGTCGATGAGGATCAGGTGATTCTCGGTCCCGCCCGACACGAGCCGGAAGCCGGCCCTCATGACCTCCTCGCCGAGCACCCTGGCGTTGGCGACCACCTGAGCCGCGTACTGCTTGAACTCGGGACGAAGTGCCTCGCCGAAGCAGACGGCCTTGCCCGCGATCACGTGTTCGAGCGGCCCGCCCTGCAAACCGGGGAAGACAGCCATGTCGATCTTCTTCGCCCAGGACTCCTTGCACATGGTGATCCCCCCGCGAGGGCCGCGGAGAGTTTTGTGCGTGGTCGTGGTCACGAAATCGGCGTAAGGGACGGGGCTCGGATGCTCACCGCCCGCCACGAGCCCGGCGATGTGAGCCATGTCCACGAAAAAGAGGGCCCCCACCTCGTTGGCAATCTCGGCCATGCGTGCGAAGTCGATGATCCGAGGATAGGCACTCGCGCCGCCGAGGAGGAGCTTCGGCTTGTGCTCGCGAGCAAGTTCGGCCATGCGATCGTAGTCGATGTGCTCGGTCTCGGGGTTGAGGCCATAACCGATCGTGTTGTACCAGCGGCCCGAGAAGTTGAGCTTCATCCCGTGAGTCAGGTGGCCGCCCTGAGCCAGGTCCATCGCCAGCACGGTGTCGCCGATCTCCAGGGCCGCATAGTAAACGGCCTGATTCGCCGTCGCGCCCGAATGCGGCTGCACATTCACATGCTCGACGCCAAACAGGTCCTTGGCACGCTGGATCGCGAGCCGCTCGGAGGTATCGACATGCTCGCAACCGCCGTAGTAACGCTTGCCGGGCAGGCCCTCGGCATACTTGTTGGTGAGCACGGACCCTACGGCGTCCATGATCGCGCGGCTGGTGTAGTTCTCGGAGGCGATCAGCTCAAGGTCATCGCGCTGGCGCTCTTCCTCGGCGGCGATGGCCGCGTAGACCTCGGGGTCGTTATTCTTGAGGATGTTCACGAGAGAGGACTCCGATGCGTTGGGCGAAAGCGGGAGAGCCGCAGGACGTCGCAATTTCGGGCTAGAACGGATTCGGATCCGCAACCTGCCAGCAGTAGATCAGACGATTATTCGTGGGAGTTCCCGGGTGCAGCCTGAGGACCTGAGCTCGTAAGGTTCTCGCGCTGAATTCGTTGTAGACGATCTGGCCTGGAGGCTCCTGAGTTCCGAAGAGACCCAGTGAGACAACCTTCGAGCCCTGGCCCTCGGGGAGCAGCCAGCTACCCCCATGACGGTCCGAAAAACCGGCGGATGGCACCAGATACGTGCTGGCGAGGGCGTCGATCCGCTCCCGGCAACGCTCGGCCACATCCACTTCGATCCGCGTGGCCCCCCTACCCTCGCACGAATCGCCGCGTATGAACGACACCGCGAAGGAGGCCGAGAAATGCCTAGGGCCATACTGCCCAACGAGTAGCGCGTAAACACGTTCGGTCTCCACCTGAAAATGGAGATCCTGGTAAGTCGGGCTGGCGACCAAGCGGTAGTCGTCCCGATCGGGATCGGGCTCGACCGACCGGGCAAATGTGTCGTTACCAATCTGGAGGCGGTGCGACCACCGCGTGGTTTCGAATCGGAAGGCGAGTCGGCAGTCGGGCGTGACGATCGAGCGTTCGTCCGCGGATTCCTCGATCGTCACCATACCCATTACCGTGGCACCGCCCCGGAGAGCTTCCAGCGCAGGTAGGCGTCGATGAACCCGTCCAATCCTCCGTCGAGGAGGGCCTTCGGGTTGCCGATTTCGTGCCCGGTCCGAAGGTCCTTCACCAGCTGATAAGGCTGGAGGACGTACGAGCGGATCTGGTTTCCGAAGGAGATTTCCCCCTTCTCGTCGTACTTGCGGGCGAAGTCGGCCTCGCGCTTTTCTTCCTCGCGACGGATGAGCTTGGACTTCAGCAGCGCCATGGCATTGGCGTCATTCTTGTGCTGAGACCGCTCGGTGCGGGACTCGGCTGCGATGCCCGTGGGCAGGTGCGTATAGCGCACGCCCGACTCGGTCTTGTTCTGGTGCTGGCCGCCGGGGCCTCCGCAGCGGAACACGTCGCGCTTGAGGTCCACGTCGCGGATCTCGACCGTGATCGAGTCGTCGATCTCGGGCAGGACGTCCACCGAGGCGAACGAGGTCTGACGACGCCCTGCCGAGTCATAAGGGCTGATGCGCACGAGCCGGTGCACGCCGGTCTCGCCCCTCAGGTAGCCGTACACGTACTCGCCCTGGATGTGGATGGTGGCGGTCTGGATGCCCGCGGCGCCGCCTTCTTCACGGTCCTGGATGTTGGTCTTGAACTTGTGCGACTCGGCCCACATGAGGAACATGCGCAGGAGCATTTCGGCCCAGTCGCAGGCCTCGGTCCCGCCGGCCCCGGCGTGGATCGTCACGAAGGCGTTGCAGTGGTCGTTCGGCCCCGAGAGCATCGAGCGCAGTTCGAACGCCTCGAAGTCCGCAGTCGCCTGCTTCACGGCCTGGCGGATGTCGTCGTCCAGCGAACTATCGTCGGTCTCGTCGGCCATCTCCAGTAAGGTTGAGAGGTCCTCGGCCTGGCTGCCGAGCGACTCGAAGGGCTTGAGCACGCCGTTGAGGCTCTTCAACTCGGCGATCACGGCCTTGGCGCGTTCGGAATCGTTCCAGAACGATCCGCCCTCGCTCTCCTGATTCAATTCCTCGCGTCGCGATTCTTTGACGCCCAAGTCAAAGGGAGTCTCGAAGTTGGGTGATCCTCTCGATCACAGCCCGCGCGTCTTTCTTCAACTCGGCGTCCATCGCGACTCAAGCCCCATCTCCGGATCCTGACGACCCGGCCTGAAACCCTGACCTTACTTCCGCTCGACCCGGGAAACGCCGGGCCCCGAAAATCCTGTATCATGGTAGCCGCAATCCTCCCGAAAGACTAGCCGGGCCGCCCATGACATCACCCCCCTACCCCGTGACGGGTCGCCTCGCCCCCTCCCCCACGGGCGGGCTCCACCTCGGCCATGCGCGCACCTTCTTGATCGCCTGGCTCTCCGCAAGGTCAACGGGCGGGCGGGTCGTCTTGAGGGTCGAGGACATCGACGCCGCGCGGTTGCGTCCCGAGGCGATTTCCGGGGCCCTCGTCGATCTGGGGTGGATCGGATTGGACTGGGACGAGGGTCCCGACGTGGGCGGATCTCACGGGCCCTACCTCCAATCGCTCCGGCTGGAGTCTTACTTGGAGATGCTTGATTGCCTCAAGCGTGGAGAGCTCGTCTATCCCTGCACCTGCACGCGTGCCGAGATCGCCCGCGCAGCGTCGGCCCCTCACGCCGGGGAGGAGGGACCGTCCTATCCGGGCACGTGCTCCGGGCGGTCGGTGATGGACGCCGATTTACTCGGGGGGCGGCCTTTCACCTGGAGATTTCGCGTCTCCGATCGTCAGGTGGACTGGAACGACCTTGTCCGGGGGCTCCAGTGTCTGAACCCCTCGCAACATGGGGGCGACTTCATCGTCGGTCGGTCGTCAGGCGAGCCGGCCTACCAGCTTGCGGTCGTCTGCGACGATCATCACATGGAGGTTAACGAGGTCATCCGCGGCGACGATCTTGTCACGAGCACTCCCCGCCAGATCCTCCTCTATGAAGCTATGGGGTGGGCGATCCCTCGGTTTGGCCATGTGGGGCTTGCGCTCGATGAGCAGGGAAAGCGGCTTGCCAAGCGAGACCAGTCCATCAAGATTGAGACCCTGAGGCATCGTGGAATCCGTCCTTCGCGATTGCTCGGCGAGATCGGCCGTTCCCTGGGAATGAAATCCTCCGGCTCGCTCTGCGAGATGCTCGACGACTTTGACCTGGAGGCGATTCCTGAGACGCCCTGGGTTGCCCCGAGCGTAGAATCGTTGACGGGATGACCCCTCAAATGGAGCGAGCCCGATGGACGCCGAATCGTCGCCCGAGTTGTCGGCCAGCCTTTGGGAAAAAGGGAAGATCGCGGCCCGAGGGATCGCGAGCCTGCTGCGACCTCCGGGCGTGGCACCCGTTGAAGGTGGAGCGCCGCCCGACGTGGTGAGCGAGGACACCCTCCGCGAGCGGCGGGTCCCCCCCGGCCAGGTCGAGACCAAACGCTGGCCGGTCCTGCATGCGGGGCCGACTCCGAAGGTGGATCTCCCCCGCTGGGACCTCCGGATCTGGGGCCTCGTCGAGGAGCCCCGCACCCTCACCTGGGACGAGTTTCGGGCCCTGCCCTCGTCCAGGGTGTTCGCCGACATGCACTGCGTGACCCGCTGGTCGATGCTCAACAACACGTGGGAAGGCGTTCGGGTGGCGGACGTCATGAGGGGCGTGGTCGTGCGTCCTGAGGGGAAGTTCGTGCTCATCCATGGCGAGAACGGATACACGACCAATCTCCCCCTGGACGACTTCCTGGGGGACGATTGCCTGTTCGCCTGGTCGCACAACGGACGGGAACTGGAGCCCGACCACGGATGGCCACTCCGCCTCGTCGTGCCCAAGCTTTACGCCTGGAAGAGCGCCAAGTGGGTCAGGGGAATCGAGTTCCTCGACCAGGACGCGCCCGGCTTCTGGGAGGAGAACGGCTATCACAACCACGGCGATCCCTGGAAGCAAGAACGCTTCTGGTGAGCCCATCGCGGGCAAGCGGGAGGGGATCGAGGGTCCCAGAGGCGTCCCGGTCGAGGCGCAGAGCGGTCGGTCGGCCCCGGCGCGTGATTTGCCCAGGCTCGTCCGGACCATGTTCTGGGCGAATCACAGATAGGGGCGGATGATGGCGGATGCCGGCGATCTGGTGGGCAGCGACGTGGCCTCGATCCTCAAGGAGCACTTCGGGTTCCGTTCGTTTCGCAGGGGGCAGAAGGAGGCGGTCGAGTCGGCGCTCGAGGGGCGAGACACGATCGTGATCATGCCCACCGGGTCGGGCAAGAGCCTTTGCTTCCAGCTTCCCGCTCTCCATCTTCACGGGACGACCGTGGTCGTAAGCCCTCTGATCGCGCTCATGAAGGACCAGGCCGACAGCCTCCGCGAGCGTGGCGTGGACGTGGCGACGGTCAACAGCACCCTCAAGCCCTCCGAGCTGCGCGAGGCCGAGCAGGGGATTCGCGAGGGGGACATGGAGTTCGTCTACACCACGCCCGAACGCCTGGCGAATCCCGAGTTTCGCTCGCTCCTGAAGACTACACACATCGACCTGTTCGTGGTGGACGAGGCCCACTGCCTGAGCCAGTGGGGGCACGACTTCCGGCCCGACTTCCTGGCCCTGGGGGCCCACATCGCGGAGCTCGGTCGGCCGCCGATCCTCGCGCTCACCGCGACCGCCACGGCCGACGTGATCGGCGACATCCAGCAGCAGCTTCGGATGCCCGATCCGCGGGTGGTCCACACTGGCTTTTATCGCCCCAACCTGGCCCTGGGCGTGGTCCCGTTCCGGGAGGAATCCGACCGCGTGCGATGGATGACCGAGCAATTGCGGGATCACGACGGCACGGGCATCATCTACACATCGACCGTCAAGGCCGTGGGCGAGCTTGTGGAAAAGCTCGGCAGTCAGGGATACGACGTGGCGGGATATCACGGAAGGATGAAGGCCTCGGAACGGGCGAGCAACCAGGATCGGTTCATGGAAGGATCCCTCCGGGCGATCGTGGCGACAAACGCCTTCGGGCTGGGGATCGATAAGCCCGACATCCGCTTCGTGCTTCACCACCGCGTGCCCGCGACCATCGAGGCATACTACCAGGAGATCGGGCGGGCCGGGCGTGATGGGCAGAGCGCCTTCGGGACCATGCTCTATCACCCCGATGACAGCAAGCTCCAGAAGTTTTTTCAATCGGGGAGATACCCCAGCGGCGAGGACCTGGTCAACGGCCACCACGCGCTCAAGCGATTGGCGGAAGCGGCCGAGCCAATCACCGTGGCCAAGCTCAGAGCCATCTCGCCTCTGCCGATCAGCAAGTTGAAGGTGGTTCTGGCGCTTTTCGTCGCGAAGGGCGTGATCAAGGAGGATCGCGGGGGCGTGATCACGCTGCTCCAGCCCGACCTCTCAAATGTCGAGCTTGCGCGCGCGGCGGGCTCTTATCGCGAGCGGCAGGAGCGTGACCGTTTGAAGCAGGAGCAGATGGTC
>JANOBY010000353.1:0-2568 GCA_031411935.1 Planctomycetales bacterium | reverse complement strand
CAGGTCAAAATTCTCGAATCGGGTCATCGTGCCGTCCGAGTCGCGGAAGTCCACGATGTTCACGGCGAACTGCCCGAGGGCCGCCAGTTCGGGCGCCGACGGGTAGGTCAAGGTGTAAGGCGGAGGATACAAAACACTCTTCATCATCTGATAAACGTCGCGGCAGAACTTCAACCGCACCGGTTCGGTCGGGTCGTTCGAAACGGGCAGCGGGAGATTCAGGTTGATCCGCTTGCCCCCATGCATGAGAGACGGAAGTCTCGCCGTGCTCGGCATTTGTTGTACGAAGCTTGTCGGTATTGACGAATTGTACCGATCGTAAGTTGGCACCCCGAAAGAGTTACCCAACGTCGCCGCGGGGGCTGCCCAGGTGCCGAGATCCAACGAATCGACCGACAACAATCCTCGGGTCACGGCCGCGGAGCTGGGGTCGGCCACGAACACGGTGGGCAGGAGCTTTTCAAGCCTGCGGTCGAGCCCCGAGCCATCCACGTCGCCCGCTCGATTCAGATATTCCTGTTGAGCCTGACCGAAAGGGGCGTCGAACGGTGTGACCTCGTAGAGGTTCATCTGGGCCGCTTCTTGCAGCGCCAGACTGGTTCCAAAAATCCCCTCAAAATAGCCCTGGGGAGCCGAATTGATGTCCACGGAGAACGTGGGCATCGCAATCTTCGGCGTGGTCGCATCGACGCCGTTATCGAATGGCATCATGGCCATCAGGGCCCGGTTGGTCCCTTCCGGGTTCCGGAAGGCTTCATATCCATGAAGCATATTCACTTGATTCTTCGTGATGTTTAGCACGCCTGTTGCCAGACCGCCGTCGGCCGGCCACTCCACGTCGCCGACGGGCCGATCGCTGAACCAGTTGCTGATCCCCGGAGGTCGATAATGCAGCAAGTAGGAGACTCGACCGCGCTTGTCGTACCCCAGGCCGGTCTCGAGGTCGATGTCACCTGGATAAGCCCCCGGGTATCCCCCTCCAGGAATCGCGTCATGATGCATGACCTTCCCGTTGCCGGACAGGTCGACGGGGGTGAGGAATCGCCTCATCTGCTCGGAGGGCAACAAAGCACGGTTAGTGGCATCGAAAAGATCGGCCGTGGCGGTCGTTGCGGTTGGGTTAGGAGTCTCCGGATTCTGCGTCACGCTGTTTCCCACCGGCAGGAAGTCCAGGCCGTTAAAATTGGTGTCGAACCCATCGATCGGAACCAGGGTGTTCGATGGGTTGTAAGACCGGCCCGCACGGGGGAACGCACCGGCGAGGATCACATCGACCTCGCCGAATCGCCCTTGTTGCGGCGGGGAAGCCGTGTTGTTTCCTTGAAGCAGGTATCGCAGGGCCTCCAGACCACCGACGTCGACGAGAAATCCTTTCGGTGTGAGAGCATACTTGGGATTGATCTCATTGACCGAGTAGCCCACATGGGAGGCATGGGCGGGCGGAACCAACAACTGACCCGTGCTCGGATCTCGTTTCTGCAGGTTGCCCGCCGTATTCAGAGGGATGCGGCCATTAAGGCCAAGAACCATGAAGGCGAACAAGGGCTTGAACATCTTGCCGTTGGGGTCGCGCTGGACGGGGTAGCCCATGTCGACCCAGACCGAGTCGGTCACGCCGTCGCCGTCGTTGTCGACGTCGTAGGTGATCTGTTGCGTTGTGGCGTCGGGGATCAGGTCGGGGAAGGTGTTCCCGCTCAGGGGGTGATCCGCCTTGCGCGGCCGGAGGATCTTGGAACGGCGCGAGAAGTTGGCCCTCTGATTCGCGAGCCCCGAGTGGGCCAGGGTCAGCCAGTCGTTCTCGACGGCGTTGTTGGTCGGGTTGTAAATGATGTTCCCGGGACGATGGAACGAGGGAAGCACGATAGTCCCGTCGGCGTTCTTCAGCGCCATGAACCAGTTGTCATTGTCCGCGGCGTCGTAATCCTCGTCCATGTGATAGGTGAACGAGTTGGCATCGTTGTAACCCGAGGGATATCGGGACGTGACGTCCAGCCGGTTGTAGAGGAAATTGGGGAACGCGGCGTACTGTCGGACGAAGTCGTGGTTGTCGACGGTGCGGAGGTCGGGGTGATTCAGGCCCGTCCCGTTGAAGGCCCTCATGAAGCGGCCGTCGACCTCGAACCGGTTGATCGCGACCTCGCCCGCCGCCACGCCGAGGTCCCCGCCCGTGGGCGTGGCGGGAAACGGCTGGACGAAGGCGAAGGGATCGCTTGCCCCGACCGAACCGTCGAGCTTGGTCTCGGTCGTGGAGATGTCGGCGTAGGTCAGGGTGAAGATGTGCCACTGCCCGCTCGTGTCGTCCGAAACGATCTCGAAGGTCTGGGTCATCCGCACGGGGTTGATGACCTGCCGCCGGGGGGTGAAGTAGGCGTCGCTGGAGCAGATCCATTGCTGGAGCCGGAACACGCAGCCGTTGAAGAAGGCGCCGTAAAGCCGAGGAGCCTGGGCGATCAGGGCATTGTTGTTCGTAGGAATGTTGGTGGTGACCTGATAAGCCACCTTGCGAGCTGGATCCGCCGGTACCGAATCGGTGGTCGCCACCGAGGCCGTTACACGCAACGGTTGCCC
>JANOBY010000352.1:0-5475 GCA_031411935.1 Planctomycetales bacterium | reverse complement strand
TTCTTCCGGTATGTGCTCAACACCCGCTGCGGCATCCCGGCGATCACGCTGGAGGGCGAGACCGGGGACTGGGAGGCCCTCGCCGGGCGGGCCGAGGGGTTCGCCGAGTTCGGCCTGGGGCGATGGGTCGAGATCCTGCGGCCGATCCTCCGGCAGTTCGTCCGGGCCTCCCGAGGGGACGTGGACCGGCCGTTCTGGCGGTCGCTCTACAAGTTCAACTCCCGGAGCGGCAGCGACGTGATTACCGGCTGGATCACCGCCTTCTTCCCCTACCTGAAGCACCACCTCACCGGGCGGGCCACCGTGCCGGAGGAGGGGTTTTTCGGGGACCGGACGGGGACCGCCGACCGGATGCTCTACCCCGGCGAAGGGGTACGGTGGGGCTTCGTCCATGGCCCGTCGATCGAGAGTCTACCCGGCGGCCTTTCGAGGGCACCGTTCCGCTGGGACTACCTGGACCGGGCCTTCGACATGGAGCTTCTGGGCGGGTTCGTGGGCGTGGCCCAGGACGGGGAGACGCTCGCTCTTCGACCGGAGATCGGCTGGGCCGTGCGTGAGGCCGTCGTGGGGGACCCTCAATGCGTCGGGCCGCAGACCGTATGACGATCCTCTTCCTCCACGGCTAGCACTCGGTCCCGGGCGGGTTCAAGCCGTCATGCCTGGCCGAGCATGGAAACGAGGTCCTCAACATGGGAATCTACAACGACGACCGGGTCAGGATTTCCGCATCGCCCAGGCTGAGCACGGCCGGCATCGCTCCGAAGTCCAGATCGGTCCCCTACCCAACGAGGGACATGCCCCATCCGAAACCTGGCCGAGGTAAACTCTCCATGAGGACTACCCTCCGTGTAACCACGATCAACCTGCTCAACGACCTCTCCCGCTGGGCCGAACGGAGGTCGCTGCTGGCCGAAGGGCTCGCCCCGCTGTCGCTGGACCTGATCGCCCTCCAGGAAGTGACATCGCCCCTGGGCCAGAGCACCGCCCACTGGCTGGCCGGCGAACTCGGCGGGTACTCGGTCCACGTCAGCCCCAAGACGGGGCGGGGCCGAAGGCACGAGAGGATCGCCGTGCTCAGCCGACTGCCCGTGGAAGGGTACGAGGTCCTCGACCTCGGAAGCCAGGAGCGGACCGCCCAGGTCCTCACGGTCCGGACCGGGAGCCGCCCGGTCGTCTTCATCAACGGCCACTACCACTGGCTCCCGGGCGTCCACGGGCCGAGGGTCCGTCAGGTCGAGCGGGTCTTCCGTCGGGCCGAAGCCTTGCTTCCGGGCACCCCGGTCGTCGCCTGCGGGGACTTCAACGGGCTGCCGGGGTCCCCGGCCGTCGCCCTGATGCGCCGGTCGTTCGCCTCGGCCCACGAGTCGTTCCACGGCGGGGAAGTGCAATCTGCCTCCCGGTGCCCTGCCCAGATTGCGGAAGTAGTCCCTTATGGTACGCTTTAAATTCGTCTCTCATGATCTGGCCTCCTTCGAGGTCCTTATCAGATCACAATCCGATCAGTCAGACCAGATTTCGGCTCCCCGTGGCCAACCATTCGAGGCTCTCATTTCAATCTAAACTCAACGAAGAAGCCCACCTAAGATTTCTCCTAGGTGGGCTTCGAAGTGGAGGCGGCGGGAATTGCACCCGCGTCCCGAGACCCATTCACGAAGGCGTCTACGTGTGTATCCGAAATTTTAGTTGTCGGCCTGGGTGCCCGTTTCGGCGTGGTCACCTTTGGCTTAGCCTGCCATGAATTTCGCTCGAACCTCAACAGGCGGTTTGGTTCAAACTAGCCCACATTGACGTCATCGGGCCCCCCTAGTGGGCGAAGGGGAAGCCGCGATGTCCGCGGATACTGCTGTTAGGCAGCCATACGGAGAGAGGGAGTCCTCTCGGCAGATAAAGTGTGGTCCGCTTTTTACGAGGCCTGCTGACCAACCTCGACACGCAGCCAGACGCTTCAGCAATCCGGTCGATCCTAGTTCGCCCCCCTGATTGAGAAAGAACGACCGGCCTTGAACCGATCCTCTTCCCGCTTCAGCATTATTCTCTACGACGGGTCCGAGGTCAAGGTTCGCCCTCTGCCCTCAACCTCGACGGGTCACGCGATCCATGTCGCGCTTGGCGTCCTGCTTCTTCAGGGCCTCGCGCTTGTCGTAGGTCTTGCGCCCCTTGGCGATGCAGATTTCGACCTTGGCGATCCCCTTTTTGAAGTAGATCTGGAGGGGGACGATCGTGAGCCCGCGCTCGGTGGCCTTGTTCGCCAGCTTCTGGATCTCGCTGCGGTTGAGGAGGAGCTTGCGGGGCCGCTTGGGCTTGTGGTTCATCCGGTTGGCTTGCAGATACTCGGGGATGTCGCACCCATTGAGCCAGACTTCGCCCTTGTCGATGCTCGCGTAGGACTCTTCCAGGCTCGACTTACCGTTGCGCAGGCTTTTCACCTCGGTGCCCGTGAGGACGATCCCGGCCTCGACCTTCTCCAGAAGGTCAAAATCGAAGCGGGCGCGACGGTTCCTGGCGACCACGAGGACGCCTTCCGACTCCTCTTTTTTGGGCTTCGGCTTGGGCTTCTGCGGGGCTGTGGGCTTGCCGGGGACCTTCTTCGCCATCGTCGCCGCTTTCTGATCTGTGCGATCTGTGTCGCTACTCTTTGAAGGAATCATAAAGAGGAGCACTTGGCCGGGGCAAGGGCCGGTTCAAGCAAATGCGACACCGTTGCGGCTTGCGGAGCAGGCCGCGAGTACCTCCTCGACGAAGGCTTCTGGGCCCGACGGATCCGGCCAGAGCACCGGGTCGCAGCACTCCGGGCTGGACACATGATCGCGGTAGGTGGTTCTCAGGAGTTTCCAGGACTCGATCCTTCTTACTACCTGTCGTGTCGTGTTGACTTGATGGGAGTAGACACAAGAGCCTGGCAAAATCTCGTTCGGCGGATCCCAGACCGCGACGAACGTGGGGGCGGTCGTGACCAACCGGGTCTGGAGGAAGGCCTCGCGAAACCTGGCGAGTTCGTCGGGCCTGAGCCGGGCTTTGGCGACCACCCACAGAAAATCGACCCAGCCGTCGGTCAGCATCCATCGAGGCCCCCAGACTTCCTCCCTCCAACGCGAGGATCCGAGATCGCGATTTGCTGAGTCTAGATGCACATGCAGGACCTCGGCCAAGTCCGGCCGGTCCTGAAGTGCGAGGAACTCGCGCGGTTGGTGACCGAAGCAGATCCCGATGGCCTGGAGCGATTCGGCGAGCCGGCGAAAGATCTCGATCCGCTTCCCTCCCAGGGGGCCGACCACAACTACATGACCGGGGCGGCGATCGAGATTGGTAAGCAAATCGGCGAGCGTCCTGCGGGTCCTGGGCTCGAGGACCTCCGGGGCAATCTCGGCGACGGGTGCCATGACGAAGCGTCGCACAAGCATTCTCGGATGCGGCACGGTGAGCTCAGGCGACGCCAGAATCATCTCCCCGAACAGCAAGAGATCCAGGTCGAGGACACGCTCCCCCCAGCGAATCGTGCGGACCCGTCCGGCGATCAGCTCAATCTCCATGAGGCGGGCGTGGAGTTCCGTGGCCGAGAGCGTGGAGTCGAGGCTCGCCGCCGCATTGAGGAAGCTCCCCTGCCCCGGGGGGCCTCCAACCGGGACGGTTTCATGGTAAGAACTCACGGCGCAGAGATTGAGCCCCAGCGTCTCGGCCAACGCCGCAACCGCCGCATCGAGGATGGCCCTGCGGTCGCCCATGTTCGAGCCGAGGCCGATCAGCGCAAGCGTGCCCATGATCGGCCTCGGGACGTTGGACGTCTTACCAGGAGAGCTTGCCAATGCGCTCGACCGCCTCGACCAGCCGAGGGGTGTCGACGGTCAACGTGGCGCGGATGAAGCCTTCGGCGCTCTTGCCGAAGCCGAGGCCGGGGGTGGTCACCACGGCGGCCTCGTCGAGCAGTTTGGCGCAGGTCTCGGTGGAGGTGTATCCCTTCGGGCACGGGATCCACATGTAGAAGGTGGCTGCCGGGGGCGTCACGTCCCAGCCAATCTTCTGGAAGGCCGCCACGAAGCTGTCGCGACGCTCCTTGTAGAGCGACCGCAGAGGGGGTGTGATCGTGTCGTACTCGTCCAGCGCGGTCTTGGCGGCGTGCTGGATCGCCGTGAAGATGCCCGAGTCCGTGTTCGCCTTCACCTGCCCGAGGGCACCCACGAGCGGGGCGGCCCCGATCGCGAATCCGACGCGCCAGCCGGTCATGTTGAAAGTCTTCGAGAGGCTGTGGAACTCGACCACGTAGTCCTTGGCGCCTTCGAGCTGGAGCATCGAGGGGGGCGGGGTGTCGAAGTACATCTCGTTGTAAGCGGCATCCTGCGCGACGATCAGCTCGTGCTTCTTCGCGAGGTCGAGCACCTCTTGATAGAATGCGAGGTCGGCCACGGCGCCGGTCGGGTTGTTGGGGTAGTTGAGAAAGAGCAGCCTGGCCTTCCTCCACACGTCGTCGGGAATCGCGGCGAAATCGGGCCGGAACTTGTTGTCGGCCGTGAGCGGCATGAGGTGGACCTCACCGCCCGCGAAGTTCGTGCTCGACTTGTAGACCGGGTAGCAAGGGTCGGGCACGAGGGCCACGTCGCCGGGGTTGAGCACGGCGAACGGGAAGTGAGCTAGCCCTTCCTTGGAGCCGATCAGCGGGAGAATCTCGCCGTTGGGATCGAGGTCCAGGCCGTAACGGTGCTTGCAGAACCCGGCGATTGAGGCGCGAAGTTCGGGGGCCCCTTGATCGAGGGCGTACTGGTGGAATGCCGGGTTCTCGACATTCTTCTTGAGGCTATCGATGATCGGCCGGGGCGTGGGGGTGTCGGGGTCGCCAACGCCCAGGTTGATCACATCTTTTCCGGCAGCAATGGCGGCCTTCTTCTTCTTGTCAATCTCGGCGAACAGGTATGGGGGAAGCTTCTGGAGGCGCTCGGCCTTGGCGAATGTGAACGGCATCGGAGATCCTGGTCGGGGAAAATCGTCACCACGTCGCGGAGGCGGATCCGCGGCGTCTTCGGGGAACTCGGGAGGACGTGACTTGTCGAGCTTACTCGGCGGTCACGGCCTCGGGGATGTTATCGTTGGCGTAGACTGTTTGCACGTCCTCGTTCTCGTCCAGCATATCGCGCAACCTCAACATCCGCTTGCCGTTCTCGGTGTCGAGATCGACCCAGGTGGCGGGGATGTAAGTCACCTCGGCCGACTCGACGGGCACGCGTGCGTCTTCCAGGGCCTGCTTCACGGCGTCGAAGACCTTGAAGTCGCAGGTGATCTCGAAGTAGTCGCCGGAGCGGGCCATGTCGTCGGCGCCGGCCTCGAGGGAGACCTCCATCAGGCGGTCCTCAGCGATGTGCTTCACTTCGACCAGGAACAGTCCCTTGTAGCTGAACAGGTAGTTCACGCAGCCGGTGGCGCCCAGGTTGCCGCCGCAGACCTCGAACGCCTTGCGCAGCTCGCCGGCGGTTCGGTTGCGGTTGT
>JANOBY010000351.1:0-11582 GCA_031411935.1 Planctomycetales bacterium | reverse complement strand
GCAAAGAGCCTGGTCAAAAACGGGTGGAAGGTCGTGGGGACCCCGAGAAAATAGGGGCAACCTGGGGATCATCGGCGAGTGTCGGCCCGGAAGCGTTGGCAAGCGTGAATCCTGCTGAATGATTCGTGTTGCTAGCACTCGGTGACTTGATGGTGTGCAAGTGGCTCGCACGTTCCAAGCACACACTTTGACGGCCGCACGCCCCTTGCCATGCTCCAATGCTTGGCTGGCGACCTCGAATGTTAGGCGATCACCTGGATGCGATATGTCATGGGGCATCGGCCATGGCCGCATGGAAGGAGCGAAGGGGTCGCTGCTCGAACAGAAAGGAAGAGCGATGGGCCAGGCGCCTCGACCCGCCCGGCTGTACGCATCGGACGTCGCTTCCGAACCGATGAGAGCCACCCCCGAGGCCAAGCCACCGCTCTCATCCCATCGTCCGGCATCCAAACTGGGAAGTCAGACGGACCCTTTCCAGGAGACGATCGGGAGGGGGCCGAAGCCTGTGGAGATCCGCGGGGCCTTCATGATCTCGACCACTTCGCCCGAGGCTTTACCTGCCCGCGATTTGATCTCTCGATTATTCCCGCTTGCTCTCGAAGGCTTGTGGGGTGGTCGGTCCGTCACCTCCCGGATTTCTGGTGACCTCCGACCCCTTGCCGGCCTTCTTCTGGGTCACTTTCGCTGGCCGAGCATGAAGTCGTGGAGGTGATTCTGGGCTGGCTCCCACTTGCCGGATCGGGCCTCGGCGATGATGTTCGCGAGCGAGTCCGACGCGTTCGACGGCAGCTTGCCCGCCGTCTTCAGTTCCTTGAGCCCGGACTCGCAGCGATCGACGAGCGTTGTGTCTCGCATGGAGATCGCGGTGTAGAGGGCGTCCACGGCCTTGAAGGTGTCCCTGTCGGGGCCGATCTGGGCGGGACGCCCGCATCCCGAGGCGATGAAGACGAGGAGCGCGACGAGGCCTGACCTGAGCATGTTCATGAACGCGTCCTTCCTGCGTGGGCGTCCCACTCAATAATCTCCGCTGATGATCTCGGAACCGTTGCGGGTGGAGAGGGCCACCCAGGTCAGCGGGTGGATCGTCTGCTTCACGAACCGGACGGATCCGTCGCCGAGCAGCACGTTGGCCCCTCCGGGATGCTCCGCGTACATCTCGTCGGTGTGGCCGAACGGGTGATTCGGCGCGTGGATGACCACGTCGGGATGGTCCTGGACGTCGGGCCCGCTGTGTGCGGCCACGAGGTTTCCGCCGCTGTTCGGATCCGAGGGCCACCCCTTCTTGGGCGGGGTGCAAGAAAAGGGGACCACGCCCACCCAGGTCGCGTCCGCCAACTTCGACGACCTCTCGCCCAGGAAGATCGTGTTGGAGGTGCCGTCCGTCACGTCGGCGATCTTGATCCGCGAGTTCCGATAGAACGGGCCGTTGATCACGCTCGAAGGCGCGGGGGAGGGCATGGGCTGCGCGACGTCGAAGTCGGAGGAGTACTGCGTACGCCGGCCCCAGGGCTGGTTGATCCCGGCATTCGTGACGAAGTGACTGTGGCCAAACTTAATGGCAGGGTTAAATTCGCCGGCATCGTCGGGGGCTTGGTGGTCCCCATTGCTGTAACGATGGAGCACGAATCCCTCCTCGCCGCCGGTCGCCGAGGCGCAAAGGAAGGCCGAGATCTTCGTGACCGCCCCCGTCGAATTCTCGGGCGACCAGCACGGGAGATTCATGTTGAAGCTGGAGTAGATCGGGTTCTGCTCCAGATAGGGGAGGATCAGGCTGCCCCAGGCGAACCCCGGCAGAGTGTTCATGTTGCCGTCGGGGTAGGAGATCCCGTAAGCCGTCCCCGAGAGCCTGGGATTGCCCACGTAAGCCGGCGGGAACACGCCAAGAGCACTTTCGTAGTTGGCCATGGCCAGCCCGATCTGCTTCAGGTTGTTCGTGCACTGCATCCGCCGAGCCGCCTCCCGGGCCGCCTGGACCGCGGGCAGGAGCAACCCGATCAGCACGCCGATGATGGCGATCACGACCAGAAGCTCGATCAGGGTAAATCCGCGCCGAACTCGGGGGCGAAGGGACATGGTCGTTCTTCCTTGAGCTGTCATGTTCGAGGTGAGGGAGGATTGAGCTAACGGCAATCCTAATATCTTTCTCCATAGAACGCAAAACTTTTTTTGGTTCTCCAAAACTCCAGATTTGCGGGGCGTCACCGCACGAAGCGGGGATTGGTCGGAACGAAAAGGCAGACATGAAAAATCCCGCCACACCCGGAGAGTCGGGGGTGCGGCGGGATCGAGAGTGCCCTGGGCCAGGACTTTGCTCAGCGAGAGCGACTGAAGGCCATCGCGGGACGGACCGACGAGGTCTTGAACGCTGCGTGGCCGAACACCACCTTGGCAGCCTTCAGCCCGTTGTAGTTGCTGTCGCCCACGTATCGGTAGTTGAACGTGTTGCGGCCCATGAGGCTGCGGGGGATCCGGATCGAGGCCTGCCCATTCACGAGCTGGACCTGGCGGAAGCCTCGGCCATTGATGCGGTAGACGATCATCCCCGTCGGCACCCCGCCACCGGGGGTCGAGACCCTGACCAGGGCGTTCATGTCCGCCTTCTTCGAGTTGACCCTCACGAACTCGGCGAAGCCCTGCACGCTGGCCTTGTTCAGCGTCTGGACGACGCTCGCCGAGGTGCTCCCCGCGTATCCGCTGCCGCCCGAGTAGACGGCCCGGAGGGTGTGGGTCTGGTCCACCCCGTACAGAGGGGCCGAGAGCGTGGCCTGGTTCCCCACGAGCCCGGCGGTGCCGATCAGGACGTTTCCGTCGAAGAACGAGACCAGGCCCGAGGGGGCCGCCGCCGTGGTGCTGGCGGCGGAGACGATCGCCGTGAACGAGACCGTCTGCCCATGGATCGCCGGGTTCGGCGAGGCCAGGAAGATCGTGCTCGTCGAGACAAGGCTGACGGTCTGCGAGAGCACGCTGCTCGTCGAGGCCGCATATCCCGCGTCACCCGAGTAGACCGCCGTGAGGGCATGGGTGCCGACGCCCAGGGTGTTCACCGAGAGCGACGCGGTGCCTCCGATGAGCGGCACCGAGCCGATGGCGGTGGCCCCGTCGAAGAAGGTCAGAACGCCGGTCGGCGTCCCCGAACCGGGGCTCGTGGCCGCGACCGCACCCCGGATCGTGACCGTTTCGCCAAAGAACGAGGTGGAAGGCGCGGTGATGAGGACCGACGAGAGCGACTGGCCCACGACCTGGGCGATCGGGTCCGAGGCTCCCGCCGTGAACGCCGAGTCGCCCGAGTACATGGCCGTGATCGCGTGCGTGCCGACCGGCAGGCCCAGCGTCGTGAAGCTGGCGGATCCGGCCACCACCGCGACCGTACCGAGAAGGTTCGAATCGTCGAAGAACGACACGGTGCCGGTCGGGACGCCCGCCCCGATCGTGACCGGCGAGACGGTCGCGGAGAAGGTGACCGACTGGCCGAAGACCGAGGGATTGACGGAGGCGGAGACGACAGTCGTCGTGCCTTCCTTGTCCACCGATTGCGTCAGGGCGAACGACGGGGGACTCGGCAGGAAGCCGTCGTCGCCCGAGGTATACGCGGCCGTGATCGAGTGGCTCCCGGAGGCCAGGGCCGAGGTGGTGTAGGTGGCCACGCCCGAAGCCAGGGTACCGGATCCGATCACGGTCACCCCGTCGTAGAAGGTGACGGTGCCCGTCGGCGTCCCAGCACCCGGAGAGGCCGCCGAGACGGTCGCGGTGAAGGTCACAGACTGGCCAAAGGCCGCGGGATTGGCCGACGACCCGAGGGTCGTGCCGGTGCCCGCCTTGCTCACGATCTGCGGCAGAGAGGACGAACTGCTCGCAGAGAAGTTCGAGGTGCCCGCGACGTAGATCGCCTGGATCGTGTGGCTGCCCGCGGGGATCTGGGCGGTCGTGAACGTGGCCGTGCCGAACTGGTCGATCACGGAGGTGCCGAGGGTGACCGTCCCGTCCAGCTCGAACCGGACGCTTCCCGAGGGGAGGCCGGCCCCCGGAGACACGACGGTCACGGTCGAGGTGAAGGTCACCGGTTGCCCGAAGACGCTCGACCCGTTACCGGAAAGCGAGGTGGTCGTCGAGGCCGAGTTGACCGTCTGGACGGTGGTGTCGCTCGCGGTGTTGAACGACGCGTCACCGTTGTAGATCGTGGTGAGCGTGTGCGTGCCTTGCAGCAGGGACGATGTCGAGAAGGTGGCCGTCGCCTGCCCCAAAACGTTAGCGAGAGGCACGATTCCGAGGACCGTCGACCCCTCCAGGACGGTGACGGTTCCGCTCGGGACGCCCGCGCCCGGGGCGGTCGCGGTGACGTCGATCTGCAACGTCGCGAGCTGGCCAAAGACCGTGGGGCTGCCGACGAGGTTGATCGAAACACCGGCCTTGTTCACGTCTTGCTGGAAGAGCGGGGAGGTCGAGGTCGTGAACGATCCCGAGCCGTTGTACAGGGCCGTGATGGCGTGCGAACCCGCGGCCAGGCCGTTCGTGGCGAACGAGGCGACACCGGAGCCGTCGAGCAAGGCGGTCGCGAGGAGTGTGGTGCCATCGAAGAAGCTGACGGTGCCGCCCGGCGTGCCCGCACCGGGGGCCGCGGCCGAAATCGTGGCGGTGAACGTGGCCGACTGGCCGAAGACCGTCGGGCTCAGCGACGAGCTGACCGCGACCGCGGTCGCGGCCGCGTTGATCACCTGCGTGAGCAACGGCGATGTGCTGCCCAGGGTGTTGGAGTCGCCCTCGTAGACCACGGTGAAGGCGTGCGAGCCGACCGCGAACGAGGAAAGGGGGAAGGTCGCCACGCCGTTCGTCAACGACTTCGAGCCCGCGAAGGTCACGCCATCGAAGAGGTCGACCGATCCGGTCAGAGGCGCCACGCCCGGGGCCGTCACCGCAACGTTGACCGTCAAGGTCGCGGCCTGGCCGAAGACCATCGGGTTGGACGAGCTGACGATGGCCACCGTGGTCGAGGCCGGCGAGACCACCTGCGAGATCGGCGACGAAAGCGAGCTCGCATTGAAGCTCGCATCGCCCGAGGTGTACTGCGCGGTGATCGTGTGGCTGGCCGTGCTCAGGGTCGTCGTGGTGAAGGTGGCCAGGCCGTTGGACAGGACGCCCGTGCCCAGGGTCAAGACACCGTCGAAGAAGGTGACGGTCCCCGTGGGCACCCCGGCACCCGGGGCCGAGGCCGTGACCGTCGCGGTGAACGTGACTGACTGGCCGAACACCGTGTTCCCGGACGAGATCACGCTCGTCGAGGTATCGGCCGTGTTGACCGTCTGGGCGAGCGCGTCGCTATCCCCGTTGAACGACCCGTCGCCCGCATACTGGGCGGTGATCGTGTGATTGCCCGTCACGATCGCCGAGGTCGTGAACACGGCCGTCTGGACGCCGGAGACGTCGGCCAAGGCGACCACCCCGAGCACGGTCGTGCCGTCGAGGAAGGTGATCGACCCGCTCGGGCTGCCGGCACCCGGCGAGTTGGCGGAGACCGTCGCCGTGAAGGTGACCGACTCGCCGAAGACCGTGGTCGCGTTGCTCGTGACCAGGCCCACGCTCGTGTCGGCCTTGTTCACCGCCTGCAGGTACAGCGACGAGCTGCTCGGGAGGTAGAAGGTGCCGCCCGCATACGAGACGGTGATCCCGTGGACGACGGCCGACAGAGAGCTGGTCGTCAGCGAGGCCTGGCCCGATCCGTCGAGCGTGGCCGTGCCGAGCAAGGTCGAGCCGTCGAAGAAGCTGACCTGGCCGTCCGGGACGGAGAGGCTCAGCGTTGCCGTGGCCACCGTCGCGGTGAAGGTCACCGACTGGCCGAAGACGGACGGGTTCGGGGCCGCGACGACGGCGGTGGTGGTCGGGGCGATGTAGCTCAGGGTCACATCGTTCCCGGTGCCGCCCACGTAGCTGACCGTGAACAAATATCCGTTCAGGTCGAGTATGGAGCCCTCGGCATAGCCGCTGAAGGTCCCGACGATCGCCCCACTGCCCTGGTTGTCGATGATCCTGAGCACGTCCTCGGGGTTGGGCTCGTAGCCCCCTCCGATCGTCGCCAGCAGGGTCGAACTGCCCAGGTCCACCGGGCCCGTCGTGACGATCGTCTGGTCGAAGCCGGTCACCCCGTTGCCGGGCGTGCTGCCGTCCACCTCTTCCACATAGGTCGAGCCCGACGTGAGGGTCAGGCTGGCCACGGTGATCGTGTTGGGGCTATTGCCCGGCGAATACGTGCCGCCCGCGTTCACCTGGACGGGCCCGGTGGTCCCGTGGCCGCCCAGGGTTGCCCCGCTCTCGACGATCACAGGACTGCCGCCCGAGTTTCCGTCGACGAAGAGGGTTCCGGCCACCACATCGGTCGTACCGATGTAGGTGTTCAGGCCCTCGAGCGTGAGCGACCCGGCCCCGATCTTGGTCAGGCTGGGGGGGGTTCCCCCCTGATCGCTGATCACGCCACTCAGGATGAGCGACCCCGAGGAAACCCCGATCGTGGAATCGCCGGTGAGGATGACATTGCCGCTGAAAATGTTGTTTCCGCCCGAGCTTCGGATCGCCCCGTCGCCCGTGGGGCCGTTTCCGGAAATCTGGATGTCGTTCGGCACGGTGATACCGCCCACCAGCACAAACTCGCCACCGCTTTCCGCAACCAGATCCGAATCGCCCAAAGCCGCGGGATTGGTCACGAGCACCTGGCCGGCCAGGGTAACGATCGACGAACCGGGCGAGATGACATTGTTCGAATTCGTGAACTCAACGATGCCCTCGCCGTATTTGGTGATCGTACGGGCGCTGCCGCCGTCGGTGAGAATTCCGCTGATCACCAGCTTGCTGTTGGCGTCCGCTCCGACATTGAGATCGTCGTCGAGGACGATGGTGCCGGTCAACGTGTCGAGAACGCCGGTGGCGTTGATCGAGGGCTCACCCGCCGTCCTTTCGCTGATCAGGATCGGGTTCGCGATCGTGACGTTGGAGAGGGCGAGTGCGGCGAACTGTCGGATCTCAACTTGCGGGCTAGATCCGAAGGCGCGATCGTGCGAGGCAACGAGCGTGCCCCTCAAGATCTGCGTGGAGCCCGAGTAAGTGTTGTTGCCGCCGAGGGTAAGCGGGATCGTGCCCGACTTGGTGAGGTCGTTGGCTCCCGAGATCACACCCGTCAGGGACAACGAACCCAGATCTCCGCTGATGACCGATCCGCCCGCCAGAATGATTGGACCGGCGTAAGTGTTGTCGCCGCCGAGGTTGCTCAGGGCCCCGGCGCCGTTCGCTCCCCCACCATCCAGCGTGATCGAGGCGACGCCAAGGGCGATACCTCCCGTGATTCCCAGGGTGGCGTTGACGTCGACGACGACATGGGTATTGCTCAAGGCGTCGGATCGACCCGCGGCGAGTGTGCCCGCCGCAATGTTGGTATTGCCCGCATAACTCGATTGGCTCGAGACGTTGAGTGTTCCCGTCCCTAGCTTTGTCAGTCCACCGCTCCCCGAGAGGGGCCCGTTGAGGGACAGGGTTCCGCCCGTCACTTCAAAGAATTCGGATGCTGTCAGCACCATTGGGCCCGAGAGCGTGTTAGCTCCGCTCAGATTCGTGAGCTTCGCGCCATTGCCCGAGAGTGCGAAGGGCTCGTTGATCGTGCTTGTCCCTGCAATGTCCAGAATCAGAACGGAAGAACTGGTGATCAACGTGCCCGAGGTGTTGGAACCCAGGGCCTGCGAATTCTTCGAAGTTGTTGTGCCCGAAGTGAGGAGGACCGAGCCATCAAACGTGTTGCTGCCTGACAAAATGAGGTTCTGAGCACCCGAAACGCTCAGACCAACGATACCGGAGCCGTCGCTGATGACTCCCGAAAGCTCAAGGCTGTCTGCTGCCAGCACCAGGGAGGCGGTGGAGACTAGCAGGACGTTACCGTGGAGTGTGTTGGTTCCCAGATTGTTGCTGATCGTGGCGGTGCCACCCGAAGTTCCGACCGTGAGCGGCTCTGCAATCGTTCCGCCGGAGGAGAGTTCCAGGCCCAGCGTTGCGCCGTCGCTGATGATGGTTCCAACCGAAGTAGACCCCAGGGCCGCTACATTTTTGACGCTCAAGATGCCAGCCTGAATGCTGGTGGTTCCGTCAAATGTATTTGCACCTGAGAGGAAGATTGTTGCGCTGCCGGTCTTGTCGATGCCGAAGCTTGACAGTCCGTCAGAGATCACTCCGGCAGCTTCCAACGATCCGCCACTTGCGTTGAGGATCGCCTTGGATCGGAGTGTGATGTCGCCGGAGAGTGTGTTGGTGCCGCCCGTTTGGCTGATCGTTGCCGATCCGCCGACGGTGCCCAAGAGAATGATCTCATCAATCGACTGGGTTCCGGTGGTATTGAGATCGAGAGTCGTCCCATCGTGGATCGTGGTCGTACCTGCGCTCGAACCCAAACCGGTGGCGTTCGTGATCGACAGAACACCCGAGCCAATCGTTGTGTCGCCGCTGTATGTATTCGTCCCCGAGAGTATCAGGGTGCCGGCGCCCAACTTTGTGAATCCAGAGGTGCCGCTGATCACCCCGGTCACGTCGAGCGAGGCGGCACCGGTGCCGATATCGAACGTTGCGTCCCCACTCAGAAGAATCGCTCCGTTGACTGTGTGAGCCGCACTGGAACCCGTGATGAAGTAGGTTGTTGACGACGCCAGGTCGATACCGCCAGCGGGCAGCGTGTAGGTCGCCACCGTCTGGGTAATCGTGGCCCCGGAGGCGATCGAAACGAGCCCGATGATCCCGGTCGCCTGGGTCGACCCGACGGTCAGCGAGCCTTCGTCAATGTTCGTGTGGAGGTAGTCGTTGGTGCCGCTGAGCGTGAGTCCGCCGGATCCGACCTTCGAGAGGAGGCAGTCGTTGTTGCCGTCGCTGATCGGGCCGGAGAGTATGAGGTTGGTGGAAGTGGACGTAGAGACCAGGAAATCGCTCTGCATCGAGAAGCTACCGGTGAACGTGTTCGTGCCGCTGGCGTTGTTGATCGCCACGATGTTCGAGTTGATCGTGAAGTTATTGGCGACCGTAACGTTGCCCGAGACCTCCAGATTCGCGTTGGTGATCGACACGTCGCCCGTTCCGAGCGAGGTGTCTTTCGAGATCGAGACCTTGCCGGCGTCGACATTCGTGCCGCCCGCGTAGGTGTTCGACGTCGACGGTGCGAGCGCCAGGTTGCCGGCGCCGAGCTTCCTGAGGCTGCCGTTCTGGATGGTGGCGGGGATCGCGAGATCGTTCCCGTTCGACGGAGTGCCGAGATCCGTCGTGATGAGGACTTCCATGCCGTTGAGATCCAGCGTGCCGAGCAGCCCCGCGGTGGTCGATGCCGCGTGCGTCCTGATGGTTCCTCCGTTAAATAGCGTGAGAACACTGGAGTTCGAGGTCACAATTCCGCCGGTGAAGTCGATCGCTCCAATCGTCTCGTTGGCGTTGAGGAGGTCGAACTCCGCGCCATCCCGAACATAGAGTGTGGCGGAGTCGCTGATCTGTTCATCTTGCTGTGTGATGAACGTTCCGGAGTTGATATACAGGTCGTTCGGGATGGCGGTCGCTCCGCCCGACTTCGCGACGACGACAAACGTGTTCGCTTGAGTGAATGATCCGCCGAAGGTGTTGCTGGTCGACCCCACCATGCTGATCGTGCCGGAGCCCGCCGTCGAGATGCCGAACGCTCCACTGATCGCTCCGTTGAAGCCAATCTGGGACTGCGACGCGACGAACACATAGAGATCGCTGGTAAGCGTGATGTTGCCGGTGATCACGTCCGACGAGTTGTTTCCGTACGTTCGCAAGGCACCCAGTCCGCCAACGCCCGTGCCACCGATGGTCAGGGCGTTCGGCAGGCTCGCGCTGCCATTGAAGCCAAGCGTCGCGCCGGAGGTCACCGTGACGGAGCCACTGCCGAGCAGGGTGCTGGCCGAGATCAGGTTCAACGTGCCCGCGCTAACCGTCGTTCCGCCGCTGTAGCTGCTGAGAGCGGAGAATTGCAGCGTGCCGCCGCCGGTCTTGTTCAAGCTGAAGGCGCCGCTCACCGCTTCCGAGATCGTGAGCGTTCCACCGGGGACCACGTTGATCGACTGGTTGGCCGTCAAATCCACGGCGGTCCCGAACGCGGATCCCCCCGACCCGAAGGTTGCGCTGATACCGTTCGACAGGTCGATGGCGTTCCCGTAGATGTCGTAACCCGAGCCGGCGATTGTGACCGAGTAGAAAGCCGTCCCGTCCGCGAAGTCGTTGAGGCTCTCGGTGCGAACCGGACTGGCCGGGAAGACCAGGTTCGATCCAGGGGTCGGGGCGACCCCTCCCACCCAGTTGGTGCCCAGCGACCATTCTCGTCCGTTGTCTTCGGCACCGGTCCAGGTGTAGGTCACGTCGGAGACGGTCAGGACCGCGTCGTTGTTGTTGGATCCGCCCGCGTAGCTGATCGTGAGCGATACGATGCCGATGGTGATGGTCGAGCCTTCGGCCAGCCCGCTAAAGGTGCCGGTGATGGCGTCGCTGCCGTCGTTGTTGATGATCGTGTACGTGTCGCCGATGGCGGGCGTGGACCCCAGGCTCACGTTCAGGGTGGACAAGCCGATGGTGACGGTGCCTGTCACGTCGAGCTGGTCGTACTGGGTGCCGACGGTGGTACCGTCCAGCTCAACGACGAAGGTGGACCCGTCGGTGAAGTCCACGCTGCCCGAGCTGAGGACGCCCGGCGAGTTGCCCGGCGAGAGCGTGCCGATGCCCGAGACCGTCACGGCAGGCACCGTCCCGCTGCCGCCGAGCACGCCGTCCACGAACACGCTGTTGCTCGTGGCGAGCGAGCCGTTGACGATCAGAGTGCCGTCCCCGACATTCACGTTGCCCGTCTGCGTGTTGGTTCCCGAGAGGATCAGCGTGCCGGTGCCGTTCTTGTCGAAGTCCCTCGAACCGCTGATGACGCCCGAAATCTCGAGCGTCGAGCCGCTCGCGACCTCGAAGGCCACGTTGTTGCCGCCGGTGATGCCGATGTCGCCCGCGATGGTGTTGACGCCGGTGACGCTTATGATCTTGCTGGAGTTGGGGACCGGAAGGCCGGAGATCGCCAAGGTCTTGGCCGCCGGCAGAGTGATCCCTGAGTTCAGTTCGAGCGAGGCCCCGCTCACGACGCTGACCGTGGAGCTGAACGAGGTCAAACCGAACGCGCCCGCGTTCTCGATGCGAACCCGGCCGGAACGAATCGCTGTATTCTGCGTGTAGGTGTTGTCGCCGCTGATCGTGATAAGGCCGCCCGCTCCGGCCGTATAGTTCGGCGAGTAGCTCTCACCGTCGTCGTCGATCACGCCGCTGATGGTCAGATCGCCGTCCGAGGCGATTTCCGTGTCGCCGTTCGGCATGAACAAGATGCCGCTGAGCGTGGTTGAACCCGACACGACTCTGACGGCGCCCGCCGAATCGAACCCGCTTCCGATCGTCTCGAACGTCTCGCCGACGTTCAGTCCCGTCCCGGCGAAGAGGACCGACGTGTTGTTGCCTACGACCGTGCCTCCCGCGGTCGTGCCAAGCGCCGTCGAGCTCTCGACCTGAATCGCGCCGCCGGAGATGGT
>JANOBY010000350.1:0-5443 GCA_031411935.1 Planctomycetales bacterium | reverse complement strand
GGCCGCAAGCGCCTGCGCTTCGGGTCGATCGTCTACCCGTACCTCGTGTGGTCGATCCTCCAGACGCTCGTGCAGATGGTCACGAGCCGGTACACGAACTCGAAGCCGAGCCTGGGGCAGCTGGCCAGCATCCTGATCACGCCGGCCCAGCAGTTCTGGTTCCTGTACGCGCTCCTGCTGATCAGCGTGCTTTATTACGTGCTGAGGCGGTTGGGCCTGTCGCCGCTGGTCACGTTCGCGGCCTTCGCCGTGCTCTGGGCGTTCAGCGACCGGATCGCCGCGATCGGGTGGAACCCGCTGATCCACGCCACGAGGAACGGCGTGTATTACGCCGCCGGGGCCCTCCTGTTCGGGTCCCCGTGGAGAGAGAGGCTGGACCGGGCCCCCGCGGCGATCCTGGCGGCGGCGGTGATCGCGGGCTACGGGGCCATCGCCCTCGCGGTGGGCCGCCCCCTGACCGTGGGCTGGCCCCGAGGGCTCGACCTGCTCCTGGCGGCCTGCGGGATCGTTTCGACCCTGGCGCTTGCGGTCCTGATGGGCCGGGTGCCGAGGTCGGGCTTCCTCGCGCTGCTCGGCCAGTACTCGCTGGAGATCTACGTGGCCCACACGATCGCGTCGGCGGGCCTGCGGATCATCCTGGCCAATGTTTTCAAGGTGCGCGACCCGTCCACGCACGTGGTCGTGGGGGTCGTCGGCGGATTGCTCCTGCCGCTGATCCTGGGCCTGCTCTGCCGCCGGTTCGGCGCCGAGTTCCTGTTCCGCCTGCGGCTCTCGGGCCCCGACCGGCCCGCCTCTGCCTCTGCTTCCGCCTGACGGATCGCTCGCTCAGAGCAATCCCACCGGGTCCACGTCCACGGCGAGCTCGACCTCCCCGGGCGGGGCGACCCCGGGCAGGACCGCGTGCAAAACGTCTTGCAGGGGGCGGGCCGACCCGGCCTGGAGCCTCAGGTGATAGCGGAACAGGTGCTTGATCTTCGCCACGGGCGCGGGCGAGGGGCCGAGCAGGCGGACGCCCTCGGGGGCAGCCTCGCGGAACTTGTGGCTCAGGGCTTCCAGAAAATGGCGGACCTCGGCCTCGTCGGGCCCCCGGGCGATCAGCCGCACCATCCGTCCGAACGGGGGCAGCCCGTGGTCGCGGCGGCGGTGCATCTCGTAGGCCACGAAGCCCAGGTAGTCGTGCTCGCGGGCGCGCTGGATGGCCGGATCCTCGGGGCAGAACGTCTGCACCAGGACCTTGCCGGGGCGGTCCCCGCGGCCGGTCCGGCCCGCGACCTGCGCCACGAGCTGGAACGTACGCTCGGCGGCGCGGAAGTCGGGCAGGTGCAGGGATGTATCGGCGTTGACCACCCCCACGAGCGTCACGTTCGGGAAGTCCAGCCCCTTGGCGATCATCTGCGTGCCCAGGAGGATGTCCACCTGGCCGTCCTTGAAGCTCTTCAGGACCTGCTCGTGGCTGCCCGGCGAGCGCATGGTGTCGGAGTCCATGCGCCGGACCACGGCGTGGGGGAACGCCTCCTTCACGTCGCGCTCCAGGCGCTCCGTCCCCACCCCTCCGTAATGCAGGTTCGACCGGCACGACGGGCAGGTCTCGGGCGGGTCTCGGTCGGCGTCGCAGGTGTGGCACACCACGCGCTTCTTGCCGCGATGGTGCGTGAGCGCCACGTCGCAGGCGTCGCACTTGACCACCAGGCCGCACTTGGGGCAGAGGATGAAGGTGTGGAACCCCCGGCGATTGAGAAGCAGGATCACCTGCCCCTTGTCGTCGATCGCGGCCTTCATGGCGCTCTTCAGCGGGGCGCTCAGGCCCCCCACGGGCTGGCCCGGCTCGGGCTTCTCGTGCCGAAGGTCGATCAGGCCGACCTCGGGCATGGGGCGCTCGGCCACGCGGCTCGCCAGCGAGAGCAGCGTGTATCGGCCGAGCTTCGCGTTCTGCCAGGTCTCGAGCGCCGGGGTGGCCGAGCCCAGCAGCACGGGCACGCCGAGCTTTTGCGCCCGGACCATGGCCACGTCGCGGGCGTGGTAGCGGGGCACGGTCTCCTGCTTGAACGTGCTTTCATGCTCTTCATCAATCACGATCAGGCCGAGGTTCCGCGTGGGGGCGAACACCGCCGAGCGGGCCCCCACGACCACCTGCACCTCGCCCCGCGCGATCGACCGCCAGTGCCGGTGCCGCTCGGCGTCCGAGAGGTGCGAGTGCAGCACGGCGATCCTCGGGAAACGCCTCTTAAAACGGCGGATCGTCTGCGGGGTCAGGCTGATCTCGGGCACGAGCACGATCGCCTCGCGCCCCCGGGCCACCACACGCTCGATCGCGCTCAGGGAGACCTCGGTCTTGCCGCTGCCGGTCACCCCGTGCAGGAGGAACGAGGCGAACGCGTTGCCGTCGAGAGCCGGGGCCATGGCGTCGAGCGCCGCTCGCTGCTCGACGGTCAGATCCAGGGGGGCGCGGGGCGGCTCGGGCTCGGATTCCGCGTCCTTCACGGCCTTATCCGTGCGGCGGCGGACGGTGTTGACGAGCCCCTTGCGCTTCAGGGCCGCGATCGGCCCGGGCGCGCAGTTCGCGAGCCGGCAGGCGTCCTCCACGCTGAGCAAGGTATCCGAGCGGCAGAGCACCGCCAGGGCCTGCGCCTGCTTGGGCGGCAGGTCCAGCGTCTCGCGGCTCATCTTGATCTCGTCGGGAACGGTCAGGAACGTTTTCACGAGCGTGCCCGCGCCCTTTTTCACCCCGGCGGGCACGACCGAATCGAGCGCCTGGCCCCACGAGCACGCATAGTAGGACGCCATCCACCGCGTGAGCTCCAGCATGGGAGCGTCGATCAGAGGCGGGTCGTCCATCACATCCAGGAGGTTCTTCACGCGCTCGGGGTCGATCCCGTCGTCCAGGTCGGCCGTTATGCTCACGCAGTACCCCACCGTGGGGGTGTTGCCTCGCCCCAGGGGGACGCTCACGCGCGACCCCACGTGCAGGCGCCCTGCCAGGGGCTCGGGCACGCGATACGAGAAGACCTGCTCGACCGGGCGGTTCAGCACCACGCCGGCGATCGGCCCGGCGGCCTCGCCCGAGAACAGCGCCCCCTGGCGTTTACGGTTGACAGCGCTCATCGTGGGGCTCTATCGTCCAGAACGAGATCCTCGGGTCATCTATTCCACCCGATTTCTGCACGTCCGTCCACCGGAATCCGTTTCACGCAGAGGACGCAGAGACGAGGAAGAGCATTTTCAAGAACTCTCTTTGTCTGTCTTCTCCGCGTCCCCTGCGTCGCCTCCGTGAAACTCTTCGCTGAAAAGGATCGACCACGATGCGTCTGGGCTTGTTCGGCGGGACGTTCGACCCGATACACCTGGGGCACCTGATCCTGGCCGAGACCTGCCGCGAGAGCCTGGCGCTCGACCAGGTCTGGTTCATCCCCACGGGCTCCCCGCCCCACAAGCTGGGCAACCGCCGCACGCCGGTGGGCGAACGCATCGACATGGTCCGCATCGCCACCGCAGGCAACGCCGCGTTCGCCGTGAGCGAGATCGAGTCCAGGGGCCCCGGCCCCCATTATAGCTATCAGACGCTCGAAACCCTGCACGCCGAGAGGCCCGAGGACGAACTCTTCTTCCTCATCGGGGCCGACAGCCTCGCCGACCTCCCCCAGTGGCGGCAGCCCACCCGGATCGCCGAGCTCGCCACCATCGTCGTGGTCAACCGACCCGGGATCGACCCCGCCATCCTCCAGGCCCCGCCCGACTTCGGCCCGACCGCCAGGCCGATCGTGAGCGTGACCGTCCCGCCCATCGGCATCGCCTCGCACGACCTCAGGCGCCGGGTGGGCGAAGGAAAGTCCATCCGCTACATGGTCCCGCGAGGCGTGGAAGCCTACATCGCCGAGCAGGGATTCTATCGGGCCTAGCCCGTGAATCGTCGGGGAGTTTCCGCCCGATCGTCGCAACGAAAAGGCCCAGCATGTTCGCCCGCTCAAGACGGGGACGGGGCAAAACGCAAGGGGTCGGATCTCCTCTCCTCTCCTCTCGATGAGTCCCCGCGATGAAGCGCCCCCACGTCCGATTCACGGTGAGGCGGATGATGGTCGGCCTGGCGATCCTGTCCGTGCCCCTGTGGGGCCTGTCGCTCCTGGTGCGGGCGGGGTCGGAGCATGTGGCCTTCCGCGGCTATTATCGGAGAATCGAGCGGCAGCTCCGGGCGATTGAGGCCAGGAATCCTCCCGGAATGGACCCGGCGGTCTGGCGAGACGCGGTGGGGTGGGCGCAGACAGCGCTGGCGAATATCTGCGTCACGCCACTCGGTATCCGCAACACGGAGATGGTCCGTGTGGCTGCGGAACTGGACGCCCGCGTGCAAGGCGAGGTCGGGGCGGGCACGCTGCTCTGGTTCTGGGATCGCCTGGGCCGCACGGGGCCCCAGGGCCGAGGCTACAACCGTCGCCATCGCATCCGGACGCTCGCCCCGATGCTGGGCGAGGCGTTGTCACGCGGCCCCACGCCGGGACCCCGGCCCGACGACTGGACGCGCGGAGTCCAGGAAATCGCGCACGCCTGCGAGGAGGTTTATTACCGCTCGGGTTGCGACCTGGACAACGAGAAAGGGCCCCCGGACGAGGCGGATCGCCTGCTCGACGATCTTGGGAGGCTGCTGGGAGAAGCCGCAGATCCCGGCACCATGACTCGGGTTCTGGACCGACTTGCGAGGTCGAGCGAATACGGGCGAGGGCGGGTCGTGCAGCTCAAATCGGAATTTCCCTGGATGCCCCCTCCCGAGCTATCGAAGGCCTTTTCGCCATGAACAGGACCCCGTGCGGCAGACGTCCCTGCCTGCTCCAAAAAGGAAGAGGGACAGGCAGGCAGGGACGCCTGCCCCACGGGGATCGGAGACCCGATCTCTCCATCGAAGAATCGTCCCAGCCTCCCGCCACGATCCGAATTCCGCGCCCGGAAATCGATCAGGCAGGCAGACCACGAAGAAATTCGTGGTTCGACGACTGGAACTCGCGTAGGGTGATCCGATCGCGTTGATCCATGCCCGCACGAGAGACGCCCATGCCAGTTCCCCGCGTTCGCCTGAGCCTGCGGACCTTGATGGTGATCGTCGTACTCGTGGGCGCCTGGCTGGGCTGGACCGTCCGCGAGGCCCGCATCCAGAGAAACGCGGTGGCGGCGATCCAGAGGGCGAAGGGCCAGGTCTGGTATGACTGGGAGCCTATGCCCGGCATCGGCGCCCGCAGTCGCGTACGCCGCCCGCCAATTTGGTGGCCCCGGTGGCTGGTCCAAAGCCTCGGCATCGATTATTTCGGCCATGTGGTCAATGTTCAGCTCTTCGAGGCGACCGACGCCGAGATGGAGCAGATTGGACGACTTGTCGGTGTGGAGTCGCTCAACCTGACCGCCGGGTCCGGGATCACGGACGTAGGGGTGGCCCACCTGAGGTGGATGTCCCGCCTGC
>JANOBY010000349.1:0-9763 GCA_031411935.1 Planctomycetales bacterium | reverse complement strand
GACCAGAGGCTCGCCGAACGTCCCCAGAAGCTCGCTGAATTCCGCGAGATAGATGAACAGGTTGATGAACGCGAGGGAGAGGATGCCGAGCAGGATCTGCGGCTGCCTGTTGAGCAGGACCTGACGGTCGACCAGGATGCCCGAGTACGCGCCCCCGACCAGGAAGAAGATCGGGGCGAGCATCATCTCGAAGGCGCCCAGGTAGTTCTTCTTGCCGAGCTCCACGCCCACATAGGTCCCGTAGCCGGTCATGTGCGAGACGAACCTCTGCACCGCGAGGAATCCGCCCGCGTTCATGAACCCGCCCTGGAAGGCCAGGAGCCACCAGATCACCTGGTTTCGGGGTCGGGTGGGGTCCTTGAAGGCGTCGAGGTCCTTGAAGATCGGCTGGCTCATCGGCACGAGGCTCCGACAGGATCGGCCCCCCGGCCCGATACCCGATCCTTGCTGAAACCGGGACGCCCCGGGCGCCGGCATGGCGCCTCCGGTCATTCCCGCCAGAACACTTCACGTCGGA
The DNA here is from genome assembly GCA_031411935.1 of Planctomycetales bacterium. GTDB lineage: Bacteria > Planctomycetota > Planctomycetia > Isosphaerales > Isosphaeraceae > JAQGHR01. The sequence goes on along the minus strand of JANOBY010000349.1, from coordinate 9,246 downwards.
CGCGGCGGGGGGGGTGGCCGATCACGACGGGAGAGCCACGGTGCGAGGCGGAGAGTCCGCCCGGGCACCCTCTCCATGCAATTCCGACACCGAATTGTAGGTCCCGTCATGCCGCGGAAGCCAGCCCGGTTCCGCCTGCCTCCCCCAAAGGGGGCTTGTGTTCCGCGGGCAAGCCTGGAAGCCTGGAGTCTCCTGGCCCTTCCACCCCCCGGATCCGCAGACCCCATGGACAACGTACCGATCTCGGCCACGATCCACCTGGCGATCGCCTTTGACGTGGGGTACGAGATCGACCTGGACGCGGCGCGCGGCCTGCTTCCCGCCGAGGACGCCGCCCTGCCCCGCCGCAAACGCACGCCCGAGTCCATCCGCTACCGCCCCGCGCCGCTGCGTCTGAGCCTGGACCCGGCGGGCCTGAGCCTGCCCGACGTCCTGAGGCGCACCGGCCCGGCCCGCGCCGAGCTCTCGCTCTTCGACTTCGGGGCCCTCTCGCTGATGGTGCGCTTCCCGGTCGCGGCCAGCCCGGACGAGCTCTCGGAGGCGCTGGCCGTGCTGGGCGAGCCCGCACCGTGGACCGAGGCCGCGCGTCGCCTGCTCGAGCCCTGGGTCGAGCGATTCCGGCCCGCCATCAGCGACTTCGAGTGGAGCGCGTTGACCGAGGAATACGTGGTCCTGCAGATCGGCGAGGTGCAAGAGGGCTGGCTCGCCGAGAATAGCGCCTGGGTCGCGGGCCTGCTCCGCCTGGATTCCGGCCCCCTGGGGTCGTCGGAGCGGGCCGAGGCCACCAGGCTCGCCCTCTCGTATGCTCCGAACGACCTGGTCGTGATCGACTGGGCCGCCGGTCTCGTGGCCGACCGCGACTGCGCCGACACGCTCCAGGTGATCGAGTTCGCCAACGTCCAGCTCCTGGAGTTCCGCCACATCGACGACCGCCTGGACGACCGGCTCGAAGCCGCCTACCGGCTCATCCACCGCGACCGCCCCCGGCGCAAGCTGGGCCTCCCGTGGCGATCTCACGAGGAAGCCGTGCGCAACGTGCGAGAGCTGGAGATCGAGGCCACCAGCCTCTTCGAGCGGGCCGACAACGCCCTGAAGCTCATCGGCGATCAGTACCTCTCGCGCGTGTACGGGCTGGCCTCGACCCGCTTCCACCTGCCCGAGTGGCAGCAGTCGATCCGCCGCAAGCTGGACACCGTGGGCGACGTGTACGACCTGCTCGTGCAGCAGGCCGGCGGCACGCGCATGGAGGTCCTGGAGATTATCGTGGTCGTCCTGATCGCCCTGGAGATCGTCCTGGCGCTGGTCCGCCATTGAGCTTGCGTGACTTCGACGAACCGGGCCGGGCGGGTCACGCAGCCCGCCCGACCCTGGGGACTGGGGACGCCCGAATCAGTCGAGCTTCTTGATCGCCACCCCGCGGAACTCCACCGCGTCGCCGTGGCCGGCGAACCCGAAGAAGCCGGTGGTGCGGTCCTTGCCGGGGTGCGGGCTGTTGGCCATGTACTCGGTGACCCCGCTCACGTCGGCGTCCACGATCACGGTGCCGTTCAGCTCGACCTTGATCCGAGGGCCCTTGACCGTGACCTCCTGGTAGTTCCACTGGCCGACGGGGCGCTGGAAGCCTTTCCTGGCGGCCACGATCCCGTAGACCGACCCGTGATACTGGCGGGGGTCGAGCTTGGCGTACTGGTCGGAGGTGTCGTCAAGGACCTGAAGCTCGCACATCCCGCTGTAGGCGGCGTCGCCGTTGCCGGGGTAGCGGATCGCGAGGCCGTTGTTGCCACCGGGCGGGAGCTTGAACAGGACGCGGGCCGAGAAGTCGCCAAGCTCCTTCTCGTGGTAGAGGACCCCGCCCTTGCCTTCCTTGCAGCGGATCGAGCCGTCGACGACCTCGTAGTTGTCGGTGGCGCCGGCCCATCCGGCGAGGGTCTTGCCGTCGAAAACCTCCTGGAAGTCCTTGCCCGCGGCCTCGCCCAGGGCCTTGTTTGCCTCGTCGGCGGGGATCTCTCGGATGAAGATGTTCTTCCAGCGGATCTCCCCGCCGTGCGTCTGGAGCTGGATCGGCCCCTTGGCGAAGAGCGGCTGGGTGCGGTCCCAGAAGTTCTCCATCGTGGCCCCGTCGACCACGAGCTTGTCGTTCAGGTAGACGGTGGTCTTCGCGCCGACCTGGAGGATGCGGAAGTGGTTCCACTCGCCGAAGGGCTTGTCGGCCAGGACCAGCGGGTCCTTGCCGGGGGCGCCGGGGCTGTTGTTCCAGAGTCCGCCCGATCCCTTGTCGGCGCCCAGCTCCTTCTTGCCGCCCTCGGGCGTGCTGTCCCAGATCTGGATCTGCGGCGTGTTGCGCAGGTAGATCCCGCTGTCGGCCTTGGCCACGGTCTTGTAGTCGATCAGGAGCTCGATGTCTCCGAAGCTCTTGTCGGTGGTCAGGTAGGGGCCGTCGCCGTCGTTCACCAGGTCGCCGTTGTCCACGGTCCAGTGCTTCTTGGCGTCGGCGGTCCACTCGGCGATCTTCTTCTCGCGGTCCTCGGGGCTCATGGCCGCGAGCTCGCGAGGGTCGAAGTGGGGCATCCCGTGCCAGCCGTCCAGGGTCTTGCCGTCGAACAGGGCGGTGAAGCCCTCGGGCGGCTTCTCGGGCTGGTCCTGGGCACGAGCGGGCGAGGGCATGGCGTAGGGGGCCAGCAGCATCAGCGAGGCGGCGAGGACGCGAAATTTCATGAGCCATCTCTTGAATATGGGACGAGGTTCAACCCGTGTTGAATCGCCATCCTAACGTGTCCCGCGCGACATTCCAGGGGCCAGCGGCCGGCGCAGGGCTCAACCCGGCGCGGCCGCGGCGTTCTGGATGAGGTCGATGAGCTTGCCCCACTCGATGGGCTTGCTGAGGTGGTGGTTGCAGCCCAGCCGCAGGCACTCCAGGCGGTCCTCCTCGAGCGCGAAGGCCGTGAGCGCCACGATCTGCCCCCGATACCCCTTCTGGCGAAGCTGACGCGTGGCCTCGAACCCGTCGAGCACGGGCATCTGCATGTCCATGAGGATCATGTCGAACGGGGTGCCCTGCTCCTCGCCCAGCATGGCGGCGTCCACGGCCTCCTGGCCGTCGCGGGCCGTGGCCACGTCCAGGCCCTCCTGCTCGAGCCTCAGCCCGATCGCGCGGCGGTTGTCGGCGTTGTCCTCGGCCAGGAGGATCCGGCTCACCCCTGCGTCGGAGGCGGGCCGTTGATCCATCTGCCCCGCCTCGCTGCACTCGCGGCATTCGGGCCCGTGGGGCGTCTCGAGGATCTCGACGGGGATGGTGAGCTCGAAGGTGCTCCCGCGACCGGGTTCGCCGGTGGCGGTCAGGGTGCCCTCCATGGCCTCGGCCAGGCGGCGGCTGATGGCCAGGCCCAGGCCGCTCCCGCCCTCGCTCCGGTGCCTGGAGGCCTGCACCTGCTCGAACGACTGGAAGATCGAGGCGATCTCGGCCTCGGTCAGGCCGACGCCGGTGTCGGCGACCGTGAACCGGAGGGTCTCCGGCGACGGGGCCTCGACCCGGATCGCGACCTCCCCGCGGTCGGTGAACTTGATCGCGTTGCCCACCAGGTTGATCAGGATCTGCCTGAGGCGCATCGGGTCGGTGCGGATCGACCCGGGCAGAGGGGAGAGGATCTCGACCCGGAAGCCCAGGCGCTTTTCCACCGACCGGGGCCGCAGCATCTCGGCCACCTCGGCCACGATCCGGGAGGGGTCGCACGCGGAACGCTCGAGGATCACCTTGCCGGCGTCGATCCTCGCCAGGTCGAGAACTCCATTGATCAAGCCCAGCAGATGCTCGCCGTTGCGATGGATCGCCTGCAGGTCGATCCGCCTGTCCGGGGGCAGAGACCGGGAGGCCGGATCGGCGAGGAACACGTCGACCAGGGCCAGGATCGCGGTCAAGGGGGTTCGCAACTCGTGGCTCATGCTCGAGAGGAATTGCCCCCGCGCGCGGTTGGCCACCTCGGCCGCCTCCTTCGCCAGCCGAAGGGCCGCGGCCTCCTTGGTCGCGGTCACATCCAGCGCCACGAGGTAGCGGATGTCGCCCACGCGCGAGATGGACCACGACAGCCAGCGATCGCTTCCTTCCTTGTGGCGGCAGCGGATCTCCCGGCTCGACATCTCGCCGCCGGCCTCGCGGATTGTCGTGGCGGCGAGTTCGCGGTCCTCGGGATGGACCAGGTCCGTCACCGGGGTGGATTTCAGGTCCTCGGCCGTGTAGCCCAGCACCGACTCCCACGCCTGGTTGCCCCGGAGGAGCTGCCCCCCGGGCGAGACGATGCCGAAGAGGGCGGGCGAGAGCAGGAAGAACCGTTCGAGCGTGTCTTGCGCCTTGCGCCTCTCGCTGATGTCCCGCACCACCACCAGGCCGATCGGCTCGGGCTCGGTGTGGATGCGGCTGGCGCTGAGATTGACCGCGAGCGGCTCCCCCTCGGCGCGTCGGAGGAGGTATTCCTCGCGAGAGTGGAAGATGTGGGTCTTTCGATAGGCTTCGATCAGGCGATCGACCGCCTTGGGGTCCTCGGAGTCGAACAGCTCGGTCACGCGAAGCTGGAGGGCCTGCTTGCGGTCGTAGGCCGTGAGGCGCAGCGCGGCCGGGTTCAGGTCGATGACCCTGAGGCTCTGCGGCTCGAACAGGAAGAAAGCATCGTTGGACTCGCGGAAGAGGCAGCGCAGGACCTCTTCATGACGCGTGGGGTCCGACGGGTGGTTGGTGAAATCCATGAGACCTTTCCCCAGGACATCGGGGGATGCGGATCGCGTATAAGGTTGCGTGGTTTGGGGTTGGGTCACGGGGACTCGTGGACGAGGACGCGGAACCCGTAAGTCGAGCACGCGAAGTCGGCGCGGGAATCCAGCCGGGCGGCGCAGCGTATCCGCGACAGATCTTCGCAGTCCCACGCCCCGCCCCGGAGCATGCGGAGCTCCCTCTCGGGCGTCGAGGCAGGGAGGACGGGGGAACCGGACGGATAGGCATAGGGGGCGTTCAGGCACCATTCCCAGACGTTGCCGAGCATGTCGTGCAGGCCCCATCGGTTGGGGGCCCTGGGATCGTGACGGTCGGGGCTTCCACCATGAACGGGCTGGACCCCGACGGCGGAAGTGAGTTGCGAGACCGCCATGCGTTCCAGCCCGGGATGCTCGTCCTCCGAGCTCCCCCTCTCGGGCAACGGGGCGCGGCAGGCATACTCCCATTCGGCCTCGGTGGGCAGGCGATACGTCCGCCTTGGACCAGCCTGCGACTGCTCCTCGGGTCGGCTCGTGAGCCATTCGCAGAACTTCACCGCGTCGTGCCAGGTGACCTGCGTGACCGGATCGTCCAACTTCGCAGGACGCCCATTCGGGGTCCTCCACGTGTAGGCGGGACTCCGATCGAGCACCTTCGAGGAGGGGTTGAAGACGTATCCCCCAAGGCCGCTCGCCTCGGCCTGAGTCCGGTACTTCCCCCTGGAATCTTCGGCGAAGAGGTGGAACTGCCCCACGGTCACCTCGTACTTGCCCATGGACAGTCCCCGGCCGAGGGTCACCTTGTGGGCCGGAAGCTCGTCGGGCGTGCTCCACGGGTCGTTGGGGGGGGAGCCCATCAAGAAATCCCCCCTCGGGATCCGCTGGAACTGGATCTCCAGGGAGTTCTTCCAGTTCGCACGGAACCGCCTGACCCCCTTAGCGACGACCAGGCCCACCGGCACCAGCGCCGCGAGGGTCAGCACGGTCGCCTTGCGGCGAGTGAGGAGCCCGGGGCGGGGCGCGGGGTCCAGGGCCCTCAGGAGCCGATCTCCGAACTCGCGGATCGTCCGATAGCGGTCGTCGCGATCCTCCTTCAGGGCCGTGATGATCACCTCGTCCACCCGCCCGTCCAGCGCCTTGTTCCACTCCGAGGGGGGCTTGAACACGCCCAGCGCCTTCTGCCCCGTGAGCATCTCGTAGACGACCGCGGCCAGGGAATACTGGTCGGCCCGGCCGTCGACCTTGAGGCGGTACTGCTGCTCGGGCGACACGTAGCCGATGGTGCCCATCCACCGCTCGGTGGTGGTCATGAAGCCCGTCCCCATGCTCTCGATGGCGATGCCGAAGTCGGTCAACTTGGGCGAGAAGTTGGTCCCGATCAGGATGTTCTCGGGTTTCAGGTCGCGGTGCTGGACGTTGTTCTCGTGGAGGTACTGGAGGGCGTCGATCAGGGGCGGGATCAGGCCCCGGATCTGGTCCAGGCCCATCGGCTTGCCGGGTTCCATCTCGTGGCGGAGGTCGTGCCCCCGGACGAACTCCATCTCCAGGTAGGGCCGGCCCTCGACGTCCCCGCTGGCGAACACGGTCACGATGTTCGGGTGCTGGAGCCGGCCCATCAGCTCGGCTTCATGCCGGAACCGCTTGATCGGCTCGGTCGGGTCCGAGTGGGGGTCGAGCCTCAGGAATTTCAGAGCCACCACGCGGTCGAGCTTCAACTGCCGCGCAAGCCAAACCTCGCCCATGCCCCCCTCGCCGATCCACTCCAGGATGTGGTACCCGGGCACGATCGGCGGGAGCGGGAATTCCTCGTCCCGATCGGGGATCGGCGGTTGCGGAGGTTCCACGTGTGGCATGGCGTTCAACGCCTCCTGGCGATCGGCCCGCGATCGGGACGGGACGGGGGAATTCGGCGTCATCGCGCGAGATCAGGGGGCCTGGTGCTGGTTGATCCGGTACACGGCCTCGACCTCTTCCTCCCAGTAATCGGGAAGACGTTCCCAGCGGTGGTCTCCGCTGGCATCGGTCACATAGATGGTTCCCAGCCCACATTTCACGGCGTGGGTGAGATACTTCTTCATCACGCTGGGCTCGCCGACATTGTAAGGGAGCGCGGCAAATCGGTTCCTCGCAAGGGTTTTCCAGGCGGGCTGGTCCGGGAACTTGAACTTCTCGAAGTCCCTGGGCTGCTCGAAGATGCTGGCCGTATCGATGGCCGATTCCGTGAAGTAGGGCGACTCGCACACCAGGCCGGGGTTCGAGATCAGCACTGCCGAGCGGTGGGCCGTCTTCAGGGCCTGGCGGATCCTCAGGTAAACCGGCAACTTGCTGCTGTCCTTGGCCTGGCCATCGAGGAAGATCCCGTCGATCTCCGGATAGAATTCGTACCAGGCTGCGATGTCCGCCAGGATTTTCTGCTCCTGCCTGTTGCCGTAATCCGTCGGAACGTATCCGATCACGTGAACCTGGTTGCGTTTCGCCTCGGCGATGGTCCGGACGAAAGCCTCGTCCTTCTTCGTCCCCGGCCCCGAGTTCACATTCAGCACCGCGGTGATCCGGACCCGCCGCCCGGCGTCGAACAAACGCTTCCACTTCGAGGCGTTCGCCTCGTCCTGTAAGAAATACGCGGGCACGAGCATCTGGAGCAAAGGTGCGTTGCGGACCGCCAGAACGGAGTCCAGCTCCTCCTTCTGCTTTCGCCCGGGGCGATGAAGATCCGAATCGCCCGAGAGGAACGTGGCGGCTGCCACGCCGGCGATCAAGAAGCCGAGGGTCCGTGGAGAGGGTCTTGCGAATGGCCACATGAGCACGGGCCTCCGAAAACTTCGGACAACCAATCCTACCACGGTCAAGGCGTACTCGCGCAGAAGAATCCCCCTCTTTTGGCCAAATGATGGTTCCGCTCCCCCCGCGAGGGGCGAGTTCTGGCCCTGAGGACGGTGGCAGAGGCCCTCCGCCTCTGGTAAGTTATCCGCTGAGCGTCCGGGGCGAGGGGTCGCGCGGCAGGACGTGCTCAGGCCACCCTCTTCGCGAGGAATCTCCCATGCATCGTCGGATCCGCATCGGCTCTGCCCTGGTCCTGGCGGCGATCGTCATGCCCAACATCTCCGAGGTCGGTGCGTCCGGCCCGTCCCCTCATCGTCTCGGGAGTGTGCAAAGGATGGACTTCGGGAAAACCGCCGACGGCACGCCGATCGAGCTCTACGTCCTCAAGAACGGCGACACCACCGCCAAGGTCATGACCTACGGCGCGATCCTGACCGAACTGCACGTGCCCGACCGCGACGGCAAGCTCGGCGACGTGGTCCTCGGGTTCGACTCCCTGGAGCCCTACCTCGCCGGCCACCCGTTCTTCGGGGCCACCACCGGACGGTTCGCCAACCGCATCGCGAAGGGCAAGTTCTCCCTCGACGGCAAGGAATACACCCTGGCCGTCAACAACGGCCCGAACTCCCTGCACGGCGGCCTGAAAGGGTTCGACAAGCAGGTCTGGAAGGCGCAGGACGTGTCCGGCCCCGACGGCCCCGCCGTGAAGTTCACCTACGTGAGCAAGGACGGCGAGGAAGGCTACCCGGGCAACCTCTCGGTGAGCGTGACCTACACCGTCACGGCCGACAACGCCCTGAAGATCGACTACGCGGCGACCACCGACAAGCCCACGCCGCTGAACCTCACGAACCACTCGTACTTCAACCTCGCCGGGTCGGGCAAGGTGCTGGATCATGAGATCATGATCGCATCCGACGGCATGACCGCCGTGGACGACACGATGATCCCCACCGGCGAGATCGCCCCGGTCAAGGGCACCCCGTTCGACTTCAAAACGCCGACGAAGGTGGGGGCACGCTGGGACCAGCTCAAGGGGGACCCCGTGGGGTACGACCACAACTTCGTCCTCGGCCAGGACGGCAAGGCCGACAAGGTGGACGTCCGCGTGCACGAGCCCAAGACCGGGCGCGTGCTGGAGATGTCCACCACCGAGCCCGGGGTGCAGTTCTACACCGGCAACTTCCTCGACGGGAAGCTCAAGGGCAAGGGAGGAGTGGTCTACGACAAGCAGACCGGCTTCTGCCTCGAAGCCCAGCACTACCCCGACTCGGTGAACCAGCCGAAGTTCCCCTCCACCATCCTGCGCCCGGGCCAGACCTACACCCAGACCACGATCTACAAGTTCTCGGCCAGGTGAATCGAAGAGTTCACGCAGAGGACGCCGGGTGCCATGCTTACGCTTCGTAGGCATGGCACCCGATGATCTGGACGACGGAATCTGCAATCTCCGCGATCTCTGCGCGAAACGTCTCCCCCCGAATCATGGCGGTCTCCAGCTCATCCGATTAGAATTGGCCCTTCGCCCGTACTGGCAAGTCCGTCCCGGATGAGGCATTTGCTCGATGAAAGCCGTCGCAGTCCTTCCCGGCAAGGCGCATAGCGTCCACCTTCGCGATATCGATGCACCGACGCTGGCCCATCAGCCGCATCCCCACGTGGTCAAGGTGCCCGAAGGCCGCG
>JANOBY010000348.1:0-9658 GCA_031411935.1 Planctomycetales bacterium | reverse complement strand
CAGGCAGTTTACGACGAATTGTATTCGCGGGTTCGTCGGTTTCGTTGGTTTTTTGTGCAATCGATGGACCGGATTTATTCTCAGACCCCATTTGGAACGGCCCACGCGTGCCCACGATCGCGGGGATCCCTCACCTGAAATTGCTCGATTCCCAGGCCCGGGAGATCGAGCGCCGAGTTCGCTGCGATACTCTGAGAGAACGCGGGCCTCGTGGCATCTCGCCGGATCATTGACAATCGGGATCAGGAGGCTGGGCAAATTTGAGCGATCAGGACCACCATTCTCCTCAAACGTTAAATTGCATAACGAACCCAATTCCGCCGCCCGGGTTGCGATTGGACTCCTTGCGGATGTGCCTCTTAAATCATGACTTAGGGCTCGACGTGCGATCGAATGAGTCGCATTCTCAGCGGGTCGAGGCGGGAAAACGAAGCCAAAACGAACCCAAAACGAAGCCAATTTGGGGCCCTGGGATGGGAAACGAACCCATTTGTCGGGCATCCTCGCGGGCAGGTCCTGAACCCCTCGGCCTAGAAGTCCGAGATATCGCTGAGTCGTGTGATCGCGACGACCTCCGACTTGCGGATCAGCACCCGTGTGCGGTTCCGACGGATTCCCAGGCGAATCGAATCCGCCACGTAGTTCTCGCGGTTCACCACGCTGTCGCGGAAGTCGTGGAGGTCGGCGTCGGAGAGGCGGAAGTAGGGATCCTCGTCGGCATCGAGCCGGCCGATGCAAACATAAGTCGAGGCCAGGTCAAGCACGACGATGGTGCCGATCAACTCGCTCAATGGAGACATGGACGCGACGAACTCCGGGAAAACGGTTGAGGACGGACCGATGTTGCGCTTCGCCTTGACGGATTTTAGGAGTGGGGCTACTGTCCCGCCACCATGTCACCCAAATACCCAAAACTCGTGGTCGGATGGTTTTCGGCGGTGGGCCTTCTGGCTCCGTTCGCGCATTGCGTGACGGCCCAGGATGAGCCCGCGGCCGTCCCCTCCCCCACGACGACGACCGCCGCGCCGTCGGGTCCGCCCACGGTGCTCTTGTTAACCAACGGACAGGTCCGGCTCGGCGAGATCCTCAAGGATCAATCCGGGTACTTCGTCAAACAGAAGTTCGGCACCTCGCACTACCCGCGCCGGAGCGTCGAGCGGACGTTCCGATCGCTGGGCGAGGCCTACGCATACAAGAAGTCCCTGCGCCCCGAGCAGGACCCCGAGGAGCGCATGAAGCTCGCCTCGTGGTGCCTCGAACAGAAGCTCGTCGCCGAGGCGAAGTCCGAGCTCTCGGAAGTGCTCAAGCTCTACCCGGAGCATCGCCAGGCCCGGACGATCCTCGCAAACCTGGACAGGCCCGCCGCCGATTCCGACGTGGACGAAGGCGTGGTCCGCACGGGGCTGGACGTTGAAAAGGTCTCCCCTTCCGACGAGACCCTCCAGCGTTACCGCGAGGAATACGCTCGCAATCCCCGCCCCTCGGGCATGCCCGCGATCTTCGACCTGGACGTGCCCCTGGCGGTGCGGCGTTACTCGGAGTTCACCCGCACGGTGCACCCACTGCTCCAGAGGCGATGCGCTAAGTGCCATAACGAGAACACGCCCGGCGAGTTCCAGATGACCCAGACCCGGGGCCAGAGGGACATGGGCAACGACCTGATTATTCGGGCCAACCTGGAAGCCACGCTCCGGATCGTCGACAAGGATGACCTGGGCCGGAGCCCGATCCTGACGGCCTCGGGCATGACCCACGGCAACGGCGGGAAGCCCGTCCTGGGAGGCCCGAACTCGAACGAGTACCGGATCCTGGCCGCGTGGGTCACGAGCCTCAAGCCGGCTGCCGACACGCTTCCTTCCTCGGCCTCGCTGCCTGCTTCGCCCGGAGGCGGTTCCGAGGGGTTTGCGTCGAGCCGGCTCAACCCGCCGGTGGACCCCGCGCTACCCCCAACCTCGGCCCCGGCCCCCATGCCGACGCCGGTCCGGAGTCCGATCCTGCCTCAGTCGGCCCATGACCCCCTGCCCGACCGCAGCGCCGTGACGACCGAGGCTCGCAATCCCGGCGACCGCGACACTTACGGGCAGACCCAGACCGGCTCGGCCCCGGTCCCCGCCGGAAGCCTGATCCCGGGCAGCGACGTGGGGATGCCCAAGAACCCTCCGCCCCCCGCCGCGTTCGTGCCGCCCGACCTGTCGAAGGTCCGGCCCCGCTCGGCCCAGCCGGGCACGACGGCCCCCCCCAAGCCCAAGGCCCAGACCGAGGATGCGCTCGGCCCCGGCATGGTTCGCATGGCCGACGGCCAGATCGGGATGAAACTCCCCAACGGCGAGATCGCCCCGGTCGTGACCGAGGCGACTACGTCCAAGAAAGACGCCGAGGGGCCCAAGAAGCCCCGGAAGATCGACACCAAGAACCTCGAATCCTTCCTCAAGGCCAGGCCCAAGTCCTGAGCCCACGCACGCCCCCTTGACTCCCCCTGGCATCGGCGTACAACCACGTCGGATGACCAGGGGGAGACTACGTTGATGAATTCGTGCGTGCTCATCACCGGCGGAGGAGGCGGAATCGGCTCGGCCGTGGCCCGTCGCCTTGTGGCCCGAGGCGATTCGGTGATCCTGTTCGGCCGCCGTCAGGAGCCCCTCGACGCGCTGGTTGAGGAGCTTGGTGCGGAGGCCCTGGCCGTTTCCGGTGATTCCACCATCCCGGCCGACCTCGACCGAGCGGTGGCCGCGGGCGTGGAACGTTTCGGACGTCTGGACGGGCTCGTGCACTGCGTGGGGTCGATCCGGCTCAAATCCTTGCACCTGACCTCGCCCGAGGAGTTCGTCGAGACTCTCACGACGAACCTCACGTCGGCCTTTCTTGCCTGCAAGGCGGTCCTCGGCCCCATGCGTAGGGATAGCCGGGGCTCGATCGTGCTCATGAGCACGGTGGCGGTCGCCCAGGGCCTGAATAATCACGAGACGATTTCGGCGGCCAAGGGAGGCATCGAGGGGCTGGTCCGGTCCGCGGCCATGACGTATGCTCGCTCGGGAATCCGCTTCAACGCGGTGGCCCCTGCGCTCACCGAGACCCCCCTGGCCGCCCCCTTGCTCCGATCCGACGCGGCCCGGGCCTTCAGCGAGGCCATGCACCCGCTCGGCCGCCTGGGCCGGGCCGACGAGGTGGCCGCCGTGATCGCGTTCTTGCTCGGGCGAGACGCCGAATGGATCACGGGACAGGTCTGGGGCGTGGACGGAGGGCTCGGGGCCGGGCTCGGCCCCCCTCGACCCGCGAAAGCCTAGGCAAACGACCATGACCGCGCCCACCCTCCTGGCCTTCTTCAACTCGGTCTACCTGCTCGCCCTGACCGCCTGGGTCGGCAGCATGGCCTTCTTCTCCTTCGGCGTGGCCCCCATCATCTTCCGCGTGCTAGGAGCCGAGGCAGGGGGCAAGTTCGTCCGTGCCCTCTTCCCCCGCTACTACGCCTGGGGGGCCACGGCCGGCGCCATCGCGTTGCCGGCGGTCGTGTGCGGCCCCCTCGCCTACGACGAGCTTCGCGGCCCCATGGTCGGCGTGCAGGCGTTGCTCATCCTGGCCGGGACGCTGATCATGTTCTATGGAGGGAATGGGCTGACCCCAGCGATCAACGCCGCGAGAGACGCAGGCGACCCGCAGAAGCCGCGCTTCGACCGGCTCCACAAGCGATCGGTTCAGCTCAATGCACTGGCCCTGCTGATTGGGATCATCCTGCTCGTCCTCTTCGCGGTGAAGCAGGTCCCGCAGTCCGGCGGGATCGTCGAACGCAAGCCCGGCGAGCTCACCTCCGCGCAAAAAAAGGTCCTCGAAGACACGGCACGCATCGAGCTCCGGCAGAGGGAGATCCTGGAGGGAAAGGCCCCCCTGCCCGCGGGGCTTGACCCAAAGGACTTCCCTCCCAAACCTCGCTGAGCGCCGATCCTGGTAGCCGTGGCGCAATTCCTGTCGTAAACTGAAACAGAGACGACAGCATTAAAGCCCGTCGAGGGCTTTTGGATTTGTCCTCGGGGCCGCAACTCGAATGAATGCGATGCCAACGCACTCGCCCTCCCCCGTACTGGGCGAGCGGCGCTCCGAGGAACTGCTGACGATCCTCGTCGACCGATCCCCGGTGGTTCTCGTGTCGCACGTGAACCCGGACCCCGACGCCCTGGCGTCGATGCTCGGCCTGGAGGCTCTCGTCCGGCACCGGTTCCCGGAAAAAAAGGTCATCCTCACGCTCGACGGGATGGTCGCCCGGGCCGAGAATCAGGTCATGGTGAACCTGCTCCAGATCCCGCTCATGCCCGTCGAGACGGTCCCGATCGACTCGAACGCGGCCGTGATCATGGTGGACTCCCAGCCTCACACCGGCCGCAGGGCGAGCGAGTCGGCCACCCCGATCGCGGTACTCGACCACCACGACACCCCGGGAGCTTTAGAGGGTGTGCAGTTTCAGGACATCCGCCCCGACCTGGGCGCCACCAGCACGATGATCACCGGATACCTGATCGAGCAGAGGGTGCCTGTCTCGCAAAGGCTGGCGACCGCCCTGCTCTACGGAATTGAATCCGAGGTCCTGGGCTACCCTCGCGAGGCGGGCCCGGCCGACGACAACGCCCTGGTCTGGCTGTTTCCCCTGGCCGACAAGGACCTCACGGCCAGGATCCGCAACCCCAAGCTTCCTCGCAGCTACTTCGCGACCTTCCAGCACGCGCTGGCCAACGCGTTCATCTATCGCGATGCCGTGCTGTGCTGGTGCGGGCCCGTCACTCAGCCCGATATCGTGTCGGAGCTCGCCGACTTCTTCATCCGTTTCGACCAGGTGGCCTGGGTGTTTTGCACCGGGCAGTTCGACGGTCAATTGAAGATCTCGGCGCGGTCCGATCACATCGGCGGGCATTGCGGGGAGGTCCTGCGGGACGCCGTGGATGGGCTCGGATCGGCCGGGGGGCACGACCGACGCGCCGGCGGGGCGATCCGATGGGACCACGCCACGAACGCCTCGCGCGACGAGATCCTCCACACCCTTCGCGAGCGGATCCTCAACCGCCTGGAGATCACCAATCAGCGTGGGTGTCGCCTGCTGGAAACCTGCCCCACGATCCCCACGCCGTAGTCAGTCCGGTGCCCCTTCGCTCGAAGGCCGGGTTGCCGATCCGTCACGATCCCCGCTAAAATGGAGAACTCGGCATTCCAGGATCGAAGCCGCTCACGTCCATCCCGTACCGCAAGGCGACAGAAGGGGAGCCAGTCGAGATGAGCCCGCTCCCCTCCGAATCTCTCGAGATTTACCTTCTCGGCCGGGTTCCGCTCGACCAGATCCTGAGCCTCCAGCGCCGTCTGGCCTACGACATGGGCGACCACGGGGGAGGAGCCCTGATCCTCTGCGAGCACCCCCCCGTGATCACCGTGGGACGCTCCGGCAGCCGACTGCATATTAACGCCGACGATGACGAACTTCGCGACCTCGGCCTGAGCATGAGGTGGGTCAATCGCGGAGGGGGGTGCCTCCTGCACCTTCCCGGCCAGCTGGCCGCGTACCTGATCTTTCCGCTCCAGAGACGCAACTTGGACCTCGGCCGATACGTCAAATTGCTTCATGCCGTGCTGCTGGACGTGCTGGCCGAGTTCGACCTCAAGGGCAAGCTCTATCCCGAGGTCCCGGGGGCCTTCGTGGGCTACTCGCGGGTCGGGTCGGTGGCGATCTCGGTCAACCGCTGGATTGCGACTTATGGCTTGACCCTGAATGTGGGGTCCTACCTCACCCCGTTCGACCTCGTGCGCGAACCCGGGATCAACGGATGGCCTCTGAAGCAGACATCCCTGGAGGCCCAGCGCCAGCGGATCGCCCCCATGGCCAAGGTCCGAGAGGCGATGATTCGGCACATTGAGGCCCGGTTCGATCTCGAACGCCACCACGTTTACACCGATCACCCCCTGGTCCGCCCGAAGGCCCAAACGCATGTCTACAGCACCAGCCTCGGCTGACCTCCCGAGTCTGCCGATCGTCTCGCCGGGGGCCGAGCCCCCGCGCAAACGCCTCCCCGAATGGCTCCGCAGGCCGATCCCCGCCGCCGGGGGAATTTACGCCACCAAGGATCTGATCGGCGAGCTGAAGCTGGAGACGATCTGCGAGAGCGGCAAGTGCCCCAATCGCTCCGAGTGCTGGACCCGCAAGACCGCCTCGTTCATGATCCTGGGTGAGACCTGCACCCGCCCCTGCGGCTTCTGCGCGGTCCCTCGGGGCAAGCCCGAGGCCGTGGCCCTGGATGAGCCCGAGCGTCTGGCGGAAGCCTGCGCCCGGCTCGGCCTCAAGCACGTGGTCATCACCAGCGTGACCCGCGACGACCTGCCCGACGGCGGTGCCGACCACTTCCGCCGCTGCATCCTGGCCGTCCGCGAACGCACCGGCGCGACGATCGAGGTCCTGACCCCCGACTTTGAAGGGGACGAAACGGCGATCGACACCGTGCTCTCGGCCTCGCCCGAGGTCTTCAACCACAACATGGAGACCGTCGCCAGGCTCCAACGCCACGTGCGACGCAAGAGCCAGTACGGGATCAGCCTGAAGGTGCTCGCCTACGCCAAGAAGGCCCGGCCCGACATCCGCACCAAAAGCGGACTCATGCTCGGCCTGGGCGAGACGACCGACGAGATCTTCGAGACCCTGGGCGACCTCAGGGCCATCGGCTGCGACCTGCTCACCCTGGGCCAGTACCTCCAGCCCTCGTCACGCCACCTGACGGTGGAGCGATACCTGCCGCCGGCCGAATTCGACATGCTCGGCGAGTTCGCCCGCAAGCTCGGCTTCCTTGAAGTCGCCAGCGGCCCGTTCGTCCGGTCGAGTTACCACGCCGACGAGATGGCACGCACGAGCCTGTAATCCTGGGCGAGGCGACCGATCGCGTTCCCATCGGCCCGAGAGATTTGCTAGCATTTCCCCCATTCCGGATCTTGATCGCGATCTGGCAGCCGCTCTCCCGCTGCCCTGGAGGAGTTTCGTGCCCTCGTCCCTGTTCGAAAAAGTCTGGAACCGCCACGAGGTCTTGAACCGCGGCCAGGCGAGCCTGCTGTACATCGACCGCCACCTCGTGCACGAGGTCACCAGCCCCCAGGCGTTCGACGGCCTCCGCCTCTCGGGCCGCAAGGTTCGTCGCCCCGACCTCACGTTCGCGACCCTCGATCACAACGTACCCACCGAGAACCAGCTCGACATCCGCGAGCCCATGTCGCGACGCCAGGTTGAGGTCATGCGCGCGAACTGCAAGGAGTTCGGCGTGACCCTGTACGACATCGGGAGCGGCCGGCAGGGGATCGTCCACGTGATCGGCCCCGAGCTCGGCCTGACCCTGCCCGGCCTGACGATCGTCTGCGGCGACAGCCACACCAGCACCCACGGGGCCTTCGGCTCGCTCGCGTTCGGCATCGGGACGAGCGAGGTCGAGCACGTCCTGGCCACGCAGACCCTTTGGCAGGGAAGCAAGCCAAAGGCCCTGGGTGTGGAGGTCACGGGCCGACTCGCCCCCGGCCTTGAGCCCAAGGACATTATCCTCGCCGTGATCCGCGAGCTCGGCACCGGCGGCGGGACGGGCTATGTGATCGAATACTTCGGCGAGGCCATCCGTGCCCTCTCGATGGAAGGCCGGATGACGATCTGCAACATGTCGATCGAAGGAGGCGCCCGCGCAGGCCTGATTGCGCCCGACGACGTGACTTTCGAGTACCTCGCCAGCGGAAATCGCCCCTTCTCCCCCAAGGGCAAGGCGTTCGACCACGCCGTGGCCGACTGGAAGACGTTGACGACCGACGACCCTTCGGCCTTCGACCGCCTCGTGACCATCGACGCGTCGAAGATCGTCCCCCAGGTCACGTGGGGCACGAACCCGGCCATGACCGTGGATGTGACCGGCCGGATCCCCGAGCCCGAGCACGTGCCCTTCGCCAGCAAGGAAGATGCGCGTCGGGCGCTCGATTACATGGGGCTCACCCCGGGCACGCCGATCACCGAGGTCGCCGTGGACGTGGTGTTCATCGGCTCGTGCACGAATGGACGCATCGAGGACCTGCGGACCGCCGCCCGGGTCTTCCAGGGGAGAAAGGTCGCGCCGACGGTCCGCGCCCTGATCGTCCCCGGCAGCGAGGAGGTCCGCGAACAGGCCATCGCCGAGGGGCTCGATCGCGTGTTCATCGACGCCGGGGCCGAGTGGAGACAGGCCGGTTGCAGCATGTGCCTGGCCATGAACCCCGACAAGCTCACGCCCGGCCAGCGCTCGGCCAGCACCTCGAACCGCAATTTCGAGGGTCGGCAGGGTCCCGGGGGCCGCACCCACCTGGTGAGCCCGGCCATGGCCGCCGCCGCCGCCGTGGCCGGCCACTTCACCGACGTCCGCGAGCTGCTGCCCGCCCACTGAGGGGCGCGCCCAGCTTCGAATTCGTCAAGTCACACATCCCTCGCAACGAGCCACTGAGGATCTGATGGACGCTTTCGTGACGCACCGCGGCAAGGTCGCCGTGCTCGATTGGTCGGACGTGAACACCGACCTGATCATCCCGGCCCGCTACCTCACGCGCGTGGAGCGGACCGGGTACGGCACCCTGCTCTTCGCCGACAAACGCTACGTGGCCGACGGGTCCCCCTCGGCCGAGAACCCGCTCCAGCACGGCGACCTCGCCCCGGACTTCCCCATCAACCGCGGCGAGTTCCGGGACGCGACGATCCTGCTCGTTGGCAAGAATTTCGGATGCGGGTCCAGCCGCGAGCACGCCGTATGGGCCGTGGCCCAGGCGGGCTTCCGCGTGGTGATCGCTCCGGGACTCGGCGAGGGTTTCGCCGACATCTTCGAGGGCAACTCGTTCAATAACGGACTGCTCCCGATCGAGTTGCCCGACGACTCCTGGAAGAGGCTCGTCGATCAACTCCGGGCCGGAGGAGAGATGACCATCGACCTCCAGAACAAGACGGTCACGAGCCATGCTCCGGGCTCACCCGAACAGACCTTCGCCTTCGAGGTCCCCGAGGAAAACCGCCAGCGCCTCTTAAAAGGACTCGACTTCATCGCCGAGACCCTTCTCGAGGAACCCGCCATCAACGCCTACGAGAAAAACGCCCCGGCCTGGGCCGCCGCAATCGGTTAATTTCCGGAAATTGGAGTCGCTCGGGGTCGGTACGGGCTCTCAAATCCCTCGCCAGCACCCCGAGCATTCCTTCCCGCCGTAAGCCTATGCCGGTCGCGAGCGTGCCTCCCGCTAACCGAGGCCCCCATGCCGGCCTTCTCCCGCTCCACGCTCCGCGCGTTTGTCAGCGATCACGAAGACCAGGTTGTCGGACGCCTCACGGCAGGCGCCTCGTGCGCCGGTTTTTTCCAGCAAGTCCACGCCCAGACCGCCGCCTGGCAGGTCCAGATCCGGGTCCTGAAGCGTTGCTTGGAACACCTCATCCTCGAGCACGACGCGGGATCCTGGCAGGTCCTCCTCGAATACCCAATCCCTCGGCGAGGCAAGCGGATCGATACCGTGATCATCGCGGGCACGGTCCTGATCGTCTTAGAATTCAAGTGTGGAGCGAAGGAGTACGCGCGGGACTCGGTAGCGCAGGTCGAGGATTATTGCCTCGACCTCTCGGATTTTCACAAGGAGACCTCGGGGCGGCCGATCGTGC
>JANOBY010000347.1:0-16600 GCA_031411935.1 Planctomycetales bacterium | reverse complement strand
CGACGAGATCAAGGCACGCGAGAGGCCTCCCTTGACCCTTCGGGGCAAGGTCGTGGACGAAGGCCAGAAGCCGATCGCCGGAGTGCTCGTGTCGACCACCGGGGCCCTCGCCAAGTCGGGAGCCGATGGGCAGTTCCTCCTCCGTTTCGAGGCGCCCCTCGAAGACTACGCGCAGGTCTGGTTCGAGGCGAAGGGCTACGGTCTGGGCCTCTCCCGGTTTGACCTCGCGTCCATCGAGTTGGCCAACAACCGTACCTATCCGTTGCGGCCCGAGGCCGTTTGCGACGGCCACGTGATCGATGCCGAAACGGGCAAGCCGGTCGCCGGGGCCGAGGTCCTCATGTGGCTCAATGACCCGATCTTTAGGGAAGGATTTGGCGACGACGCTCTGAGAGCCGCCAACGATGTGACCACGCTCAGGCTTCTCGCCAGGAGCGGGCACGATGGCCAATACCGCTTCCAGGGCCTGCCCCCTCGGGGGGAGACAGCGAGATATGGCACAAGCATCACGGCCAGGCACCCCGACTATTTGACTATCATTGACCAATTCGGCGATGACCAGGAGCCTCGCCCCGGGATCACGATCCCCATGACCCGGGGCGCGGAGATCGCGGGCCTTGTGACCGACCCGCAAGGCAAGCCCCTGCCCGGGGCGACCGTCCGGGTCATCCAGGGAGCCCGGGGAGCCAGGGCCAGTTCGCAGGCGGATCTCAGGGGCGAATTCCGCTTCGGCAACCTGGCGGAGGGCGAGGTCCGCGTCGCGGCCGAGTCGGCGGACCATGCGATCACCGCCGTCCCCGCCTTCGCCAGCCGGGCCGATCCCGTGTTCCTCCGGGTCCAGGTCGAGCCTGGCGAGACCCTCGAGGGCAAGGTGATCGGCCCCGACGGTTTGCCCGCGGCCAATGTAAGGCTCGGCTCGCTCACGCCGGTGAACGAACAGGGGGCCCCGGATCAGGACCGCCTGGCTCCGTCGCGGTCGACGCTTTCCGGCGCCGACGGCACGTTCAGGCTTGCGCCCGTTCCACCGGGCTGGTACCGCCTCCGCGGGACCATCACGGGGCCGGAGTCCTACGTGATCCAGGACGTGGTCCGGTCGGGCCGGAAGGATCTGGTGATCGGGCGCAAGCTGGACTGATTGGGGAATCGTCCCGCCGGTCGCCACCCCGTAGCACTCGCCCGGCGGTCGCTGTAAAGTCGCTCTCGCGAAAGCGTCCGCGATCGCCTCCGAATCGCCAGCGACCCGCGAGAGAGACGACGATGAACGGCCTGATCCGAGCCAAGCTCTTCGTGATGATGTTCCTGGAGTACCTGGTCTGGGGCGCGTGGCTCCCCCTGCTCGGCCTCTACATGACCAAATACCTGGAGTTCACGGGCTTCCAGCAAGCCTGCGTTTTCAACGCCTTCGCCGTCGCGTCGCTGACCGGCATGTTCTTCGGCGGGCAGCTGGCCGACCGCTACTTCTCGCAGGAGAAGTTCCTGGCCTTCAGCCATGTGGTGGGGGGCCTCGCCATGTTCGGGCTGGCCTACCAGAGGTCGTTCTGGCCGTTCCTGGGCCTCATGATGGTCCATTGCTTCTTCTACGTGCCTACGCTGTCGATCACCAACACCATCGCCTTCGCCAACATGAAAGATGCGCAGAAGGAGTTCGGCCTCATCCGCCTCGGCGGGACATTCGGCTGGATCGCCGCCGCCTGGCCCCTGATCTTCATCCCGATCGACTGGGCCAAGGTGCCCACGATGGCCGAGTCCGGCGGGTTCGTGTCGTGGATGGGGACTGCGCTTTCGACGCTGAAGTCCGGGCCCGGGATGGCCACCGCGCTGTCCTACACCTTCGTGGTCTCCGCGATCGCCTCGCTGGTCCTCGCCGTCTACAGCCTGATCCTGCCGAAGACCCCTCCCGCACCAAAGACCGACGGCTCGTTCGCGCCGTTCGAGGCGATCAAGCTCCTGGCGGTGCCCGCGATCTTCGTGCTCTTCGTGGTCACCTTGCTGGACTCGCTCGTCCATTACTGCTACTTCTTCCACACGGGCACCTACCTCCAGTCGATCGGCCTGGGTGAGAACTGGATCGCCCCCGCCATGAGCATCGGCCAGTTCGCCGAGATTCCCGCCATGGCCCTGCTGGGTCTGTTGCTCAAGCGTCTCGGGTGGCGCACCACGATGATCCTCGGCATCCTGGGCCAGGCGGTCCGTTTCGGGATCTACGCCATCGGGAGTCCTTCGCTCCTCTGGCTGGTGATCGCCAGCAACCTCGTCCACGGATTCGCCTACGCGTGCTTCTTCGCCACTGTTTACATCTTCGTGGATGACAACTTCCCTAAGGATGCAAGGACGAGCGCCCAGGGCCTCTTCAACCTGCTCATCCTCGGGGTCGGGCCTTTTGTCGGCAACTTCCTCTGGGGCTGGCTGGCCACGGTCTTCAAGACAACCTCGATGGTCGATGGGAAGCCCGTCGACCTGGTCAACTTCAACCAGCTTTTCCTTGTCCCCCTCGGCTTCAGCATCCTTGCTGCCGTGATCCTTGCCCTCTTCTTCCATCCCGAGAAGACCGGCGTGACCACCGAGAAGCCTGAGCCGGCGCTTGCTCATTAACGCGTTGCACACAGAGACGCAATGGGGACGCAGAGTTCGCAAAGGAGGGGGATCATCATTCCCTCTTCGAACTCAGCATCCCCTTTGCGTCTCTGCTTGAAACGACTTTAATCCCGCCTCAGGTACTCACGAGCCACCGCCGCCGGGTCACGCTTCTTGCCGTCGATCTCCAGATTCAGTCGCCGCATGGTGGTCGCATCGAGCTTCCCGCTCAGCCGGGACAGGGCGGACCGGAGCTGGGGGAACCGGCTCAGGGTCGCGGACCGGACCAGCGGGATGGCCTCGTAGGGCGGGAAAAACCGGCGATCGTCTTCCAGCGGCACAAGGTCCAGGGCCTCGATGCGCCCATCGGTCGAGTCCCCGGCCGCGAGGTCGATTGAACTTTGTGCAAGGGCCTCATAGAGTAGGTTTCGGTCCATCTCCCGGGGCTCGGTGTCGAACGTCAACCCGTAGGCCGTGACCAGCCCTCGCCAGCCGTCGGGCCGGTTCATGAACTCCGGCCCGGCCCCCGGCCGGATCGCCCGGCCCTTGCGTGCGAGGTCCGAGAGCGTGCGAATGCCCAGTTTCTGCGCCTGATCACGCCTCATGAGCATGGCGAAAGTGTTCTCGTAGCCCAGTGGGTCGAGCATGGTCACTCCGTCCCTCGCCACGCCCTCGCGGACCGTTCGGCGCACCGCTTCGGGGTCGTTGCCCGGCGGCCGCTTGAGGATCGTGGTCAGCGCGGTCCCCGAATACTCCACATAAACGTCGAGCCCGCCCCCGACGAGGGCATCGTACGAAACGAGCGTCCCGCCCAGGTTCATCCGGCGATCGACCTTGAGATCGGTATGATCCTCGACCAGGTCCGCGAGGATGTGGCCCAGCAGGATCATCTCGCCCCCGTCCTTCGATCCGACCCGGATCGTCCGCTCGCTCGTCGACGACTTCCACTCGCCGCCCCAGATCGCGGCGCCGAGCAGGGCAAGGACGGCGGCGATTGCAAAACCGCTTCGCACGCGAGAGGACCGCTCCCGCCTGGGGTCCAGGGCCTTCTCCAACTCGCCCAGCGCGGCGTCGCAGGCCAGCGCCAGCAGGGCGGCGGGGATCGCCCCGGTGAGCGTGGCCCTCGGGTCGCGCGTGGCGAGGCCCCTCTGGATGTAGCTTCCCAGCCCGCGGGCCCCGATGTACGCGGCGATCGTGGCCATCCCCACGGCGGCCACCGCCGCCACGCGCACCCCGCCAAGGATCACCGGGATCGCCAGCGGGAGCTCGACCAGCCGCAGTCGTTGCCACGGCGTCATCCCCATCCCCTCGGCCGCTTCCAGGACCCCGCGATCGACCGAACGGAGCCCCAGGATGGTGTTCTTGAGGATCGGCAGCAACGAGTAAACCACCAGGGCCGCCAGCGCCGGGGGCTTCCCGATTTGCCCGTGAAAGATCACCAGCAAGAGGCCGAGCAGAGCCAGGCTCGGCACGGTCTGGAGGATATTGGCGATCCCCACGGCCACGCGCTCCACCGCGCGGGATCGTGTGGCAAGCACGCCGATCGGGATGCCGATCACCGAGGCGATCGCGATCGCCTCGACCACCAGATTCAGGTGCGCGGCGGCGAAGGAGACCACGTTCGCGCGATCGTCCCACGCAAACCGAAAGGTCGCGACGATCAGGTCCCAGAACGGCCTCATGCTCCGCCCCCCCGGGTCACAGCCTCAGCCTCGGCGAAGAACTCGCGGACGAATGGGGTCGCGGGCCGGTCGCGGAAATCCTCCGCACTGCCCACCTGCACGAGCTTACCCCGGTCCATGAGGGCCAGCCGATCGGCGATCCTCACGGCCTCGCGCACGTCGTGCGTGACGAGGATCACCGTGGTTTTCAGACGCGTGCTCAGCCTGCGGAACTCGTCCTGAATCTCGCGCCGGGTGATCGGGTCGAGGGCCCCGAACGGCTCATCCATGAGGATCAAATCGGGGCTCGCCGCCAGAGCCCTCGCCACGCCCACCCTCTGCCTCTGGCCTCCACTGAGCTGGTGCGGGCGAAGGCGTGCGAACCGGGAGGGGGCCAGGCCCACGAGCTCCAGACATTCCTCGGCTCGCCCGTCGCGATCCCTGCGTGAAGCGGCGGTGAGGCGAGGGACAAGCCCCACGTTCGCCAGGCAGTCCATGTGCGGCATGAGCCCGGACTCCTGGATCACATAGCCGATCGATCGGCGAAGGGCGATCGGGTCCCAATCCTCCGTGGGCTTGCCCCGGACGAGGACCCGTCCCCCGCTCGGGTCGATCAGCCGGTTCACCATCTTCAAGAGGGTGGTCTTGCCCGACCCGCTGGTGCCGAGGATGGCCAGGGCCTCCCCCTCCCCCACGTCGAGCGAGACCCCGTCGAGCGCATGATGGCCGTCCTCGTAAACCTTCCTCACGTCGATCCAAGAGACAGCGGGCATGAGAGAACCTCAAGTTCCAGGGCCACTTCATGCTCGCGATTCTCCCCGATTCGGACAACCCCCTCGCACCCACGTTTGACTCTGGGAACGCGCGAACAGCCTGGCCACGGTGACAAATTCCGGGGATCGAGGCCGGCCCCCACCACGATAATGAGGGAGGCATGATGCCTCACGAGTCACCCCGGATGTCGGACAATCCAGACGACCACGAGGGGCAACGCCCGGCGACCAGGAACACCACTCGTCGCAAAACGTGAATTTTCAGAACGAACCCAATCTGCCTACCCGGAGCTACTTCTCGAACATCTTGGAAACCATTCTGACATTGCGACTTATGATCCAATCGACGACCTTCGAGAGTGGGCTCTCCGCCTGAACAATCGGAAAAACGAACCCAAAACGAAGCCAAAACGAACCCAAAACGAAGCCAATTTTTGGACCTCCCCGTGAGTATCCTTAGCCGTTCGCGGGCGGTCCTTCGGGGGAGATTCTGCGAACCAAATGCCTAAGGACCCACGGAAGGATGACGGACGGTGGGTGTTCTGGCCCCTCGGCCATTATGGTAAATTGCACAATCGTTCGCGAAAATCGCTGACCCTGAGAACCCAGGCAAATCCTTCCCCCGGAGCGAGCACCATGGCCGAATACACCCTTCCTCCCCTTCCGTATCCCACGAACGCCCTTGAGCCTTCCATCGGCGCCAAGACGATGGAGATCCACCACGGGAAGCACCATCAGGCCTACATCACCAACGCGAACAATGCCCTGAAGGACCACGCCGACCTCCTGTCGTTGCCGGTCGAGGAACTGATCCAGCACCTGGATCGCGTGCCCGAGGCGATCCGCACGGTCGTCCGGAACAACGCCGGTGGCCATGCCAACCACTCGCTCTTCTGGACGATCATGAAGCCCAACGGAGGAGGAGAGCCCAGCGGGGGCCTCGCCGACGCGATCACAGGAGATCTGGGCGGTTTCGCAAGCTTCAAGGAAGCCTTCACGAAGGCTGCGACGACTCGTTTCGGGTCGGGGTGGGCCTGGCTCGTGGTGAAGAACGGCAAGCTGGCCGTGACGAGCACGCCGAATCAGGACAGCCCGCTCATGGACGGATCGGGCACGCCCATCCTCGGCCTTGACGTGTGGGAGCACGCCTATTACCTCGATTATCAGAACAAGCGTCCGGACTACATCGGCACCTGGTTCAACACCGTGAACTGGGAGGAAGTGTCCCGTCGGTACGAGGCCGCGAAGGCTTGACGAAAAATCGGGTTTCGTTATGATCCCGCCCATGGGCCGGGCATCCGCCTTCGTAGGCGAAGGTCCGGCCCTTGCTGTTCTCGTCGCACGCTCCTCGACCCCACTCCCGAATGATGGAAGTCACCCGGCCCGTACCGCGGGTGTCGCGACGATCAATCTTCTCGCCTCCAGACTTCGGAAGGGAGCGTAAGCCGATGGATCGGCAGAGTTCTATCATGATCCGGTGTGCCGCGTTGGGCTTGCTCGTGGCTTCTTCAGGCTGCCAGGGGGCCTTCCACCGTCGGGGGATCCCGCCCGAGCCTCGTGTCCGAGCCGATGCCCCAGCCCAGTTCTCCTCGGCTCCCAGTCCGCTCGGGCCCCAGATGGGGAGTCCCGTTCCGACACCGAACGGCGGGGTCCCGGCTGGTCCTTACGGCAACGCCGCACCCTACTCGGTCGAACCCACTCAACCTCTTGGTGAAGCCTCCACCGGGATCCCCGGCATCGGAGCCCCACCCGTCGTCAGCGACCCTCCCAGTTCCTTGGGGACCAAGGGCCCGAATTGAACGGGATGGAACCACTGACGCAGGCTAAACCCGTCGGGCTGAGCGTCCTCCATGAGGATGCTCATCTGCTCGTGGCCAACAAGCCGGCGGGTCTCCTCACGCAAGGATGGGTCGGGGGCGAGCCCTCGCTCGAGGATCTGGTCCGCGCCTACCTTACGTCGCGAGGCGAGACCAGTCCCTTTCTCGGCACGATTCATCGCCTCGATCGCCCGGTCAGCGGCGTGGTGGCCTGGGCGAAGACGCAGAAGTCGGCCCGACGAATCAGCCAGCAGTTCGCCGAGCGGACCAGTCACAAGGAATACCGAGCGATCGTTACGGGGCCTCCCCTGGCGTCTCCCAAAGAGACGTGGGAGGACTGGCTTGCGGAATCGATTTCGGGCGCAGCTTCCTGTGTCCAGACTGTCGCGACCGAGGCGGGTCCTCGCCCACTCGCGAAACGTGCCCTGACGCTGGCCCATCCCTGGTCCCCGGCGAGGCTTGCCGAGGATCTTCGCGGGTTGATCCTGTTCCCCCAAACGGGCCGGACACATCAGCTCCGCGTTCAGGCCTCGTCGAGGGCGAGGCCCATCGTGGGTGACACGCTTTACGGGTCGGGAAGAAGCGGGATGCCAGGAATCATGCTGCATGCTCGATCGCTGACGATCAGGCATCCGGCCCTGAATCGCCAGATGACCTTCGAGGCACCCTTCCCGGCTTGGTGGTTCGACATCGCAGCATTTGAAGCCTGACGACTGGTCGCAAGAGAGCCTGGAGAACGCGACTCAGGTCATTCAGCGCCCGGAGTGTTGCCGGAAACGGCGCCCGATCGATTTCGAGTTAATCCCCGCCGATCCCAACGATCTTAAGTTTGAGGGTTCCGCGAGGGAGCGGAATCTCGGCGACCTCGCCGAGTTTCTTGCCGACCAGTCCCTGACCGATCGGGCTCGTCAGCAGGATTTTGTTCTGGTCGTAATCTTCTTCACCGGGTCCGACCAGGATGAAATCCTCCTCGTCGTCGAGATCCAGGTCCACCACGGTCACTCTGGATCCGAAAACGACCCGGTCCGTCGGAAGGGTGGACTTGTCCACAATCATGCCGCGGGCCAGTTTATCTTGCAGGTCGTTGATGCGAGCCTGGAGCATCCCCTGGGCTTCACGAGCGGCGTCGTACTCCGCATTCTCGGAGAGGTCGCCGAAGGCCCGTGCCTGGGCGATCTGCTCGGCGATCCTGGGCATATCCTCGTTCTTCATCTGGTCGAGCTGGGCCTTGAGCTTCTCGTAGCCGTCCTTCGACATGGGGATGCGATCGCTGGACATACCGTATCTACTCCCAAACTCGGAAGGCTGGGCCCGTTCGGAGGCCCGTTCACCGCACATCAACAGAATCGAATTCTCAAGATATCTAAGCAAAGACCGCGACGCCAAACCCGAGGGTTTGTGTCGCGGTGGCTCGTAACACCAGCGTAGTCATCGCCCAGAGCAGATGCAAGACAAAACCGACACGCGTGGGCCGGCCAGTCGTCACTCATTCATGGCGTAAGGCATCGATCGGATCCATCTTCGCAGCTCTATTCGCCGGGTACAGGCCGAAGAGGATCCCGATTCCGACCGAGATCCCGAATGAGAGAAGGACCGAGCTGGGGGTGACCGCCGCCTTCATCGTGCTGGCAAAGTAGACGATGATGTAAGGAACACCAACGCCGATCACCACGCCGAGTAGACCTCCGACCCCCGAAAGCACGACGGATTCGATGAGGAATTGCTCGGTGATATCGCGACGCTTGGCACCGAGTGCGCGTCGGATTCCGATCTCTCGCGTTCGCTCGGTCACGGTGGCCAGCATGATGTTCATGATTCCGATGCCACCGACAACCAGGGAGATCGCGGCAATCGACCCAAGAACGATGCTGAAGATCCTCGCGGTGCGCTGGGCGTCGCGGATGAGCTCCAGGGGAACGACATAGCCCACGTCCTTCTTGGGGTGATGCGGCTCCACGATGGCCTTCACGATCGGGGCCGTGCGCTCAACCTCTTCGATGGTCCCGACCTGGAGGGTGATCTGGCTCAACTGCACTTCCTCGGCGGCCATCGATCCCGAGCGGAAATCGAAGGTCTTGTCGCCGAATCGGAGGCGGCACGTGTTCATCGGGATGTACACGTCGCGATTGTATTCTTGAGAGCTCAGACTCCCGCCGATCGCAGCCGAGGCAGCCCGCTCTTCCATCACGCCCACGACGGTATAGTAGTCGGAGCCCAGTTTGACCGAGCGGCTCACCCCGTTCTCGTCCTCAAGCGGGTTTTCGTACGGGAACAGGACACGCGTGACCTCGGCCCCGAGCACGCAGTAGTTTTCCTGCTTCTCGTTGTCACTGTCGGTGAGGAACCGGCCCCGAGCCACCTTGAGGTGATTGAACTCGGCGTAGTCTCTTGTGGTCCCGACGATGCGTGAGTCGATCTTGTAATTCAGCCGGCGCACTTCCTTGTTGGCGATCTCGCGGATCGGAAGCGACTTGGTGATCGTGGGAACGGTCTCGATGATGCGGTAGTAGTCCTCCCACTTGAGCCCATAGTTGAGGACTCGAGCCGGACGGCCGCCTGCAGCCTGCGATTCCTCGGTGGGCTTCTGGGATTTGATGATGATATTGACCGCGCCGAGCGCTTGATAGCGTTCCTGGGCATCGCGGCTCGCGCCCTCGCCGATCGCCAGCATCGCGATGACTGCCGCGACCCCGAAGACGATACCAAGCACCGTGAGTCCGGATCGGAGCTTGTGGAGGAAGAGGCTCTTCATCCCAAGCTTCAGGCTCCGCAACATGCGACCCATGAGGGGGGAACTCCGCTGAATGTGGACTCAAACGGGGAGAGGAAGCGAGGACGAAGGAGGGAACGGGCAGCCGGGTCAGGAGACCACGGCCACCTCGTCACGGGCGGCGGCCGCGAGCATCCGAGGGCTCGGTCCATCTTCAATGATGAGTCCGTCCCTCATACGGATGATGCGCTTGGCGTGCTCGGCGATGTCGTCTTCGTGGGTGACCATGATGATCGTCTTGCCGCCGTCGTTCAGACGACCAAGCATGGTCATGATCTCCTCGCTCGTAACCGAGTCCAGGTTACCCGTGGCTTCGTCGGCGAGGATGATATACGGGTCATTGATGAGACTTCGTGCGATGGCCACGCGTTGCTGCTGGCCACCGGAAAGCTGGTTGGGCCGGTGATCGAGGCGTGAATCCAGCCCGACCAGTTTTGCCAACTCCATCGTCCGCTGCATGTCCTCGTCCGAGATTTCCCCCGAGCCCTGGTAGGTCAAGGGGAGCTGGATGTTCTCGACGACGGTGTATTGCTGGATGA
This sequence comes from Planctomycetales bacterium, assembly GCA_031411935.1. GTDB lineage: Bacteria > Planctomycetota > Planctomycetia > Isosphaerales > Isosphaeraceae > JAQGHR01. The sequence goes on along the minus strand of JANOBY010000347.1, from coordinate 6,466 downwards.
GATTATAGGACTGAAAGATAAAGCCGATGTACCGCGAACGGACCTCGGAAAGCTCATCATCGTTCAGCCGGGCCACATCCTGGTCGCCGAGGAAATACTGACCACTCGTGGGACGGTCGAGGCAGCCGAGCAAGTTGAGCATCGTACTCTTGCCCGATCCCGACGCGCCCATGATGGCCACGTATTCGCCCTGCATGAAGCTGACCGACACGCCCTTCATGGCGTGTACGGTCACGGTTTCCTTGGGGCCACCCCGCGTAGGAGCGTGGCCCATCACATAGGTCTTGCGAACGTCCTTGAGCTGGACGATGGGCTTGCCTGAGGCGATCACTGGAGACCACCCCCTCCCCCCGGACGGCCACCGCCACCAGGTCCACCACCGCCGCCGCCCGGTCCACCGCCCATGCCCCCGCCGGGGCCACCCATCCCGCCCCCGCCGGGGCCGCCCATACCGCCACCGCCCATACCGCCTCCACCGCTCATCATGGCCTTGGCCATGTCCTCGAGCTTCTTCACCTCGTCGTCGGTGAATCCGGCGGCCTTCAGGACTTCCGACTTCTCCTCGGGGGTACCGGCAAAGACCTTTCTCATGTCTTCACGCGGGATGTTCTTCATCTTGGCCTGAAGTGCGGGGTCCATCCCGGGCATCCCGCCGCGACGGCCAGCCCCCTTGCCCTTCGCCTTGGCCGCGTCGGCCACTCCGGCTTCCCCCTTGGGCGTGAGGCCAGGGGTCAGCCCGGGGGCGAGCTTCGGGGCTCCGACCGGGGCGTTGGCCCAGTCTTTATCCTTCGACGAGCCCTTGGTCGAGGAACTGAAGAGGGTGTTTTTCTCCTCCTCAGTCATCAGCGTGTTCCAGTTCATGGCGACCTCATCGCCCTCTTTCAGGCCTTCCTTCACCTCGATCACCTTCTGGTTGGTGATGCCGAGGGTGATCTGCTTGCGGACGGGGCCTTCGGGGGTCAGCACATAAACGTAGTCCTTGCCCTGAGCCTGGATCACCGACTGAACGGGCACAAAAAGGACGTCATCGAGCTGAGCGATCAGGATCGTGACCTCGGCCGTCATGCCGGGACGAAGGGCGGAGTTGTAACCATCTATCGAGACGAGGGTCGTGTACATCTTCACGTCGGAGTTGAACCATCCGCCCTGGTCCGGCAGAGGCTGGACGGTTTCCACCTTGCCCACGAGCGGCAAGGTGGGCAGTGCGTCGAACTTCACCTTGGCCGGGAGGTCGCGGGCCACGCGGTCGATCATCGACTCGTGGACCTTGGTATTCACCCGCATCTTGGAGATATCGGGCAGGCTGAAGATCTTCTGTCGTTCGCGGACTGCTTCGCCCTCGGCGATCATGGACCCCTGCCCGCCTCGCATCTGGTTCTGGTCGTTGGCATAAACCACCAGTCCATCGTTGGGCGCGAACAGCTTGCACTTGACGATCTGCTTGCGGAGCTTTTCTTCCTTGGACTTTTCGAGGCTGTAGGTGGCTTCCTTCGCGAGCTTATCCGACTCCGACTTCTTGACCGAAGCCTGGAGTTCGGTGACCTGCTTGAGCTTCGTGTAGTTGTCCAGAACGTGGAGCTTCTTCTGGGCGTTGGCCAGCGAGATGTCCGACTTCTGCTTGCTCAATTTGTCGGAGATGACCGACGAGTCGGAGACGTAGTTCTTCTCCTTCATCGCCTCGGACCACTTGAGACGTTCCGTGGCACGTTCCAGCTCGGACATCGAGAGCTTGATCTCGGACTCGATCTGCTGACGCTCCTGGGGGAACGTGCCATCGATGTACTCGTTGACGGCAATCTGAGCAACTTCCAGAGTCTTCTGGGCGTTCTCGAGGTTAGCGAAAGCCTGCTTGGTCGTGATCTCCTGGTTGGTCAGGTTGTCACGCAGGGTCGCCGAGTCGAGTTCGCAAACCAGGTCGCCCTTCTTGACCTGGCTGCCTTCCGGCTTGATGAAAATGATCGTGGTCTGGCCTTCGACCTCGTTAATCACGTCATCGTTGTTGGAGCTCTCCAGGTTGCCCCGCTCGACCACGGTGACCGGCAACTTGCCCTTGGTCACCTTGTAACGAACAACCTGGGAGGTCGTATCTTTGAAGAATCCCGCGAACACTTTCTGAACGCCGGGGAACATGCCCGCGACGACCACCCCGGCAACGACCAGCACGCCGGCGAGCAGCATGCCGATCTTGCCGCCCGACTTACGCCGCCGGGTTGAGGGCCGCTCCAGGGGCGGCAGGTTGTCCGCCTCGGGCTGCGCCGGGGCCGACGGAGGCGGAGTCTGTAGGGAAAAATTCATAGAAGGCCTCCCATTCGTCGTAAGGCATCAAGCCGAGATCGCGGTACAAGGCAAGGCGCTGTGACTGGTACTGAACCCAGAGGTTCAACACGGTATTCTGAATCTGCAGGGTCTGGTTAATCGACTGAATGAAGTTAACGGTCTGCTGGGCCTGGGCAGCCTCGTTGCCGCCGGTGTTTGCTCCCGCGGGGGGGGCGATAATCTGCTGGAGCGAGAGGTCACGCTGGCGGACCGTCACCAGAAGGTTCGTCTTCTGGAGTTCGTAACTCTCCGCCAAGTTTATCAGATTGTACGATTGCTGTCGCACCGTCAACTTGATGTTGTCCTCAGCCTGCTGCAGAGTCCGCTGCTGCCGCTGGTAGTCGATGGTCGCCCGGCGGTAGTTGTTACGCTGCGAGAGCCGGATTAGGGGCAGTTCGGTGTTTAGGACCACCGAGAACTGCTTCGCCTGATCCAGGAACCCGAATGGGTTGGTCGAGGTCGAAGGTGTGGTAAACTGGTTGGTGACCGTGACGTCGAAGATGCCCTTCAGTGCATTCGCGGTGACGGCAAGCTGTCGCCACGTGTCGTACAGTTGGGCACGAACGTTCATCAGGTCCAAACGATTCTCCAGAGCAACCCGCTCTCCCGCCAGCAAAAAGTCCTGCTGACGTTCGGGTTTCGCAAAGATCTGGGTGAGCCTGTTGTTGTCGTATCGGAACAGTTCCCGACCATCAATGACGATCGGCTCCAGGTCGGGAAGGCCGTCGATGATCCCGTCGAGCTGGTTCGGGTCGTGGTCGACGTCGGCGAACCAGCGGTCGATATTGACGAACACGCGACGGAACGCCGAGGTCGTGCCTCGGTCGAGGATCAGCGGGGTGTCGGGCGGAAGGCCCATCTGCATCTTGTACTGGTCGAGGAGGGTTTTGTAGCTGGCCTCGTTCTGCAGGAGCTGCGAACGCTGGGCCTGCAAGCTCTGGGCGACCTGGTCGACCTGAATTTGCGAGATACCCGAGGCCGCCGAGTTCAGGGCATACTCCTGATAGAGCCGGAGCACTGCCTCGAAGGCCCCGACGGTTCGCCGACTGTTCTCGACCGTCTGCAAGCTGTTCAGGACGTTCAGGTAGCCCACCGAAGGATCGTTCGTGCCGCCTCCGCCCGTCACCTGCTGGTTCTGAGTCAACAGAGCCGGGATGAACGTCTGACGGAAGCGGGCCAGATCGCGGCTCGCGTAGATCAGGTTACGTTCGGCCTGCGTCAAGGCTTCGAGCGTGAGGGCACGCCCACCCCCTGCGAGGAAGGGCTGAACGAAGGTCAGCGGCAAGTTCGACGTGACGGTTGGCTGACTGGGGTTCGACGAGAGGAAATTGAAGATCGTCTGGTTGGCATAACCGGCCACGATCCTGCCACCGAAGGAGAGAGCCTTTCCGACTCCCGCCGCCGTGCCAATGCTCAGAACGGAGTTCTGGCCACCGATGACTTCCTTCGTCCGGTAGTTGAAGGAGTTCTGTGGATTCTGCGGAATCCCACCGGGAGGAGCCGTTCTCGGGGTGAGGCCCGCATAGAACTGAGGCTCGAACGAGAACCTGGCGAGCGTCACGGCGAGGGCCGAGATGTAAACGTTCTCAAGCTGGAACTGGTACGCCCGGTTATTGATGAGCGCGAGCTGGAGGGCCTGCCCCGGCGTGACCACGTAAGGAGCACTTTCGGCGGGGAATCCGCTGGCAAGGGCTTCGTTGAAGTCGAAATTCTGGGGGGTCAGAAGCTTGAAGAACTCGGCGGTCGCGGCCCGGGTCCTCTGCCGATCCGCTTCGGTCTGATTCGGTAAGGGAACGGGAGGCCGGTTAACATCGACACCCGTAGGATTGGGGTCGAGATCCGGCAACGGAGACCTCACCGGAGGGGCCTGAGGACCATCTGTCGCCGGGATGTCCTGAGGACCACCGGCTCGCGGAACGATCCGGAGCGCGGGGGGGATGTTGGCCCCCGGCTCAGGAGTCGTCGGCGCCTGGTATTTGGTCAGGAACACTCCGGTATCCTTGAGATGAACTCGAGCTTGTGGCGGGAAGGAATCGGGGGGATCGGTCGGCTCGACCGGGTCTGGGGTCGGAGGAGCCGGTACCTGAATCGGCGACATCGCCGGGGGTTCCGTCCCGGAATTTCCTTCCGAATTAAAGGGTGACGGTGTCGCAGGTTCAGGCGGTTGGGGCTCGACCGGCGGGATGACGCCCGTCACAGGCGGGGCCGGCGGCGGTGCGGTGTACCTCGGCCCTTTTTCGAGCATGTCGAGGTATCCGGTCCCTTCCTGAGGGACCAGCAAGCGATGATGCGGCCATTGGGGAGTGGGTGCGAGCGCCTCGGTGGCACGGTCGTCCGGCGGCGCGGGGGGGCGGTCGATGTCGTAGGGATTGGCAAACCGTGAAAGGGCCGGGGGTTCGATCGTGAAGGCGTCGATCCGCCAGCGCGGGTCGCGGCTCTTCTCGAAGACAGCCTCGGAGGCGTCCTGGTCGGCCCACTGGCGAAAGAACTCGCGCCCGCAACCAAATTGGGGGGCGAGGGCGGCCCCAAGTGCGAGCCCTACGGTCACGCCCCGGAACAGGCGTCGAGGTGCGGGGCGGCGGGAGCGGCGGGCACGGGTCATCGGCGAATCCTCCTGACGCTGAGGCGTCTCAAACTTAATAGACAGAGTTCGGACGCCTCGCGAATCGGAAGCGGTGGACGGTGTGTCACCCGATCAGGATCCAGGAGAGGGGCCTGTCTGACCGGGCCAGGGAAACTTGCTCGGAGTTGGTATCGGTCTTGACGCCCGTACGGCTTAATCGGTTTCGTTCGATTGTGACGGCGAAGGGGAGGAAACCGCTTTTCCGTTTCCATCATGAAACTGGGCTTGATCGTCCGAAAAGGAGGTGGAACGGGTTGACGGAATGCCTTCGTATTCCGGTCGGCCCTCGGTTGCGGTGCTCGGCGATGGATCGGTCCGGGTGTTTTCGCGGCCGCTCGTGGTCAAGGCGTCGGTCAAGGAGGAGGGAGTCTCCCATGCGAAACGGGCAGAACGGGCCTCGCAAGTCGAGTAACCGGCGCAGGTCGCCATTCGTCCCAGGACGCGAACCGCTGGAAGGCCGTCTGTTGATGGCCACCAACGCCCTCGCCCAGGTGGAGACGGGAGTCCCTCCTAATGGGACCGGCTTCGGAATTCTGGAAGCTGGCAACATCATCAACGGTGGTGCCGGCTACTCCGTGGCCGAGGTTGGTGACGTCAACGGCGACGGATTCGATGACTTCGTGGCCTCCGCGCCAACCGTCCTCGCGGGGAACGGGCCGGTCCTGGGTGGCGGAAACGGAGCCCAGGTCTACCTGGTGTTTGGGTCGGCGGATGCTTCCACCACTCCCGCGACGGTCCGTGACTTCCTCACGCTCAACAGTTCCCCTTTCGAAACCCCGGTGCCGACGCCCCCGGCCACGACCCCGGTGCCGTCCGAACGTATTGGGTCCCTGGCCAGCCTGGGTAATCCCATCCAGACGAATCCCTATCCGCCCTCGGGCGGGGCACCGGGCTTTGCCTTTTCGGGGATCCGATTCGTCGCGTCCGCCAATCAGAATTCTCAGCTCGGGGCTTCGGTCGCAGCGGTGGGGGACGTGAACGGCGACGGCCTCTTCGACTTCATGCTCGGCGCCCCCGGGTCCAACGGCCAGAGCGGGGTTGCCTACCTGGTTTACGGCAACACGGCGTTGCCGACCTTCAACCCCGGCAACAACACGATTGATTTCGACACGCCGCCCACCGGCTTCCAGTTCGCGGCCTTCACGGCCACGAGCTTCCCGGGCAGCCAGACCGGTCTGGCGGTAGGATCGGCCGGCGACGTGATTGCGGACGGCAAGCCCGATATTGCGATCGGTGCGCCGTTCGCGTCCGTCAACAGTCTTTCACTCAATGGACTTGCGTTTGTGATCTCCGGGGCATTCTTCGGGACCGACCCGACGAATCCCCCGGTTGGGCCTTTCGACCTCGCGACTCTTGCTCCAAACTCGGCCACCCTGCCGGGGATCGCGTTCGCCGGTGAGGCGAGCGGGGCCAACGCGGGTTACGCACTGGCCGGAGTCGGGAATGTCTCGGGCGTCCCGATCGGCAATCTGTCTCGAAACGACTTTGTGATCGGTGCTCCCTTCCTGGCGGGTAATGCCCCGGGCG
>JANOBY010000346.1:0-3290 GCA_031411935.1 Planctomycetales bacterium | reverse complement strand
CTTTCGCGGGAATGACGGATAGGGGGGCGGGAATGACGGATACGGGGGCGGAAATGACGGATAGGGGGGCAGTAATGGCGGATACGAGGGCCGCATCCCAGCGGCGGCCAATCTCGCCCAGCGAATCGGCCCCAACCCTGGAAATTGTTTGATTTAGCTTGAAGAATTTGACCGAGATGGAGTAATGTACGTGAAGAACCTACCGCGAAGTCGTGCCAGATCGCCCGCCGAACTTACGGACTCGCCTCGCTGAGGAGCCGATCATGCCTGTCTCCGCACTCCCCCGGTGCCTCTGCGCTCTTGCGCTCGGCCTGCTCGTACTCGCCGCCGATTCGAGCATCGCACAGGAGCCGAACGGACTACTGGGTTCGCCTACCTCGGTGCGGATCGAACCCGGCCAGGCGACCCTCGTGGGTCATCGAGCGACCCGCCAGCTCGTCGCCACGGGCGCCTATGCCGATGGCACCGTTCGCGACCTCACCCGTCAGCTCGACTGGTCGAGCCTGCAGCCGGAGGTGGCCACGGTCTCCCCCAAGGGCCAGGTCACGACTCATGCCGACGGCGTGGCCACCCTCGTCGGTTCGAAGGGCAGCGTCGAGGTGCGAACCGAGATCAAGGTCGAGGGCTTCGGAGCCAAATTGCCGGTCTCCTTCCGCTACGATGTGATCCCCGCTCTAAGCCAGGCGGGATGCAACATGGGTGCCTGCCACGGGACCCCGACGGGCAAGGGCGGGTTCCGGCTTAGTCTTCGCGGATATCTTCCCGACCAGGATTTCGTGACCCTCACGCACGAGGCCGCGGGGCGTCGTATCGACCCGCTCAACCCGACCTCGAGCATGCTCCTGAAGAAGCCCCTGGGCGAGATGGCCCACGAGGGTGGCCTTCGGCTCGACCGGACCACAAAGACCTACGAATATCTCCGTGACTGGATCGCCGAAGGGGCCAAGGACGACCCGGCCGCGACCCCGACCGTCAAGCTCTCGATCGTCCCGGGGGCTCGCGTGCTGAATGCCCCGGCGACCACGCAGCAGATCGCTGTGCTCGTGGAGAGGGCCGATGGTTCGACCCGCGATGTCACGACGATCTGCTATTACAACTCCTCGAATCCCGAAATCGCCGACGTGGACGCTACCGGCCACGTGACCTTCAAGACGCGCGGCGAGGTGGCGATCATCGCCCACTACCTCGACCTCGTGGCCAACGTCCGGCTCACGCATCTTGTGGACGTGCCCACGTTCGTCGCGGCCGAGGTTCCCACCGATAACGTGATCGATGCGGCCGTGTTCTCCAAGTTGAACCGGATGCGCATCAAGCCGTCCGAGCTCGCGACCGACTCCGAGTTCCTCCGTCGCGCCACGCTCGACACGCTGGGCGTCCTGCCCTCGCCCGAAGAGATCCGCGACTTCGTGGCCGACGCCTCGCCCGACAAGCGAGTCAAGCTCGTCGATCGGCTCCTCGCCCGCCCCGAGTTCCTCGACTTCTGGACGCTCAAGCTCGCCGACATTCTCCGGTCCAACGCCCGCCTGATCCAGAGCAAGGGGACGCACGTCCTTCAACGATGGATCCGCGAGAGCCTGGCCCAGAACAAGCCGATGGACGCCTTCGTCCGCGAGCTGCTCACTTCGAAGGGCTCCACCTACCGGAACCCGGCGGCCAACTACTACCGCATCAGCCGCGATCCCGAGAACTCGGTCGAGACCACCGCACAGCTCTTCCTGGGCGTCCGGATCCAGTGCGCCAAGTGCCACAACCACCCGTTCGAGCGCTGGACGCAGGACGACTATTACGGCTTCGCCGCATTCTTCTCGCAGGTCCGCCAGAAGAAGGGGAACCTGCCCGAGGAGGAGGTCATCTTTGCCGCGGCCGACGGCGACGTTCGCCAGCCCCGCACCGGGAAGGTCATGCCCCCCAAGGCGCTCGGCGGTCCGGTTTACGAGGCGAAGCCGGGCACGCCCCAGGATCGCCGCGAGAACCTGGCCGCCTGGCTGACGGGTCCCGAGAATCCGTTCTTCTCCAAGAGCCTGGTCAACCGCGTGTGGTTCCACCTCATGGGGCGTGGAATCGTCGAGCCCGTGGACGACTTCCGCGACTCCAATCCGGCCTCCAATGATGAGCTGCTGGATGCCCTGGCCCTGTCGTTCGTAAAGAGCAACTTCGACCTCAAGTCGGTCATCCGGTCGATCCTGACCAGCCGCACCTATGGCCTGAGCGCCCGGACGAACGACCTGAACGCGAATGACAACCTCTACTTCTCCCACAGCGCGACGAAGCTCCTGCCCGCCGAGGTCCTGCTCGACGCCATCTCTGCCGTGACCGGTTCCACCACGAAGTTCGACGGCCTGCCGAGCGGCACTCGCGCCACGCAGATTCCGGACGGCAAGATGGAGAACCCCTTCCTGAAGACGTTCGGCCGTCCCGCCCGAGAACTCGCCTGCGAATGCGAACGCGAGAGCGATGCGAACCTCTCCCAGGCGCTCCAGTTGATCGGCGGGGCGACCGTCAACGGCAAGCTCCGTGACGATGCCGGCCGCATCGCCAAGATGGCCAAGGATAACGTGCCGGTCGAGGATGCGATCCGCGAACTCTACCTCCGTGCCGTCTCCCGCGAACCCAACTCCACCGAGATGGAAGTCGCGATCACGCACCTCAAGAACGCCGCTGACCGTCGTCAGGCCATCGAGGATATTGGCTGGGCACTGATCAACTCGAAAGAGTTCCTCTTCCGCCATTGATCGAGGCTGGTCTATCGTTAAAGAACGAGACCCCAGGCGATTCGGCAAGGCCGGACCACCTGGGGTCTCTCTATTGGTCTAGGGAGCAGAACTCGGTGGGCCTCAATCCTGCAGTTCGAGGGTAAACCCTGGGTGGCAGGTTCCGCCTGATCACCGTAGAAGAGCCGGGCCCGAGCCGAGGTCCAGCCGCCTTTGCCCCATGCCCTGGACGAAACGGGCATGCTCTCGAAACCATTCTGGATGCAAGGAGGGGCGATTGCCGAAGCCCCCACCGCTCACGCAAATCCATGGCCAACGGCATCGGCCCGAGATCATCGCCGACGCGTGTCGTCGGGCAACTTGAGGGTCATGCCGGCTTTCAGGCGGAGAAGCCCATCTTCGGGGTCCAGAAGATCCTGATTGAGCTTGATGATCTCTGCCTCCCGTGACGGGTCGCCAAGGTCGTCGCGAGCGATGCTCCGCACGGTCTCGTGCTTGCGGACGACTCGCGTCCTTGAGGGGATGTCGAGCGACCTGGCGACCTTCGACGAGCGAGGCGGCGGCTTGATCTCGTCTGTG
>JANOBY010000345.1:0-5492 GCA_031411935.1 Planctomycetales bacterium | reverse complement strand
CCCTTCCACCTTGCTCCCCTCGACGGGCAGGCCCCTCTCCCGCTACCAGTTCGCCTTCTGGACGAGGAGCGGGGCGGGCGGGATCGCGGACGTGGGTGGATTCATCCCCTCGACCACCTCCATCCCGATCGGCGTCCTTGGCAAGCCCCGGCGCAAGTGATCGATCGCGAAAGAAGATCGAGAGGTGAGCGTGCCTCTCGGGATCCCGACCTAGGCTGTCATCAGTGTCCTCGCGATTGAGGACGCGATCCGAGTGGAATGCGATCATGCGACGTCACTGCCTGGCCCTGTTGCTCTTGCCGCTCGCCCTGGTTGCCGAGGCGCAGGATCCTCGCGAGTATCGCTCGCCGTATCGAGTCGAGTTCTCGGTGCCCAAGTCGGAGCTGATCGGTGACCTGGAGCGCTCGGAGCGCGGGGATTGGCGGATCGAGGCGGAAATCGAGCACGCCCACTGGTATTCGCCCAATACGCGCGAACGATTCGGCTCCTGGGGGCCTGAGCCTCGCACGTATCCTCGCCCGCGAGAGCCGGAGGGCTCGACTCCCGAGCGGAAGCGAGAACGGGTGATCGCCGTCGCGATGCGTTTTCTTGGCTATGGATACCAGCATCACCACGTCCCGGATTGGGACCCTCCTCGCGGATGGCCCTGGAAGGAGACCTGCTTCGGGCGGAACGGTAAGGGGGTCGATTGCAGCAACTTCACGGGCTTCGTCTTCAATCAGGGGTTCGGCCTGAAGCTGAACACCGAGGTCCATCGCCAGTCGGAGGAGCGTTTCGCCACCACAACCGAAGGCGAACGCGTCCCTCTGCGTGTGGTCGCGCTTCCGGCGGCTTACTCCCAAAGGATCGAGACGCTACGCACGGGCGATCTGGTTTTCATCAAGAATCGCGCAGGACGCATCAGCCACGTGGTGATCTGGGTGGGCCCCATCGGGAAGTCGCCCGATGGCATCCCCCTGATCCTCGACAGCCACGGTGAGGACGTCCGCGACAGCGAGGGGACGCCCATCCCGTGCGGCATCCACCTCCGCCCATTCCGCGAGAACTCCTGGTACAACGAAAGTGCGAGTCACGCCCTGCGCTTGGTGGGGGGAGATTGAACCCGGTCCAGGGATTCTCACATTGCCGATGATGCACCAAGGTGGGTTCGTTTTGCGTCCAGAGGCCCCAAAATTGGCTTCGTTTTGGGTTCGTTTTGGCTTCGTTTTCCGGTTATCGCACCTCGAAAGCTCCGTTTGTTCTCCGCTGTTCTGAGACTCAAGTCCTTGTCTGGGCAGCCTATCCGCATTGACAGACCGCTCTACCGGGGCGGCCAAATTGGGTTCGTTGTGCAATTTCACGTTTTCGACGGGTAGAGGCTTTCCTGTTCGTCGTCACGGCCCATGTCGGAGGTCCTGGTTGTCAGCGAGGTGCTCTACGCGGGATGAAGACACGACGGCCTTGAAGAGTATCGTGAGGATCAGCGCATCTGATCACCGGGGAACAGCGCATCGACACGCAAATTCTCCCGAAGGCCTCGGTTCCGGTCGGATCCGGGATCGTCAAGAGTTCGCGGGGAGGGCCTCTGTACGTCTGGAATCACGATGGGTGGCCCGAACGACTGAGTGCGGCGAGAGGAGAGCATCGGGTTGGTGCTTTCGACGTTGGCTCCGGGTCCAGTTCGTCCTGATCGAACCGAGGACACTCGGCGAGGCACGCTTCCGCACTCGTTCGGCCGCGAAAACCCGGCGACAATCGGTCGTCGGCCAAGGTATGATATTTCTCCTGCCCTTCGCCGATCGGTGATCGCGGGCGGCGCGGACCGGGTGTGTCTTTCGGTTCCGCAACGAAATCCCTTTGTCGAGGACGTCGCGGCATCATGCGAGCCGGTATCGTCGGTCTGCCCAACGTGGGGAAGAGCACGCTCTTCAACGCTCTCACGAATTCGAAGACGGCCCAGGCCGCGAACTATCCGTTCTGCACGATCGAGCCGAATGAGGGGGTCGTCAGTGTGCCCGACCCGCGCCTGGCTCGGATCAGCAAGTACATCGTCCCCAAGAAGCTCGTTCCCACGGCCCTGCGGCTGGTGGACATTGCCGGCATCGTCAAGGGTGCGAGCGAGGGGGAAGGGCTGGGCAACAAGTTCCTGAGCCACATCCGCGAGGTAGACGCGATCCTCCAGGTGGTTCGTTGCTTCGAGGACCCGGACGTGGTCCACGTGGCCGGATCCGTGAATCCCCTGTCGGACATCGAGACGATCGAGATCGAGCTCATGTTGGCGGACATCCAGACTCTGGAGACGGCCCTGCCCAAGGCCGAACGCGCGGCCAAGGGGCAGGACAAGGAGGCCAAGATCCGCGTGGAGGCGATCCGCAAGGCCCTCGACCATCTGGGCACCGATCAGCCCCTGCGCAAGCTCACGTTCGACGAGCTCGAGACCCAGGCGCTGACGAGCTTCGGACTTCTGACCTCGAAGCCCGTGCTGTACGTGGCCAATGTGGATGAGTCGGATCTCACCGGGGAGGGCCCGCTGGTGCAGAAGGTCCGCGAATTCGCCGAGAAGGTGGGCGCCGCGGTCGTCCCCGTGTGCGCGAAGCTCGAGGCGGAGATCGCCGAGCTGGACGAGGCCGACCGGGAGGAGATGCTCACGTCATCGGGCCTGAAAGAAGCTGCCTTGCCCGCGCTGGCTCGCGAGGCCTACCGGGTCCTCGGCCTGCAGAGCTACTTCACGGCTGGAGAAAAAGAAGTCCGCGCCTGGACGATTCCTGTAGGGGCCACGGCGCCGCAAGCGGCTGGAGTCATCCACACCGACTTCGAGAAGGGTTTTATCCGCGTGGAGGTCTACACGCTCGACGACCTGGAGACGTTCAAGAGCGAGAAGGAGATCCGCGCCGCAGGAAAGCTCCGCGTGGAAGGGAAGGCCTACATCATGCACGACGGCGACATCTGCCACTTCCTCTTCAATAACTAACGTACGCAAGGGGCACGGCCTGGGACCTCCTCGCCGTGCCCTCCTCGCGAGGCGCGGGTTGCGAGCGTGGCGCGGATCAGGACTGGTCGGGGCGTTCGAGGCGAACGGGGGGAGGTGGCGCCGCGTACACCTGACCCGTCCTTCGTGGTGCGATGCGAATCCCCTCTCACGTCCAGGGGGGACGAGGAGGCGTCAACCCTGGCCTCCGCGATGAGGCTCGTGAGCGGGGGAGGGACGACGATCGCAGCGTGGGAACACAGGTCCCGGAATGTGCCCGGCAGGATTTGAACCTGCAACCTTCGGCTTCGGAGGCCGACGCTCTATCCAATTGAGCTACGGGCACGCAACTGCATGGATTTCAATCGAACGGGCCCCGCCCTGTCAAGGGGCGAGGCCGGGCTCGGTCCCTTTCGAGGGCCCGTGTTCCCCTGTTCGCCGGTCGCATTTGGGCCCATACTGGCTCCGTTTTCCGGGCTCGCGTGATGCGGGCCGGACGACCCGGGGGTCACGTCGCTGAAGGCCGTGGGACGGAGTGGAGACCGCGGCCGGCGCCCATTCCGTCGCTGGAGAGCCGATCAATGAGCCGATTTCGCGACTTGCCCGAACGCGGAACACCTCTGGTCATCGCCCATCGAGGGGCCTCCATGTTTGCGCCCGAGAATACCCTGGAGGCCGCCCTGCTGGGCCACCGGAGCGGAGCGTTCGCATGGGAGCTGGACGTTCATCTCAGCCGGGATGGCGTTCCTGTGGTCGTGCATGACGAGACCCTGGTGAGGACCACCGACGTCGCCAAGCGGTTCGCCGGCGACCCTCGCTCGGTTCGTGGCTTCCGCGTTCGTGATTTCGACTGGAACGAGATCCGCTCTCTCGATGCGGGTTCCTGGTTCGTCGATCTCGACGCCAGGCATCGTTCGGCGAAGGCGTTCGGAACGTGGGATCAGATCCCCCGGACGGACGTCCAGATCTTTCAGACGGGAAGGATCCGCATCCCCTCGCTGGAGGAGGCTCTCGAACTCACGGCTCGCCTGGACTGGCTCGTGAATGTCGAGGTGAAGTCCTTCCCGGATCCGGACCCTCGCCTTCTTCGCGAGGTCCTCGGAACGATCGAGCGGATCGGGATCGAGGAACGCGTGCTCCTCTCCTCCTTCGATCACCAGGACATCGCCCGCGTGGTCCGCGAGAAGCCCGAGATCGCGACGGGGGCCCTGTCTCACACGCCCCTTTACCGGCCCGAACGCTACGTTCGACAGATCCTCGGGGCCGACTATCACCACATCTCGATCGAGGCGTGCCTCGCGAGTCCTCACCCACCGGAATGGGAAGATGAGGATCTGAAGACGTTCGTCTACACCGTCAACGACGTGTCGAGACCTGGCCTGGAAACCAGGCTGAGGGAGGCTGGGATCGCCGGGATTTTCACCGACGATCCCGCTTCCATGGTCGAAAGATTCACTCGCTGATGCCCTTCACCTCTCACGAGCGTGAAGACAGCGTTCCTCCGCGCCCCTTCCTTCGGGCCAGGCTCACGAGTGGGCCGCCCGGCACACCGTCTCCATCCACGTCCACGGCGCGACCAAAGGTGTCCGCAACCCCCGCGAGACGGACCCGGTAACCGGAACCCGTCTTCACGCCTCGGCCCATGCGAACGAGGACGCTATTGGTGTTCGCATCGAACTGGATCCTTCGCGGGCGTGAGGTCACGTCATCCTGGGTGCCGAGTCGGCCATCGCGACCTGCGGTCACGACGGCGATGTCGGTGAACGACCCCACGCTCGTTGCATCGACGGGGCCATCGAACTTCAGGCGAATCACGGGGCCGGTCTTCTTGCGGCCGGGAACGAGTGTCGAGGTCACCCGCACGAGCGGAGGGACGCTGCGGACATCCACCACGAAGGTCCGCGAGGAAGTCAGCGCGGGGCTTCCATCGTCCGAGGCGATCACGGTGATCGGCACGAAGCCCGCCCCGGTCGAGGGGGTCCAGGTGAAAATGCCGCTCACGGGGTCAATCGCGGCCCCTGCCGGAGCGCCTGACCCCAGGCTGTAGGCGATTTTCTGTCCCGGATCCTTTTCCACCGCGTGGATCGTCAGTTGCAACGCCTGCCCGGTCCCCACGGTGGGAGTGAGAATCTCATTGAAGATCGGCGCCCGGTTGGAGACCGAAATCGACCCCGAGACCTCGCTGGCGGCCCCTCCGGCCCCGAGGACCCTCACCCTCACGGGATAGGTTCCCAGGCTCGCGTAATCCTTGGCTCCCCTCACCGTGTAGGTTCCGTTCCCCCCTTCGACCACCCCCGCGGACGAGGTGCCGTCGCCCCATTCAATGGTGGCGGACAGGTCCGAAAGCCTCAGGCCCGTATTGGCGCTGGTGAGCGTGGCCACCCTGCCTTCGACGCTCGCGGTCCCGGGTAGGATGTTGGGGGTCACAAACACGGCGTTCAAAGGCGCATCCGAGATCTTCGCCTGGAACGCAAAGGTTCGAGTAAGCTTCGATTTGGCATCGGTCAGCGTGATCTTGACCGGATAGTTCCCGAATCGGAAGAAG
>JANOBY010000344.1:0-2264 GCA_031411935.1 Planctomycetales bacterium | reverse complement strand
CGGCCGTCGTCGCCCCCGCGTAGGGTGGGCGGCCGGCGAGCACGGTGTACAGAACCGCCCCCAACCCGTAGACGTCCGCCGCGCGAGTGGCGGCGTGGCCCTCCGCCACTTCAGGGGCCATGTAGACCGGCGTACCCATCACCGTCCCCGCCGCCGTCTGGTCGTGCGTCGATTCGTCCGACGCGGGCTGGTCGATGGTCTGGTCCGGGTCGCTGCCGGGAAGAGCGACGGGGGTCCGTCCCTCCGGTCGCTCGGGCTCCCGGCTGGCCAAATCCTTGGCCAAGCCCCAGTCCATGACCAGCACTTCGCCGAAGGCACCGATCATGACGTTGGCCGGCTTCAGGTCGCGGTGAATGATGCCACGACTGTGGGCGAAGCCGACGGCTTGGCAGACCTGCGTGAACGCCTGCAACAGCCTCGGCCGGTCGCCGGTCTTGATCTCGGCGGCCAGGGTTCGACCGGCGACGAGCTTCATGGCCAGGAAGGGGGAACCATCGGCCAGTGTGCCGAGAGCGTGGACCGGTGGAATGCCGGGGTGCGGCAGCCGGGCCGTGATCTTCGACTCGCGGACGAAGCGGTCGGACTTGGCCCCTGGCAGCAGGAGCTTGATCGCCACATCGCGGTCAAGACTGAGGTCGTGGGCGGCGAGGATCTTGCCCATGCCGCCGCGGGCGATCTCTCGGAGCACGCGGTAGCCTGGGACTGTCGGCAGGTCGTCACCGGCTCGCGGGGAAGGGGTCGCAGGAATGTAGGCACCGGTCCGAGATCCGTCCGTGCTGGCCGAGCCATGGGCGGGGTCCGTCTGGAAAAGCGGGTCGGCCGTGTGGGGCGAATCGGCGGGAGCCGGAGGGATGTCTGCGGTCACGTTCGGGTTGTAGGGTTCGTTCATAGACGCAGTTCTTCATTTTGGACCAGGGCCATTCACTGAACTGTACCGAGCCAGCCCGCCGGTGTCGAAGGAGCCGAACCACAAGACCGGATTCGCCACCGGAGACTTGACCGCGAGTATACCGCCGTCGGTTCACGATCGGCGTTCGAGTTCTCCAAACCGCCGCCCGACTTCCATGTACCAGCGGGCCAGTTCCTCGCGGTCGGCCGAGCTGCCGGCCGCCGCGGCGCGGATGACGGTCCAGTAGGTGGAGTCGGGGTTGGGCATGGCTGACGCGGAGCGGTGGCCGGCGGCGGCGAGAAGGCGGGTCACGTCGGACATGGAGGCGAGTGTAGCCACCACCACCACCGACCGATTTCGGGGAAAACGAATGAGGGTGGGTATCAGCAGCGCCGCCGGACAGATACAGTGCCCGTGCGGCCGACGCCGAACGCTTTTCGCCAGCGCCAGACGGCGAACGTACCGATGCCGAACCAGTATTTCAGCGCCGTGGCCGACTCGGTTCGGATCGCCCTCAGGAGAGTCTCGTCGATCCACAAGCCCGACCCGCCTTGCTGGCCGCGCACGCCGACGCGGGGCCAACTGATGCGAGAGTCCGTCCACGACGAGACCACGCACTCGCAGTCGCGGTAGAGGCAGAAGACACGATCACCCTTGCGGACCGTGGGCGGAGTGTACGTTCCAATGGGGGCGGGCGGGGTCATGAAGTGATGGTAGCAAAGCTCGGCTCCGATTTCGGCCCAGGCTCAGAGGCTCTGCATTCAAGATGCCCTGTTGAGCGACTCGCGAAGACGAGGAGGGGCAGGGGCAGGCGTGTTTGTGGAGATCGATGGTCGCGCTTTCGACTTGATCGGCATCGGCGTCCAGTCCAGTGTTACGTCCTTCTGGGGAGTGAGTGCAGCTTTGAGTTTACGGTAGAGCAGGGAACTGCTCAGCGAGTTGTCGGACATTGCGGTGACGACATCACGAAGTTCGGTTTGGTCCTTGAAATCAGAATCGATCAAGGCCACGCCGCGGACAAAGAGTTCTGCGTTCGCCCGTGTCTCGAAAACGGGCATCGGTGAGAACGATACCTCAACGATCCACTTCCCCTCGGAAGTAAATCGAATCGCGGGTCGAAGTGACGTCGTATTCATGATGTGCACTCGAAGGGGGAATCGTTTGGAAGTGTTGCATTGCTGGGGCCGCTGGGCGAAGTTGGTCGATCTTGAGCACGAGTTAAGCCGCAGCGATATTTTTCAACGATCCGTCACAGGGCTAGAAAGCCCTGATTTTCTGACGTATTCTCTTGCTGGCGTTGCGAATGGATGGATCTCAGCCCGGCAGGGAGGTCGGCAAGATGCCTTACCAGTGGCCTGCGGATACCGATTTCGCG
>JANOBY010000343.1:0-10987 GCA_031411935.1 Planctomycetales bacterium | reverse complement strand
CGCTGGATTCAACTGGGCCGTCGGGCGAAACCGCCCAACACCCGATGTCCCGTCGCGTTCGTTCCCGCCAGTCGTTTTCACGTCCGGCGAGGGGAATAGTATCGCACCCCAGCACCCGGGTCAACACCCTGGTCCGGAATTCTGTGATTTCCTTTGGAGGCGGACCTCATTGTTTTTGGCTGGGGTTGAGTTGTTGCAGGCCCTGTGCCGACCCATTAGGATTTGTCTTAATCTCCCATCCTCTCCCGTCGTACGGAAATGCGAGCCCCTCCGTGTACCATTATTCATGCTTTGCCAGGTCCATTCTCCTTGCGATCCCGCTGATCTTGGCGGGATGTGTGGGTACCGAAACGACCACCTCACTTACTCCATCCAAGTCCGTGAAGTTCGTAGGTTTTGATGTGAGTCCTCCGCTTGTTGACGCTTTGCGTCTTGGCCAACTTCAGGGGACCGTGGCCCAGAATCCTTTTCAGATGGGTCTGGACGGCGTGAAGACCGTCGTCTCAGCACTCGAGAAACAGGCTGTCGAGCCCAAGATCTCAACGGGTGAAACGATGATCACGCCAGAGAACATGGCGTCTGAAGAGGTCAAGCCCCTCCTGAGTGCACCCAAGATCTCGCACTCGGCAGACAGCTCGATCTCGGGCGAGAAGTCCAAAAAGTACCGCGTGATGGTCATCCCGAAGGGGACCACCCACGAGCACTGGAAGACCGTGCATGCCGGAGCCCTCAAAGCGGCCGAGGAGCTGGGCAATGTCGAGATCATCTGGCAAGGGCCGCAGAAGGAAGATGACCGGACGGAGCAGATCAAGCTCGTTCAGAATGCGGTTGCGGCGAAAGTCGATGGGCTGGTCCTGGCCCCGCTGGATTCCAAGGCGCTTGTGGCGCCCGTGGAGCGGGCGATCGAGAGTGGTGTGCCGGTCGTGATCATCGACTCGGGCCTCGACTCGCCGAAAATTGTCAGCTACGTGGCCACGGATAACTACCATGGTGGCGTGCTCGCCGGTGAGCGGCTGGCCTCGCTGCTCAACGGTGAAGGGCGAATTATCATGATGCCCTATGCGGTGGGCTCAGAGAGCACCGAGCAACGCGAGAAGGGATTCATGGACGCCATCGCCAAGCATCCCAAGATCACTTACCTGTCGAAGGACCAATACGCGGGGGCGACCTCGGATTCGGCACAGAAGACGGCCCAGAGCCTGATCACTCGCTATCGCGGCCAGATTGATGGGGTGTTCTGTCCGAACGAGTCATCCACCTCGGGCATGCTCCGCGTGTTGCGGGATGCGGGGCTGCTCGAGAAGCGGCCGAAGTCATGAGCGACGTTTTGATGACGATGCGGGCGGTGTCGAAATCGTTCGGATCGAGCCGTGCTCTAGACGGGGTGGACCTGGACCTGAATGCCGGGGAAGTCCACGCCCTGATCGGCGAGAATGGGGCAGGCAAGAGCACGCTCATGAAGATCCTGAGCGGGGCTCATCGCCCCGACATGGGCTCGATGACGCTTGGTGGATTGCCCTTTGCCCCGACGGGCCCCCGCGAAGCCCGCCGACGAGGTGTGGCGATGATCTTCCAGGAACTCGCGATCGCGCCTCACCTTACGGTCGAGGCCAACGTCATGCTGGGCCTCGAGCGGTCGCATGCAGGGTTCGTTCAAAGGAGGGCACACCGTACGCTTGTGAAGGAAGCGCTGGGGCTCCTGGGCCATCCGGACATCCAGCCCGACACCCGCGTCGGAGACCTGAGCCTGGGGGCCCAGCAACTCGTGGAGGTGGCCCGGGCGATGGTGTCCGACGCTCGCGTGGTCGTGTTCGACGAGCCGACGAGCTCCCTGGGCGAGCGTGATGCGGAACGCCTCTTCGAGGTGATCGGCAGGTTGCGAACGAAGGGGATTGCGGTTGTTTATATCAGCCATTTTCTGGAGGAAGTGAAGCGGATTTCGCAGCGATACACGGTCCTTCGCGACGGGAAGTCGGTCGGGACTGGCGTGATGCAAGGGACGAACCTGTCAGCCATCATCAAGCTCATGGTGGGCCGAGATATGACCGAGATGTTTCCCAAGGTTCCCCACGAACTCGGGGAGGAGATCCTCGATCTCTCGGGGCTGGCCGGTGAGGTCCTCCCCAGGTCGGCGAATCTGCAGCTCCGCCGGGGGGAGATCCTTGGCATCGCCGGCTTGATCGGCGCGGGGCGAACCGAGACCCTGCGGACGGTCTTTGGTCTCGATGCCTTGCGGTCGGGCGCCATCCGGGTCCACAAGGTCGAGGCCTTACGGGGACGCCCCCGCGACCGGATTGCGCAGGGGCTCGGGTTCGTGAGCGAAGATCGCAAGGGCGAAGGCCTGGCGCTGGACCAATCGATTGAAGACAATCTCACTTACTCGCGGCTGCAACCCTATACGCATTTTGGATGGTTGACTCTCCGACATCGGCGAGAGCGGGCCGCGTACTGGATGCGAGCCATGCAGGTCAAGGCGAGGGGGCCTTCGCAGCGGGTCGGCGAGCTTTCGGGCGGGAACCAGCAGAAGGTGGCCATCGCAAGATTGCTCCATCAGGGGGCGGATATCTTGCTGCTGGATGAGCCCACGAGAGGGATTGATGTGGGCTCCAAGGCCGAGATTTATCGGCGGATCGGCGAACTGGCCGCCGAGGGCAAGGGCATCGTGATGGTCAGCTCGTATCTTCCCGAGTTGCTGGGCGTGTGCGACCGGATCGCGGTGATGAGTCGGGGCGTGCTGGGGCCGGCCAGGCCCGTCTCGGAATGGACCGAGCACTCGATCATGGAGCAGGCCGTCATGGCGGGGGCATGACGGCGAGTCATGCCGTGGGGGACGCGTGCTGAAGTCGCCCGAGACCAGCAACGCGATCGCGAATCGATGAGCGGTCGTCATCGGTTTGACAGCCGCTGGTGGCCGACTCTCATGCCCGGCTCGCGAAGGGTTCGCTGACTCTGCAGGATCATTCAAGGAACCTGCCGCTGAAGGAGACGGTAGTAGTTGGCCTTGCCGACGTCCTTGATGCGATCGTAGTGGCGGATCAGCAAGTCGATCGCAGTGGGGTTCCCCGGATGGTCCTTGAGGATGAGCTCGCAGAAGCTGAGCCCCTGCTCGTCGCGGCCGTGTTCGAGGAGCCAGCGGGCGATCTTGAGGCGGAGTTCGAGATCCTTGGGCCTGGTGACCAGTGCCGACTGCATGTCGGCCATCTGGGTGTGATCGCCGCGGAGAGATTGCGCCAGAGCGTCTGCGGCCCGGGCCTCGTCCTGAAGGGACTGGGCCGTCGCGGAGTCCCCCCTGCCCTGGGCCTCGTCGCCGAGTCGCTGGAGGGCCCTGGCGAGGTTGTAGTGCGTATCGGGATCATAAGGGTCGATGGCCAGAACCTTGCGGAACCGGTCGCAGGCCGAGGCGAACTTGCGGTTCTTCAGGTCGATCGTGCCCCGCTCCTTCAGGGCCACGATTTCCTTGGGGTCGAGTTCCAAGGCTCGATCAAAGTAACCGGCGGCCACGTCGCTCTGCCCTAGCACGAGCGCCGTGCGACCTGCCCCCACGAAACCTTCGGGGTCGTCGGGCTTGAGCTTCATGTAGAGATTGAACTCGGTGACCGCCTCGTCCAGGCGGTTGGCCTGGCGGAGCCGCTCGGCCAACCCCAGGCGAGCCGCGGCGAGACTGGGATCCCGTTCGAGAGCGGCCTTGTAATTCTGGATGATCACGGCGTGATCGGCGTCGCTTCGTGTATCAATCTCGTTGCGGTAGAGGTACGGGGTGGGGTCGTCGGGCGCGTCCTTCATCCAGCGAGCGATGGGCTGCGCCGCTTCCTTCAGGCGGAAGGTCTTGAGGTAAACGCGGGCCAACGCCTGGGCGACCTCGGGCATGGGCTCTTCGGTCTCGGCCAGGGCCAGGCGAAGGACCGGCTCGGCCTGGTCGTAGTTCTCGGAGCGCGATTGGACCACGGCGAAGAAGGGCGCGAGCTTCAAGGGTGGATAGCCGAGGTCCACCGCACGCGCCAGAGCGTTGACTGCCTCCTGGTCGTGCCCCTCGGCCACTTCCACACGCGCGAGCAGGGCATAAGCATCCGCCGCCCTGGGTTCGCGGGCCAGCCATTGCGTGATCGAGGTGCGGGCAGATTTCAGGTCGCGTGCCGCAACCTGTCTTCGCACGGACGAGGCGATTTCCTGAGAGGGGCCGCCTCGCCAGATCGTGAAGAAGGCCCCCGCACCGACCACGGCAAGGACCGCGGCGATACCAAGCTTGAGGCGAGATCGAGACGTGGTTGTCGTGATTGCGGGCGGGGGCTTCATCGCGCCGATTCCTCGCGATGGACGCGAATGTGATGGTCCGTGAACGAGGTGTGGGTGACGACCTCGGGTATCGTGGGCATGTGACACTTGAGGCAATCGCTGCGAGGATTGACCGGGCACGCCACATGGCGGAAGGTCTCGGTCGCAGCCTGGGTCGTCGCGGTGTGGCAGCTCAGGCACTTCTTCTCGTAATAGACGGGCGAGGCTTCCATCTTCTTGTGAGGGTCATGGCACGTCACGCAGTCGAGCTTGCCCTGGCTCTCGGTGAAGCACCGGCTGTTCGGCAAGGTGCTCGACTGGAAGCGGATGAATTGCGGGTCGGTCGGCGGGAACGTGCCGTCGGAGGCATGGCACTCGGCGCAGATTTTCATGCGTTGGGGGCCTGTCGCCCCCTTGGGCCGACCGATCGCCAGTTCGGCGAACCCGGTCTCGACGGCCTTCCCATGATTCCCGCCCGGCCCGTGACAGCGCTCGCAACCGATGCCGCGGTCGGCGGCTTCCGGGCCACGGTTCTCGGGCCCTCGATAGCGAGTGGTGTGACAGTGCAAGCAGTCGCGGAAGCCCGAGGGCGAAAGCCCCTTGCCCAGATATTCCCTGGGGTCGCCCGGGTGGGGGCTGAACCCGCTGGTCACATCCCAGATCGTGCCCTTCTCCGAGTACTCCGAGATCCGAAGCTCGCGATAGTCCCCCGAGTCGTCCTTGCCGACCATCGTCACGCCGCGGTGGCCTGAACCCATCGCGTAGTCGAGGATTGCGCGATAAGTTTGATCTCCAACGGTGGTCGCCAGGCGGACCGTGTCGCCCTCTCGCGTGAACACGTGCGAGACCCTGGGATCGGCCGGATCGGCGAGCAGGCCTTCGGGGATCTTCACGCGGGCCATGTCGGCACCATGAGAGATTGTGGCGGCATGCCGACTGTTCTGCTGTTCGTCGTAGATCTCGGAATGACAGGAGCGGCAGCTCTTCGCGCCGGTGTACACGGCGGGATCGTGATCGGTGCGGCGACCAGCGGCGAACCCCCTGGCCTCCACGAGGGCCGCATCCGCCCCGCTCTCGTCGCCGAGTTGGAGCAACGCCCGGCTCAGGATCCAGGAAGCTTCGGCGTCGGGACGTGCGGAGAGTAACGATCTGAGAACATCGCGAGACCGATCCGGCCTCCCGAATTCCAGCAGGACCCTTGCGACGAGCCGCCTCACGGCTGCGGACGTGTCCAGGCTTCTCAGCTTTTCACGGCCCCGCAACAACACGCGATCGAGGGTCGGGTCGGTGCTGGCATCGCTCTGCGTGAGGGTCGCGAGCTCCACGACGAGCTGGGCCAAAGCGGGACCCGTTGGCACGGCCGAGAGGAGGTCCGTCACGTGGGCGACTGCCCCCTGGCTGCCGACCTTCCCGTGGAGGGCGGTCAGCGCTCGACGCGTGTCGCCATCCTTCGGGTCGATGCGGTTCGCGGCCTCGAGGGCCAACCACGCCAGCGCCGGCCGATCGGCCTTGCTCAGCAGATCGGAAGTGAGGCGAAGGTCAGCGGGTGTCATGCGGTCGCCGCCGGTCGCCGCATACGCCCTGGCCGCGGGCAAAAGCTGGCCAAGGTGGGCCAGCCCCCTGCCCTTCAGGAGGAGGGCTCGGGGGTCTTCGGGCTCCTGACTCAGGCGAAGCTCGGCCTGATCGACCATCCGCGACCAGTCGCCTCGTTTCTCGGCCGCCTCGGCGCGGGCGATGGGATCGCGAGGCCCCGCCATCGCGACGGCGAGGGCAATCCCCGCGGCCAGGACGAGCACGGCCCCCAGAACGATCGCGGCTCGGCGGCTCAAGAGATCGACCTCCCGGGGATCGTGGCTCGGGTTCTCGTCAAAATTCCGTCGCAGCCCGCGCCCAGCCCACGGCGTCGCGCTCCCAGCCCATCATCCGACAGGCCTGGGAGAGTCGGAGCATGGACGTCTTCACGTCGGCGGGCTTGAGCGGGACGGCCTCGGTGGCATCCTTGAAGGCGTTCACGGCCGCGGCAATCTCCTTGCTCGTTTCTTCAAGCTCGGCATGGCGACGGCGGTGGACCTCGGCCTCCTTCGTCTTGCCCACGAGTTGCAAGGCCAGGGCCAGCGAGTTGTGGGCGTCCGGATCCGAAGGAGTCTTCTCGACCGCCCTGGCAAAGAGGTCGGCGGCCGCGGCAAAGTCGCGCTCCTGACGCTTGAGGCGGCCCCTGGCCATCAGGATTCGGGGGTCCGCGTCGGCCTCGGTCGGGCATTTGGCGAGCAGCGAAGCGATCCCGTCAAAGTCCTCGCGGATCCGCAGCATCTCGACCCAGTCGCCCCACACGACGGGGTCTGTGGGTTTGGCAGCAACGCATGTACGGATCTCGCGGTCGGCCTCCCCGTAGAGCTTCTCGGCGTTGGCCGCGCGGGCCAGGGCACGGCGGGCGTGCCAGTCGTCGGGGTCGGCGGCAATCCACTCGCGGGCGTGAATCAGGGTGGCCGAGGGTAAAGAGCGTTCGATTTGTGTCTTGAGGCTCAACTCGAGCCAGCTTCGACGTTCGAGAGCGCCTAGGCTCTCGTCATAAGCCTGCCAGATCAGGACGCGGGCCTCATCCCATCGGTCCTGGATCGCGTATTTGTTCAGGAGCCACTGAGTGACCTGCGGCGCCCGGGGGCGGGCCGACGGATGATTCGGGTCCACCTGCAAATAGGCGAGCATCGCGATCTCGGCATCCCGCATCCGTTTCAGGAGCGGCCAGGTCAGGGCTTCTCCGTACAGGGCTTCGGGCTTCAAGGGGGACCAGAACGGGACCGCTCGCCACTGCTCGGCCGCGTGCAGGTAGTCGTTCTTTGCGCCATAGGCGCGGCCCAGCAGGTTGCGAACGCGGGCATCGTTCGGGGACTCGCTCGCCATTCGCTCCAGGGCTCGGATGGCTCCCTCGTTGTTGTGGGGCTCTCTCCAGAACTTCCACCAGGCGGCCGACCTGACATCGACGTCCGCGTCCTGGGCGATCCACCGTTCCACGTCCTTCAGGTCGGGATGCGGACGAGCTTCCCAGCTCCACCAGGCATTCAGCAGGATCAGGCTCACCACAAGGGGCCAGTAAACCGGGCGAATGAGCCCGACCACGATCCCGAGACGCCACTGGCGCGAGACCGCGGGTGAGGGCTTCGTCAGGGGTGGTGCTGGGGTTGCAGGCATATCACGATTGTAAGACAGCTGGGGGTGGTTCGGCGAGAGGAGAACCCGGCGAGCCAGGTTCACGAACCCGCCCCGCCAAGGCGTTTCAAGGCCTCGAGGCTCTCGCTATCGTCCGGGCTGTCTCGCAGGATCAGCTGATGCCACGCCAGCGCCTCGTCGGGATGTCCCATCGCCTCGCGGTTCGCGGCCAGTCGCTTGTAGAGCTCGGGATTGGGAACGAGCCCGAGGTCCCGTCGGCTCGACGCCTCTTCGAACAGTCCGGGGCGTCCTTCTTCCTGTTCCTTGCCCTTGATCGCTCGCAGGTCGATGCGAGCGGCCTCGAGCCCGGCCTCGCGCGCGCGGGCGACTTCCGCCTCCGAGGTTTTTCCTGCGAATCGATAAGCATCGGCCAGAAGATGGAGGACTTTGATGTCCCAGGGCCGAGCCTTCACGGCCTTCTCAAGGTCGGGGATCGCTGCCGCATAGTCTTTACGCTTCAGGGCCAGACTGCCGCGGTGACCGGCAATCTTCGGTTCGGCCGCAAGGGCGGTAGGGATCGCGTCAAGGGCCTTCGCCATGCCGTCGAGGTCGCCCGTCGTGTCGAGCGCAAACAACAGGGCGTCCTGGGAGGCGAGATCCTCGGGCGACTTCTTGACCAGGGCCTGAAGGGCCGTGACCGCCTCGTCCACGCCCGTCCCGTCCGTGGCCATGGCCCGGTAATAGGCAAGCGCGGCGTTCCGGTCGTCGGGGTTCGCCTTCACGGCCGAGGCCAGTTGCGAGATCACCCCGGCCGCCGCCAGGGGCTCGGCCTCATACCGGATGGGCTCAAGCAGGAGGCGGACGCGATCTCCGGGGTGCGGCTCGATCTTCGAGAGTTGCAAGGCGAGCTTCCGGGCCTCCTCCTCACGACTCTCGGAATAGTGGAGTTGCAGCAAGAGCCAGCCGGCCTCGCCGACCAACGGGTCGATCTCCAGAGCTTGCTTCCAGGCAAGCTCGGCCTGATCGGGCCGTCCCAGGGCTTCATGGGCCATCCCTCGCAGGACGTGCCCCTCGGCCGCTTGCAGAGGGGTGGCCGGGCGCAAGGCCTTGAGCGTCTCGATGGCCTCCGACGGCTTGGGGCCTTCCCGATCGAGCATGGCGCGAGCGAGGAAGAGCCGTGTCTGGGGATTCGCCGGATCGTACGCGACCAGGTCCGCTAGCTTCGCCTCGGCCTCGGCAAATCGGCCTTCGTTGAACAGCTTCAAGGCGGGGCCCAACCGAGGCGCGGGCAGGATGCTCCTCAGGATCGGCCGCCCAAGAAGCACGACCGCCACAAGGACCACGGCCGCGATCACCCAGGGCATGCGCGACTTGGGCTCGGAGGCGGGAGGAGCAGGTGTGGGGTCAGGCCTGGGCTCCGTCAGATCGGGCTCCGTCGTCACTTCGCTTCGCCTCCCGAAGGTTCAACCACGCGATGGGACTGGTTCAACGCAGGGCCTTCCAGCGTGGTCGTCACGCCGGGAGACCAGAGGATCTCCACACGATCCACCTTGGTCAATTCGCCCAGGCCGATCAAGGCCCTGCGATCGTTCACCGAGAGGTAGCTGTCCCCGCCCTTGATCAAACGCTGGAAGACCTGGCCGCCGGCATGGACCTCGACCGTCGCGCCCAGGGCCTCGGTGTTCCCATGCTTTGCTTCGAGCGCGAACCGGATCCAGTTCGCCTTTGCGACCGATTCGTTGACCAGGATGGCCGGTTTTTTGTCCATGAGACTGATCACCACGTCGAGGTCGCCGTCATCGTCCAGGTCGCCGAAGGCCGCACCTCGGGCCGGATGGTTCGCCCGAAAGAAATCGCCGGGATCGGCCACTCGCTGAAACTTCCCACGACCCAGGCCGCGCCAGACCACGGCGGGCTGCTCGTAATCGATCATCTGTCCGAACTCGCGCAGGTTATCGTCCACCTCGCCGTTGACCACGAACATGTCGGGGCGGCCGTCGTTATCGAAATCGGCGAGGGAGCAGCCCCAGCCCACGTAGGCCAGGCTGTCGCGGACCACGCCGGCCTGGGCGCTCACGTCCTGATAGTTGCGGCCGTCGAGGTTCTGATAGAGCGTGTTGTACTGTCCACGAAAATTGGTCACGAACAGTTCGGGGCGGCCGTCTCCGTCCACGTCCTGAATGTCGACCCCCATGCTCCCCTGGACCGCGCCCGTGCTGTCCGTCGCGGCTCCCGAACTCTCGGTCAGATCTTCAAAGGTGCCGTCGCCCTTGTTGCGGAAAAGGAAGTTCGGGCAGCCATCGTTGGCGACATAGAGGTCCGTCAAGCCGTCGTGGTCGATGTCAGCCGAGACCACGCCCAGACCTCGCCCATCGCGGCGGAGGATCCCCGCCTTCTCCGTGGTCTCGTCGAACGTCCCATCTCCGTTGCCTCGGAAGAGAAAATGACGCTGGGGCCGGATCGAGAATGGCGAACAGATGATCCGGATGTTGCGCTTGGCGTCGCCGCAATAATCGTGAGGCCCGTCCTCGGTCCACTGGCCGTAGCAAGAGACGTAGAGGTCGAGCTTGCCGTCGCGGTCGTAATCGAGGAAGGCCGCCCCGCTGCTCCAGACGTTTACCTCCGCCCCGGAGGCCCTGGACACGTCGCGGAATGTGCCGTCACCGTTGTTGAGGTAAAGAACGTTCCCGCCGTAGTTGGTGAGATACAGGTCCGGCATCCCGTCTGCATTCACGTCGCCGACTGCCGCCCCATGGCAGAATCCGCGGTATCCCACGCCTGCCCGATCGGTCACGTCCTCGAACTTCAGGCCGCCCAGGTTGCGGTACAGGCGATTGCCCGTGGAAGCATTGGCGGACGAGAGCGGCAGCTTCCGGGTCGAGCAAAAGTAGAGGTCGAGCTTGCCGTCTGCGTCGTAATCGAAGATGGCCACTCCGCTGCCGAGAGACGTGGGGAAATGCTTCTGCGGATCGTTCCCGCTGTCATGAAGGAACGCGATCCCGGTCGATTCGGTCACATCGCGAAACCGGATGCTCGGCGGCTGTGACGGCATCACTTTCGGAGCCGTGTTGGGGGTTGGCGGAATCCCTCCACCCGAACTCGTGACGGGTGGCTGGGCGCCCTCGGGCGAGCACGCGAGTCCCATGACGGGAAGAATCACCCCCGCGAACCTTCTTGTGGCCCGCCGCCAGGTCTCGCTCACGGCGTAGCTCCCATTCCGGTGTTCGAGGCCGGCAACTTTCGGCGAAGTTCCTCCACGCGAGCGGATTCGCGAGCAGCATCGTCCGGCCGACCGAGAAATTTGTAGGCGGTCTGGAGCTGATAATGAGAGTCCAGGTTGTCCGGCTCGATCGCGGCGGCACGTTCGAGGACCTTGGCCGCATCGGCGAATCGCTTCTGGCGATTGTAGAGCCGACCGAGCTGGAGCCAGGCGTTCAGCGGGGCAGGATCTCGACGGATCGACTCGCGCCACCGGACCTCGGCACCTTCGAGGTCTCCCAACTTCAAAAGTGCCGCAGCCAGGATATCGAGCAGGAACGGCTCGAAGTGCTCGCCAATCACCTTCTGG
>JANOBY010000342.1:0-2375 GCA_031411935.1 Planctomycetales bacterium | reverse complement strand
CGCTGGATTCAACTGGGCCGTCGGGCGAAACCGCCCAACACCCGATGTCCCGTCGCGTTCGTTCCCGCCAGTCGTTTTCACGTCCGGCGAGGGGAATAGTATCGCACCCCAGCACCCGGGTCAACACCCTGGTCCGGAATTTTTTGGGGATGCCTCTCTTCGATTCCTCAGGACGAGTGTCCTCGAGCCGTCGCGTGAAATCAAGCGGGTCCTTTGACCCGGCAACGCGAGGAGTCGTCCGACTTGTTCAGCTTCATCGGGTAAAGGGCACCAGGTCGGCGCGGAATGCCGTGAGGGTGGGGTAGCGGTCTGTGATCTCTCGGCTTAGTGCCCTGTGGATCACGGCCGCGAGACGGGCCGGGATCTGTTTGCGTCGATCCTGGATGGGGACAGGATCGTCGGTCAGGATCTTGATCAGCCGTGCGGAGATCTCGCGGGGGAAGTCGAAGATGAACTTACCGGTCAGCAGGTAGTAGAGCGTGGCCGCGGTGGCGTACTGGTCCGCGGACGGGTTCACCTCGCGGTAGTGGGTGATCTGTTCGGGAGGCATGAAGGCGGGCGTCCCGCCGACCTCGCCGTTGAGCGTGAGGCCGCTGAGCTGCGAGGCCTCGAAGGCGCGGGCGAGTCCGAAGTCGGCGAGCTTGACCACCCGCTTCGATCCCTCGCGACCGATCAGGAGGTTCGACGGCTTGATGTCGCGGTGGACGAACCCGGCCGAGTGGGCGTGCGCCAGGCCCGAGATGGCCTGGCAGATGAGCCTCACCCCGACGCTGATCGGCAGAGGCCCCTGGCGGGCGGCCATCCGTTCCGTGTCGCTCCCCTCGACCAGCTCCATGGCGATGAACAGCACGCCGTCCGCCTCGCCGGCGTCGAGCAATCGCACGATGAAGGGGTGTTGCAGGCCGCCCAGGATGCGAGCCTCGCGCAGGAATTGGTCGCGCTGCTTGCGGCTCGCCCCTGCGGCGGGAGTCAGGATCTTGAGGGCGACGGGCACTCCGTCGCTCTGTCGGCGGGCCCGGTAAACCACCCCCATCCCGCCCCGTCCGAGCTCGCCTTCGAGGTCGTAGCCGGGGAACTTGTGGGCGGGGTCGGAGGCCACCTCGGGCGGAGGGGACGGCGCGAGGGCCACCGTGTCGGGGGCGTTCGCGTCGGGGGGCAGGTCGATCGTTGTCACGCGATCGGGCTCCTCGGGGACGCCCTGGACCTTCACGCGGAAGAGGGTCTCACCGCCCTTGATCTCGTCTCCGTCCTTGAGCTCGACGCTCTGGACTCTCGCCCCGTTGACGAACACGCCGTTGCGGCTGTTCAGGTCGAGGAGTCGGCATCGCGGCGGGTTGAGCTCGATCAGGAAGTGTCGCCTAGAGAAGTAGGGGTCGGCGACCGGGAGCTGGAAATGGGCGTCCTTCGACCGCCCCACGAGGAACGAATCACGGCAGTCGAACGTGTATTCCTTGCCGGCATGAGGCCCGGCGGTCACGGTCAGCAGGACGTCCACGTTGGCACCAAGGGAGAGGGGTGAAAGCATCTGGGCTCGGAGAGGGGG
This sequence comes from Planctomycetales bacterium, assembly GCA_031411935.1. Classification (GTDB taxonomy): domain Bacteria; phylum Planctomycetota; class Planctomycetia; order Isosphaerales; family Isosphaeraceae; genus JAQGHR01. Next base: position 832 of record JANOBY010000342.1, on the reverse strand, counting down.
CATGTCGTTGCGACTTCCCAACTCCTCAAATCGGCCATCGAGAGGCGAAACTACGATCGGCCGGGGGTGAGGGAATGTCCGTCAACCGGGCGCCCGCCTCCAGGTCTGTTCCCTCCGGCGTGAGGCCGCATGCTTGCGGGACGAATCGAGGGACGTGGACGACGTCGGCTTTCTCCTCCTGCGCTCCCGGGTCGCTCTGGGAGAGATGGATAACGCCCAACGTCTCCTTGAGTGCGGCTCGCTGCCTCGGTGTGAAGACAACGCAACCGCGGGCTCGCTCCGATTTCTCGATTGTGGCGGACGTCGTCCCTCTGGAGGCCGGCTGGGACCGGGGGCGCTCCGGGAGGAAGTTTCGGAGCACCCAGAGGTCCTGTCCGCCCGGCGCATTCCGGGTCCCGACGTCGCGGACGACGAAGAGCTCGCGAGTCGCCGCGACGTAACGGGGGCAGTGGGCCCTGATCGGTTGGCCCTCGACGAGGACGCGCTTCGGCGAGGAGAAGGGCCTGTCGGCCCCCTCGCGCGTGGAGTACAAGACCTCCGAATCCCAGATCGACCCGCCCACGCAGAAGAACAGGGTGAGGCCGTCGTCCGAGAGCATGGGCCATGTGAGGGGCCGGGTGAAGGTGGGATCGTCGGGCAGGGGGAGGCGAACGGGCTCGGACCAGGCCGCGGTGCGCGAGGCCCTCCGGGTGAGGACGAATTCCGTCCTGGACACGCTGGACGGAGGGCCTGATGTCGCACGTTTTGGAGGAGCTGCATCGCGCTGGAAGACGAGGCTGAGCCCGTCGGAGGAGAGCCACGGCGACCTGGGGTGGGCCTGCTGCCTGAGCTC
>JANOBY010000341.1:0-2535 GCA_031411935.1 Planctomycetales bacterium | reverse complement strand
TGGCCGTCGTGCTCCTCGATCGCGACCTCGGCACCTTCCCGTCGCGTAGCGAGTTCGACCTCGTCGGGGTGGATAACTTTGCCGGGGGCTACCAATTGGCCGACCACCTCCTGAAGCTGGGGTGCCGCAACCTGGCCTTCGCCGTGCGTCCGCACTCGGCCTCGACGGTCAACGCCCGGATCGCGGGCGCGCGCGAGGCGATCCTCAGCCGGGGACTGACTGTCCCGTCCTCGTTCGTCCGCGTGGGGGAGCCGGACGACCCCAAATTCGCTCGATCTCTCACCGAGAAGGGGAAGGTGGACTCCGTCGTCTGCGCGAACGATCATGTGGCAGCCCTGCTGCTACGGTCGCTCGATCGGGCGAACGTCCAGGTGCCGGGCGACATACGCATGGTGGGCTTCGACGACGTGCGATTCGCCACGTTGCTGTCGATCCCTCTGACGACGATGCACCAGCCCTGCCGCGAGATCGCGATTGTCGCCCTACGCGCGATGCTCGATCGGATCGCCGATCCGACGTTACCACCTCGCGGCCTCGTCCTCTCGCCCAGGCTGGTCGTCCGGGAATCCTGCGGTGCCTACCCATCAAAGGACTTGCCCGACAAGCCTTGAAGGCCGTTCGCTGTTTGACGAGTGTATCCGGGCCCGCCAAAGGGAATGGGGTCGGGTCCAGCGATGGCATGCGGCCTTGCCGGACCCGACCTCTTCTTGGACTCTCCGGTCCCCGAGGTGCCGGGGTCTATTCGGCGGTGGTGGTCCCGGGGCCGTCGGGCGAGGGGTGGATCTGGTCCGCGGTGTGATGCACGATCACGCCGTCTCCGTTTTCGCCGGAATGACCGTGCCCATTCCCGTTCTCGTATCCATATCCGTTGCCATTCCCATTCCCATTCGTGGCCAGCGCGAGCGCGGGGGTGGCGTGGGCCCGGTGCGGCGAGGGCTCGTGGGCGGCGGGGGATTGGCCCTCGTCGTTGCCCCGGAAGCGGGCGAAGGCGTCGATGAGGCGTTCGCCAAGGACGTAGTAGATGGGGATCACGAACCGGCCGAGCACGGTGCTCACGGCGATCCCGAAGGCGATCACGATGCCCAGCGAGTTGCGGCTATAGGCCCCCGCCCCGGTGGCCCGGGCCATGGGAAGCACGCCCATCACGAAGGCGAACGACGTCATGAGGATCGGCCTGAGCCGCTCCCTTGAGGCGACCTTCGCCGACTCGATGATGCTCATCCCGTGCTTCTGGCGCATCTCCACGCCGAACTCCACGATCAGGATCGCGTTCTTCGTCTCCAGTCCGATGAGCATCACGAGGCCGATCTGCCCGAACACGTCCAGGGGCATGTCGAAGAGCCAGAGCCCCACGATCGCGCCGAACATGGCCAGAGGGACCGTGAGGATGATGACCATCGGGCGGATCCAGCTCTCGTACAGGGCCGCCATGAACAGGAACACGCAGACGACCGAGAGGGCGAAGATGTAGGTGGCCAGGTTGCCGGTCTGCTGTTCCTGGAAGGTGGTGCCGGTCCACTCATAGCCGAAGCCCTCGGGCAGGACCTTGGCGGCCACGTCCTGCATGGCCACGAGCGCCTGGCCCGAGCTGTATCCGGGGGCGGGCCCGCCGTTGATCTTGGCGGCGGCGTAGAGGTTGTAGTGGGGCACGTCGATGGGGCCGAGGGTGTACTTGACCTCGCCCAGGGAGCTGAGCGGGACCTTCTCCCCCTGGCGGTTCAGGACGTAAAGGCGCTGGATGTCCTCGGGCGTGTTGCGGGCCTCGCTCTGGGCCTGCATGAGGACCTTCCAGACCTTCCCGTAGAGGTTGAAGTCGTTCACGTAGTAGGCACCCAGGTTCGTCTGGAGCGTGGCGAACACGTCGGAAACGGGCACGTCCAGGCGACGGGCCTTGGTGCGGTCGAGCTCGAACTTGAGCTGCGGGACGCGGGCCGAGTAGCTGGAGAACACGCCGGCGAGCTCGGGGCGCTTGCGGGCCTCGGCCTGGAACTGGTCGACCACGCGCTGGAGGGCCTGGGGCCCCCGGGCGGCCCGGTCCTGGACCATCATCTCGAACCCGCCGGTCTGGCTCAGCCCGCGGATGGGCGGGGGCTGCAGGACCATGACCACGGCGTCGCGGATCTCCGCCGAGATCCGGCCCTGGAGCTGCTTGGCCAGCCCCTGGGCGCGAAGCTCGGGGGTCCTCCGCTCGCCCCACTCCTTCAGCGGGAGGAAGATCACGCCCGAGTTGCTCTGGTTCGTGCCGGTGAGCACGTTCATGCCGTCGAGCGTGACCACGTGCTCCACGCCCGGCAGCTCCATGGCGATCGCCTCAACGCGCTTGACCACGCCCGTGGTGACCTGCCGGCTCGTGCCGTCGGGGGCCTGGATCACGGCGATCAGGTAACCCTGGTCCTCGGTGGGGATGAACGCCTTGGGCCTCTGCAAGATCATCCAGCCCGTGAAGGCGAGCAGGGCGACCGAGGGCGCCACGATCGTCCACCAGTGCCTCGCGGTGAACTCCAGGACCGAGTCGTACGAGTCCTCGAGCCACTT
>JANOBY010000340.1:0-1697 GCA_031411935.1 Planctomycetales bacterium | reverse complement strand
CTCACCGACCGCCACAACCGGTTCGCGAGCCCGCGATTTGCTGACGACTACCGCAATAACACGACCTTTGCCGATGAAGTGCCCGATGGCCTGGCCGACGATGTGAACCTTGACGGCGTTGTCGATTACTATCCGACCATGTACTTCAATTCCAAAGCTGCAAACCTCCTCAATGACAACCTGACGGCGGGCCAGAGAGAACTCAACCTGGAACGCACCGCGTTCCCCTATCTCTATCCGTTCGCGTATTCGACCGGAATTCAGTCAACCGTCGGGACGATCCACTCCCCGGACTCAAATGCCACGTTGGCCGACAGAACCTTCAACCACAACCCGGTGTCGGTGGGCGACAGCATGCCCGTCCCCTCGGTCGGGCAGACCTGGTGGGGTTTCCCGACCTGGCGAGAAACCGCGGCCCCGACGTGGCTCGACCCGATCAAGCGCCTCAATGATCCGGGAACGGCCATATTCTTTAATAACGATGCGAACGACCCCATCCCCGGCAAAAGCGGGTTGAATGAGGTTTTCCATCAGCAGTCTAAGGGCCTGTCCCTCACCGCAGGATTTGCGTTGCCGCCCCAGCCCGGTACGTTCAGCGATGGTGCCGGTTCCGGGGCGTTCAACCTCGGTGAAGCCCCGGTGTTCGAGGACGACGTGATCGCCACCAACGTCCGCTCGTTCAACGTGAAGGCCTTCGACCCCAACCCGCGATACATCTTCACGACCGGGGCCGGGGCTCAGCAGCTTGTCCCGATGCTGCCGGGCTACTACGACCTGGGCTACATCGCAGGCATCAACCCGGCAACCGGGCAGTTCGACGAGAATTACGCCAAGGGGGCTTCCCTGGCCCCGACGATCGGGGCGACCAACCCCCTGATCCTCGACTCGTTGGGGCATGAGGGGCGGATGCCGCCTCTCACGACCGACTTCCGATTCGATGTGAATTACCCGACGTTCGTGGACTTCAGCGGGAACTATCAGAACGCCAATCTCGGCGATGACAACAACGGTGTTGTCCGCATGCGGAGGATCTGGGACTCGTGGTCGACCACCTATAGCAATGCTCCGGCCCTGCCCTTGAACCCACTCATGGGTCCCCTTAACGGAGACCCAACCCAGATCCCGGCGGCAACTCGGCCGCCCCTGGGCAACCGTGCGTTGGTCCCTTCGTACCCGGCCCCTTACCCCTCGGCGTTGCGGGGAATTGAGATTCAGATTCGCCTGACGGACCCCGACGACAAGCGAATCAAGACCATGACGATCCGTCAGGACTTCACCGAGAAGCTCAACTAACCCCGACAACCTTCGCCAACACCGATCACGAACACGCTCCGCCCCCCAGCCACACAACCCGGGGCGGATCAGCCGAGGGAGACCGAACCGATGGACGCCAAGAGAGAACACAAGCGAGCGACTCGACGCCGGGGCGTGGTCCTGATCCTCGTCCTCGGGATGCTCGGCCTGCTCGCCCTGATCGGCGTGACCTTCGCCTCGTTCAGCGGCCAGGCCCAGGTCGCCGCAAGCTACGCCGCGCAGAGCGTGCAGGCCCTGCCCCCCGAGCAGGTGTTCGACTTCGGCCTCTCGGCCCTGATCAACGACAACGACATCCCCAACAACGCCGCCCGCGGCCACAGCATCAAACGCGACATGGACGGCAACGACGCCCTCAACAATCACTACCTGGGCTCGGTCCTGGG
>JANOBY010000339.1:0-1825 GCA_031411935.1 Planctomycetales bacterium | reverse complement strand
ACCTCGAACCACCAGAGCGGGTCGTAGCAGATGGGCACGCCGGGGCCATAAGCGATCCCCGTGTAGGTGGTCGCATTGGTCGGGCCGAGCAGGCGATCGATCCCGTTGACCACGGCCGTGGCCTCGCCCGGCCCCGAGGGGTCCTCGGTGAAGGGGTCGTGGACGTAGCCCACGGCCCCGAAGCTCGGCTTGTAGAGGAGGTCTCGCGAGGCAATCTCGCCGGTCGCGGTCTCAATCAAGAGGGCCGAGCGTGTGTTCCGGGCAGCGTCGCGCAGTCGCGAGAGCCCGAGGGGGAACAGGGTGGCGAGCGAGAGCATCCCCACGCCCATGATCAGGATCGAGATCAGGATCTCGGTGAGCGTGATGCCCGCGCGATGTCCGCGAGGTCGGGTGATTCTCATGGCTGGGCATCCTTCACGCCGGACTCGGCGGCCTCGAAGGGATAACTCGGATTGTTCGCATAGAAGACCTCGATCGCCGTGGATGTGATCTGGCCGGTCCGCGTGTTCACCGACAGGAGCCGCCGATCACGCTTCAGGGTGGGCCGAGACGGATCAATCGTACCAGCAGGAATTCGAGGATCATTAGTGCTGTCCCTGGGCATGGGCAGCAACGGAGAGCCTGAATCGAAGGTGTTGAAAACATCATCAACTTCTGTGAGCCAGAAGTGATAGAAGGGGAACGAGACGGGAGGCGCCAGGCTCGAACCAGCGGCCGAGGCCAGGATCTGGCCGTTTGGGGCCACGATGATGTCAACATTGCCTGTCCAGGGATCGACAGGAACGCGGGAACGCTCCGGCTGACTGGCATTCCAGGTCGTCATGTCAACCACCACGCCGGTCGGCAAGGCAATTTCACGCGAGGTGGCCGTGGGCGTTGGTCGGCGCTGAACGGTATACGAAAGTGAGGAAGGCAGAGGAGTCGGGGTGTTTATAGGTGTTGGGAATTTCCCGACAAACATTTCGTATTCGAACTCGTTGCTGTATTCGGCGTTGATTGGTACAGGGTCAGAAAACCCCGGATAAGTGAAGGTATTGGGACCAGTGCGATGAAGAAACATCTCCCTAATGTCATCGACGAACCCGTCGTTGTCGTCATCGATTCCGTTGAAGCCAGGATCAATGATCCCGTCTCCATCATTGTCTACACCATCGAACTGCTCATCCACAAATCCATCTTTGTCATCGTCTTCGCCATTCAAGAGGTAGAGAAATTCGGGGTTTTTCGTGCCCGGACCGGTCGGGTAGGAGACGACGCTGGGATAGCCCGGTCCAGCAGGAAAGTTCTGGGCGGTCTGGTCCCCAAGGTTTATGAAACGCTCAGGATTAAGGCTTCCGCTAACTCGTGTCGGCCCAACAACCGTAAAATCCCTGCCCGAGTCGTTAAGGCGAAGCTTATCGCCCTGCCGCAAGTTCCAGTACCAGGAGGTCGGATTTGCAGGCAAAGGCCCGACGACCGGGTCGGTTGTTGAAACCTGCTCATATACGCATAGGTAAACGTCGCGAAATCGAATACCCTGGGTGGGTGTTGGGGCTAATCGCTGGTCTGGTGATGGTCCGAAATCGTAGCCTTGGCCCAGATACACCTGACCTTCGGAGTAGTCCGGGGGGATCTCCAGGGAAACCAGGCGGCTTGAAGTCACCACATTGGGGCGGGCAGGGTCAAATGCGTCGGGGATCAGGCGGAATCCTCGCGGGGAGTTCGATCGGACGGCATCGCCTCGGGCCCTGGCCAACTCCGACTGAATGACGCGAGCCCCCTCGCTGACCCTTCGCGAATTCAGCGCGGGCAGGACGGCCGGGAGCGTGGCGGCCGAAAGGATCAC
>JANOBY010000338.1:0-7159 GCA_031411935.1 Planctomycetales bacterium | reverse complement strand
CGGGGCCGAGGTCGGCCTCGACCGCCTTGTAGACGGCCGGGGTCAATTCGGAGGGGGCCTTGGTCAACTCGCGGGCGTAGGCGAAGGCACGCTGCTCGGCGGGGGGGCGGGGCGTCTCGGCCTCCAAGGGGGCGAACAGAGTTGTGCTCATCCCCATGAGCGTCCAGATCCCCACAAAATTTCGCATGTCCGATGTTCCTCGAGGGGTCGTCTTGTGCGGATGATCTGTGTCAGAATGCGGAGCGAAACACCGTCTGCACCGGGTCGGTCCCCACCCGATACTGGACGGACTCGCTCTTTTCCTTGCCCCTGGCGTCGGTCAGGCGAAGCGTGACCGGCAGGAGCCTCTCGGCGCCCGAGGGCTGGCCCTCTCCGGTGATCTCGAACCCCTTGAGGGCGTCGCCGCGTTCCCATCGGGAATCGGAGATCGTAATCGCCGGACTGGCCTTCTTCATGGCCTCGACGGTCTCGCCCTTCGTCCAGGCGGTGAGCGCCTTCTCCAGAAGTTGCCGGGCCTGGTTCGCATCGGCGGGGGTGGGGGCGTTGGTGCTGTCGCAGCCCATCAGGGCGATCAGGCAGGCGAGGTGGGCGATCCGGTGACAGGCCCGGATCGCCGGGTTCGGTCTTCGCATGGTCGTGGTCATCCCTGTGCAAGCTCGATGGTGGTCCGATCAGTACTGGTCGGACGAGAGGATCTCGGCGCCATTCATCGAACCGATCGCTCGCCACGGTGCCGGGCTGATCGAATCCTTGATGAACTTGACCGACCCGTCGCAGAACGCCACGTTCACCCCGCCCGGATGGTTGCTGCTGGCCGTCATCACCAGCCGGTCCGGGCGGTGGTAGCACGACTTCTTGTTCGGCGTGGACACATGCTTGTAGATGGACGTGTGCAGGAATCCGTCGAGCCACGGCGCCCCGCTGCCGGACTCGCCGCTGGAGGAGATGTCCAGGTTGCTCATCGACTCGCAGGCCTGGGATGCCTCGTCGAGCGTGTTCGGGTAGACGGGCGAGTTGTACACGTCGCGGCGAGGGGTGGCGATCCCCTGGTTGAAGTCGCCCATGAGGCGTTCGGAGGCCAGGGCCGTGTTGCTCGTGCCGTCGGTCACCTCGCTCAGCCGGACCGATCGCTCGGGGAAGAACGGCCCGTTGGGCGGGGTCATGAGCTTGTTGTTGCCGGCCGGGTCGGTCTCGGCGTATCCGTAAAGGATGTTCGCACCTTCATTGAAGCGATAGCTCACGCCCGCCGACTCCGCGGGGGTCTTCTGGCTCTCCGACGGGCAGAGGTAGTTGGACAGCACCGTGACCTGGGCGGTGGTGTTGCCCGCCTGGAGGTTGATCGTGAGGCTGAAGTTGATGGCCGAGTACAGGGGCGTCTGTTCCAGCTGCGGCAGGATCATCGAGAAGCCCGAGTAGTTGTATCGCGAAGTGTCGTTGTACGGCCTCGGGGGGCGAGTCCCGCGGCCGATCGGGAAGCGGTTGTGGACGTCCAGATAGTTGTGGACGGCCAGCCCGATCTGCTTGAGGTTGTTGGTGCACTGGGCGCGCCTGGCGGCCTCGCGGGCGGCCTGCACGGCGGGGAGCAGGAGGGCGATCAGGACGCCGATGATGGCGATGACCACCAGCAATTCGATCAGCGTGAAACCCGCACGTTTTCGCGATGGCATGGGGACCCCTCCACACGCCGAGGGCCGGCCGAACCACGTCGGCGGCCTGCTCGGCGGTGCTCGTTCCGGGATGGGGACGGAGGCCCGCACGCGCGGGCCTCACCTCGGGGGTTGTTCAGGGGGGATCACTTCCCCACGGAGAGCCCGGCGGCCTCGGTCACGCGGTCGAAGAACGCGGCCTGCGTGCCCTGGTGGACGATCTCGGCGACTTCCTTGTCGCTGAACCGCTTGCGAAGGTTGAGGATGTCGTCGTCGGAGATCATCGCGGGGTCCACCGCGAGCTTCCTCGCGAAGAGGGCGACCTCGCGGTCCTCGGCCGAGGCGAGCTTCCCGGGGTCGTCCAGCGCGAAGACCTGATCGTCGCTGAAGCCCAGCGCCTTGAGCCGGGCCGTGGCCAGGTCCAGGGCGTACCACGCGCGATCGTTGCGGGCGCTGACCCAGGCGATGATCGCCTTGAGCCTGGGGTTGAGCGTGCCCCTGGTCTCGGCCGCGAGGGTCGAGGTCACGCGTCCCGCGCCGCTGCGGGGCAACACGCACAGGAGCCGCATCCACTGCGGAGGGGCCTCGCCCGCCAGGTCGCTCAGGGCGGCCTTCACCGCGGACTCGTCGGCCAGGGGGAGGCGGGGCTTGCGGAGCCTTGCCGCGTCCAGGGCCTTTTCGACCTCGGCGCGGGATTCCAGGTCGGGGCGGCGGCGAGGCGCCGGCGGCACCAGGCCCGAGGCCGTGGCCTCGCCCACGGGGGCCACGCGGCTGCTCGCCCCCGCGAAGGTGTCGGACGTGGGGGTGAGGAACTCGCGGTGATCTTCCTGAGGGATCCGCAACGCGCCGGTCCAGCGGTTCGTGGCGTTGAAGCCCGCCACCGACATGAGGATCTCCACCACCTCGGCGTCGGTGAAGTGCTTGCGCAGGGAGTCCACGTCGGCGTCGGTGATCGCGTTCGGCTCGTAGGTGAGCTTCTTCGTGAAGGCGAAGGCGGTCCGCTCCTTCTCGGGGAAGCCCGACCAGTCGCCGTCGAGCGCGGCGATCTGGTCGTCGACCAGCCCGGCCGAGAGGAGCTTGACCTCCTGGTGCCCCATGCAATATGTGCAGTTATTTCCCCGCGAGGTGATCCAGAAGAGCATGGTCGTGAACGCGGGGCTGAGCGTGGAGTCGGACCCCGCGCCCGATCCCCCCTGCCCCGGCGGGCGGTTCGGGCCGTAGTCCTTGAGGTAGATGCTCCTCATGCGGCCGTTGTTGACGATCCCGCCGCCCATGGCGCGGCCCACGGTGTCGGGCTTGCCGCTGCGCGCGGCCTCCTCGGCGCGGGCCTTGGCCGCCTGCTCGGCCTGCGCGATCTCTTCCTGCGTGGGCGCGGGAAGGGGCAACCGGGGCACGTTCCGCTTGGAGGCCTCGAGCGCCTTCTTCATGTCCTGGCGGGTCACGGGCACGGGGGGCGGCGTGGCCCCCTTCGCGGGCTCGTCGGCGCGGGCCGCCTGGCCGAGGCACAGGGAGAGGCCGAGCGCGGCGAGGGTGCGGGATCGATGGATCATCAATCGCTTCCTTGTGTGGATCGAGGGGACGTTCACTCGTCGATATCCTGGCGGGCGACCACGGGCTGGGGGCCGGTGGTCACGGTGTAGAAGACCGTTTTCTTGATCGTCTTGCCCTTGGGGCTCTTCAGGTCCAGTGCGACGGCCTGCTGGATGTTGAGCCCCATGCGCTGGGGCTCGCCCTTCAGGTCGTACCGGTTCAGGACGAACCCGTCGCCCCACTCCCGGTCGAGCACGCGCACCGGGGGTTTGGCCGAGGCCAGCGAAGCCACCGGCTCGCCGCGCTTCCAGGCGTCAAGGGCGGCCGTCAGCACCTGCTTCGCCTGGTCGGGCTCGGAGGCAGCGGGCAACGCGCCGCCCCCGCACCCCACGAGGGGCAGCCCGAGCACCAGCGTCGCGATCGGTCCGAAGACGCGAAGTGTCGATCGGGCGGTCATAGCGCCTCCCCGCTCACGATCTCGCCCAGATTCCGCGAACCGATCGCCCGCCAGGTCTGGATGGCGATCCCGTCCTTGATGAACCGCACCGAGCCGTCGCTCATGAGCACGTTCACCCCGCCCGGGTGATTGCTGTTGGCGGTCGTGGCGATGCGCTGGGGCGGGAACATGCAGGAACGCTTGTTCGGACCTGACACATGATAGTACGTGGTGGTGGAGTGATATCCATAGATCCACGGGGCCCCCACGTCGGACACGCCCTGGAAGGAGAGGTTGGTCCAGTCGAAGTTGCGGCAGAGCTCGACCGCCTCGTCCTGGGTCTTGGGGTAGGTGCCTGGGCGGAAGGTGTCGGCGCGCTCGGTGGCCACGCCCTGGTTGAAGTCGCCCTTGATGTGCTCGCTGAACGCGGCCGTGTTGCTGGAGCCGTCGGTCGCGTCGCTGAAGCCGTGGACCTGGTTGCTGAAGTAGATCCCGTTGGGGGCGGGCAGGCCGTAGTTCACGTGGGTCGGGTCGCTCGGGTTGTACCCGAAGAGGAACATCGAGCCCTCGCTGGCGCGGTAGTTGTTGCCCGCGTAGCCGGGGGGCAGGAGGTTCTGGGCATCGGACGGGCAGAGGAACGAGGAGACCGTCGCGCCCCGGACCGTGGCGTTGGGGTCGTATCCCGAGGCGTTGATGTTCCAGCTCCCGCTGAAGTTCAACGCGTCGAACAGGGGGCGCTGCTCCATGAACGGCAGGAGCCGCGTGTGGGCCGAGAAGTTGCCCGCCCTCGCCAGCGGGAACACGTTGTTCACATCATGATAGTTGTGCATGGCCAGCCCGATCTGCTTCAGGTTGTTCACGCACTGGGACCGGCGGGCGGCCTCGCGGGCGGCCTGCACGGCGGGCAGAAGAAGGGCGATGAGCACGCCGATGATGGCGATGACCACCAGCAGCTCGATCAGCGTGAAACCGGATCGTCGTCGTCGTCGATTGCTCATGAGAAAGTTCCTGAATGTCGAGAACCTTGATCTGTCAAAACGATAAGATGAATGCATGGAAAGGCGGAGACGGATTCCGGGCGGCGGCGGGGCGTTGAGCCCGTCGTGGAGGCGCGCACGGGTCCCGCGGCGCGAGCCCTCGTCGGGCGGGAGTCAGGCCCGTGAGGGCCCGACCCACGCCGGGGGCTTGCCGCGGGTCGGCTTCGAACTTAGACCGCGAGCGTGACGACCATGACCAGCAAGGTCGCGGCCACGAGGGCCAGTCCGCTGATCCTGGCGAATCGCTCGTCGGTCGGCTTCGGGAAGGAGAGGTCCATCGTCGTCCACCTTCGCCCCGCGTCTTGAGGGCGTGAAAGGGTGCCGGTCACTCGTCACAAGGTCGGAACACGTCAGGCGGTACGGGACGGGCGGACGGGGAGTCCTGGGGCGCGAGGGCCCTGCAAGTCCCGAGCGATCCGCCGTCCTCTCGCGAGATCTCCTGGTGCTCGTGCCCTGGCAAGGGCGCAAGCGGGCGATCGCGCGATCCGAACGGTCAGACGGACGAGTGTCGAGGCGGGTGGAAGATGGCCAGGGCGCGATCCGCCGGCATGGCCGGGTCGGAATCGGGATGGAGTCCGCACGCGCTGGCGGGGGCGGGCTCCAGGGGCTCGGTCAGGCAGGCCCAGGTTTCGGGGCCCACGGTCGCGGTCCACGAGGGCGAGGGGGGCGCGGCCGGCCCTCGCGAGCAGGTGGGGCCGCTGCACGTGGGGGGCTTGCCGGGGGGCGTGGCCTCGTGCGATTCGGGCATGGCCCCGGCGCGGATCAGGTGCTCGAAGTGCGACGACGAGTCGTGCGGCCTCACGCAACCGGCCTGGGCCGATCCGCCCGACGAGATGGTGAAGGCCACGAGGGCGAAGAGCGCCCCGGCCATCAGCCTCGCCAGTCGTGTGAGGGTCGATCTCGTCATACGCTTCCCCTGACCGGTCGGCGGAACGGAGCCGCGGAGAGGTCGTGGCGGAATTCGGTTGGGATCGAGGGAAAGGGAAGCCGACCGGAAGAGGGGTCAAGGCCGGCCATCGCACATGATGAATTTAATCGGGTTGCATCCCTCATACAAGAGAATCTTTTCCGACGGCGCGGATTTCTTCGCGCGTGGGCTCGACCGGAGACTGGCTCTGGTAAGCTCGTGGCTCAGAGGGGTTTTCGGTCCCGTCTTTTCGCGGAGCGGCCATGATCGCACTTCTTGTGGTGCTGGGGGGCCTGGGCCTTGGCGACGAGGTGCCCGTGACTTTCCGGGTGCGAGTGCCCGAATCCACACCTCCCACGGCGAGGGTCTTTCTCGCAGGCAGCGAGCCCGAGGTCGGCCGCTGGAGGCCCGACGGGCTGGCCCTGGTCCGCGACGATCTCGGGCGGTACTGCGCCACCGTGAAGCTGCCCCAGGATCGGGCCCTGCGCTACAAGGTCACCCAGGGTTCCTGGCGATCCGTCGAACGGACCCGCGAGGGCGTGGACCGCCCCGACCGCGTGCTGCTCGTCGAGCGCGAGGCAGTCATCGATGTCGAGGTCCTGGCCTGGGCGAGCGATCGCGCGGCCGCGGTTCCCGAATCGTCGGCCACTGGCGACATCCGGCTTCATCAGGAATTTCGGTCGAAACATGGTGTTGGTCCCCGAACGGTCGCGGTCTGGCTCCCACCGGGATACGCCGCCTCAGCCCACGGGCGTTACCCGGTCCTGTATCTGCACGACGGCCAGAACGTGTTCGACGCCGCGACCGCCGCGTTCGGAGACGAGTGGCGAGCCGACGAGACCGCCGCGAAGCTGATCCGCGAGGCGACCATCCCTCCGCTCATCATGATCGCGATCTCCAACACGAACGATCGCATGAATGAGTATACGACCCGGAAAGATGCCCATCGGCAGGCCGGCGGCAGGGGGGACCTCTATGCGAGATTCCTCGTCGAGGAGCTCAAGCCGTTCATCGACCGGACCTATCGCACCCGCCCCGAGCCCGAGCACACGGCGATCGCCGGGTCGTCGCTGGGCGGCCTGATCTCGCTGGAGATCGCGATCCGGCACCCCGAGACGTTCGGCAAGGTCGCCGCGCTCTCGCCGTCGCTCTGGTGGGGCGACGAGCAGATCCTCGCCGACGTGAAAGCCCGCCCCGAGGCCGTCAAGGGCATGAAAGTTTGGGTGGATATGGGGACCCGAGAAGGGAAAGGACCCGGCGCCCCGAGCCCCGAGATCCCCCGCCTCAGGCGCCTTGCCGAGGAGATGCGCAGGCTCGGCCTGGCGACCGACCGGCAGTTGCACGTCGAGGAGGTCGAGGGCGGAGAGCACCGCGAGGCCGACTGGGCCGCCCGCTTCCCCCGCGTGCTGGAGTTCCTGTTCGCCGCGCCGATCCCTTGAGGCCAGTGCGAACTGAGGAGCCTTCCTCCCCGGAGTTGACGATGACTCAGCCGCAACGACGACCGATCGCGATCCCGTTGCTGTGGAGGGTCACCCCGGCCTTCCACCGAGCGACCTCGCGGGACTTCATGCCGAGGTCGCCGCGCATGGGCCGGATCGCGACC
>JANOBY010000337.1:0-4838 GCA_031411935.1 Planctomycetales bacterium | reverse complement strand
CGATCGCCTCGGCCGACCGGGTGCGCGCGACCTACGCCCGCGACCTGGCCACACTGGACAGGCTCGCCGTCGGCCGGCCCGGCGTATGAACCCGCCCGGTATGCGTTTCGCACGGGCATGGGCCGCGGGAAGGGGAGCTTGCTCGTCTCCCCCGGCCCATTTAGTGAGCTCGACCTAGGACGATCCAAAGCGTTCGTAAATCCTCGGTCGACCAGACCGGAGCAGACAAAAAGCACGTACAAGACGACCGCACAGCTTGGCCGCAGTGGTTCTCAAACGGCCCATTGTAGTGGGGCGGCCCAAAGCATCCCCCCCGGCGTCAGGCCCGCCCGCACCCGCACCTCGTCGCTTGCGGTTTTGGTTACCAATGGCACGCGGCGTGCTCAAACGAGGTGCGTACGACAGGGCCTCGACGAGGCCGAGAGGTCCCGTTCCTCTCGCCGGATCGTCTCTTGACGGTGGAGAATCGAATGCTCCGATCAAGGGGCGAGGCCATCCAGCGTGGCCGGCGCTTGTTAGAGATGAGCGACTTGCTCGCCGTGACGGCCGACGTGGCCGATGAGTGCGCGGCGTGGGCCGAGGCCCGGGACGTGCCCGGCGCGTTTCCCGCCCGCGAGTTCTGCCGGCTCGCCGAGTCGGGACTCCTGTCCGCCCCGCTCCGGCGCGAGCTCGGCGGGTTGGGGCTAGGCTCCGAGTCGGGGGGGACCCTCCCGCTGCTCCGGGTGCTGAAGCGGATCGGGAGGGGTAGCCTGCCCGTCGGCCGCCTGTACGAGGGGCACGTCAACGCCCTGCTGCTCCTGCAAGACTTCGGCACGCCGGAGCAGGTCGAAGGCTACGCGGCCGATGCCCGCGAGGGCCGGCTCTTCTCGGTCTGGAACACCGAGGGTGCCGGCGGCGTCTCGCTCACGCACGGGGGCGACGGCCGTTGCCGGCTCGCCGGGGCCAAGACGTTCGCCTCCGGGGCCGGGCATGTCGAACGCCCGCTCATCACCGGGCGGTTCCCCGACGGCGGCAAACAGATGTGCATCGTCCCGATGGAGCGGGCCGGCCCGGCGGTGGTCGACCCGACGTCATGGCGGCCGCTGGGCATGAACGCCTCGGCCAGCTTCGCGATCGACTTCACCGGCATGGAACTCGAAGCGCGCGACCTCCTCGGCAGGCCGGGGGACTACGAGCTCGAGCCGTCGTTCTCCGGCGGGGCGATCCGCTTCGCCGCGGTCCAGCTCGGCGGCGCCGAGGCGCTCTTCGATGCGACCCGCGACCACCTCCGCGAGTCCGGCCGCGCCGGCGACCCGTACCAGCGGGCCAGGCTCGGCGAGATGGCCATCGCGATCGAGTCGGGCTCTCTCTGGCTCGTCGGGGCTTCGTCCTCGACCGAGGCCCCGACGGCATCGGCCGAGGCGGTCGTGGCCTACGCGAATATGGTCCGCACGGCGATCGGTTCGATCTGCGAGGACGTGTTGCGCCATGCCGAACGATCGGTCGGGGCCCGGGGGCTGCTCCGCCCGCATCCGATCGAGCGAATCGGCCGCGACCTGACGCTCTACCTCCGCCAGCCCAACCCCGACGGCGCCCTGGCCGGCGTCGGCCGGTTCGTGGGCGATCGCCTCGACGACCCCGACCGGCTCTGGCCCCGCGACGAGTGACCCCATGCCCCGGCTCGACCCCGCCCGGACCCCGCTGGCCGACCCCGACTCGCACGCGCCCCTGGACCCGGCCGAGCTCGGCCCGACCCTGGTCGTCGCCCCCCACCCGGACGACGAATCGCTCGGCTGCGGCGGGGCCATCGCCCGGCTGGTCGACCTGGGCATCGGGGTGTCCGTCGCCTTCGTCAGCGACGGCGCGAGGTCTCACCCCAACTCGAATCGCTACCCCGCGGCCGCCCTCCGGACGCTCCGCGAGGCCGAGGCGAAGGCCGCCCTGGCCGCGATCGGCCTCGACGCGGAGGGTCCGGGCGTGGCCTTCTTCGGCCTGCCCGACACCGCCGTGCCCGGTCCCGACTCCGAAGGCTTCCCCGATGCCGTCGCCCGGGCCGCGACCTTCTGCCGGGCCAGGGCACCGCAGACCATCCTGCTGCCCTGGCGACGCGACCCCCATTGCGACCACCGCGCCAGCCGCTCGATCTTCCTGGCCGCGATCGAGACGCTCGCCCGTCCGCCTCGGCCCCTGGAATACCCGGTCTGGGCCTATGAAGCGGCCGACCCCGACGACCTTCCGCGTCGTGGCGAGGTGCTCGTGTGGCGGCTCGACGTGGCGGGCGTGCTGCCCCGGAAGCGCGCCGCCATCGAGGCGCATCGCTCGCAGGTGACGGCCCTGATCGACGACGACCCGGCCGGCTTTCGCCTCTCCCCCGCCATGCTGGCCCATTTCGATCGGCCTTGGGAACTCTACCTGGAGTCGTGCCCGCGATGAATCTCCACGCATCCCGCTCGCTCCCGCCCGAGTACTTCGAGGCCATCTATCGCGAGGACGACGACCCGTGGGGCTTCGAGACCCGCCCCTACGAGGCCGCGAAGTACGAGGCCACCCTGGCCGCCCTGCCTCGCCCGCGGTACCGGCGGGCCCTGGAGGTCGGCTGTTCGATCGGCGTGCTGACCCGGATGCTGGCCGGCAGGTGCGACGGCTTGCTCGCCTGCGACGTCTCCGAAAAGGCGCTCGACCGGGCCCGCGTGCGCTGCCGCGACCTCGGCGACGTCCGATTCCGGGCGATGGAAATCCCCCGCGAGTTCCCCGAAGGGCCGTTCGACCTGATTGTCCTCTCGGAGGTCGCCTACTACTGGTCGCCGGCCGACCTCGCCAGGGCCCGGTCCGGGCTGATCGACCGGCTCGAGCCGGGGGGGCACTTGCTGATGGTCCACTGGACGCCATTCGTCGCCGACTACCCCCAGACCGGCGACCAGGTGCACCAAGCCTTCCTCGACTCGGTCGACACCGCCGGGTTAACGCATCGGGGCGGGAGTCGGGAGGAGACGTATCGGGTCGACCTGTTCGAGAAGGCCTGAGGCGGCCACGCGGGAGGGGACTGCGTCCCGCAAGGCCGCCAGCCGGGCCCTCAGCAGTGCGACGGCCTCGACGGCGTCGATCCCTCCGCCCTGGCGCGAGTCGCCACGAGCTCCTTGGTGCCCGATGCGTTCCAGCAAGGCCCCGAAGGTCGGGACCTCGTCGATAAGCGCGGTCAGTTGAGAGGCACGCAGGCCCAACGCGTCGGCCAGGCGACAGGGCACGGCCGGTGGGTGCCCCGGGCGGCGGGCCCGCCAGAGGTCGCGGAGCTTCCGACGGAGGGCGACACGGGCTTCCAACTCGGCCGGGTGCTCGAGGCTCGGCCCCTGGCCTTCGAGCGACCAGCGGCGGAGCGTGTCGGCCATCCCGCCGACGGCCCGCCCGGCGCGCCTTGCCGATGTGATGACACGGACCCTGGGGCTGTGCCGTAGGGTCAGGTCGGCCCGGCGCAGGGCGGCGACGAGGGCTAGGTCTTCCGAGCATGGCAGCGGCGGCAGGCCGCCGACGCGGTTGTAGGCGGCGGCCGTCACCGCGAGGCTGGCACCGGTGTGGTGGTGGTGGCGAGGCCAGGGGTCGGCCGGGTCGGGGTCGAGCCGGGCCTCGAGCTCGTCGGCCAGGCGGCGATAGGCGATGTCGACGAGGTAGGCCCCACGTGCCTGTTGCCCCATCGACCGGCGGCCGGCCCGGTCGGTGCGGATGTCGCCGCCGACGGCGTCAGCCCCGGCGGCCACCTCGTCCAGGGTCGCGGCCAGCCAGGTCCGCCCGACCCGGGTGTCGCCGTCGGTCGAGGCGATCACCCCCCGGGACCGGCCGGCGGCGAGTAGCCGACGGCCCGCCTCGTCCATCAACATCTTGCGGGCCGTGCCGACGTGGGCGCGATCGGCCGGGATCTCGACCTCGGCGACGTGGAGAGACAGGGTCGGTATCGAGGCCGCGAACCGCCGGGTGAGTTCGGCCGACCCGTCGCGGCAGTTGTTCGCCAGGACGATAACCTCGTAGCTCGACTCGGGCAGCGGGCGGCCGGCCCGGTCGGACTGGTCGGCTAGGGCGCGGAGGGTGGCCCCCAGGTTCGGCATCTCGTCACGGACCGGGATGATGACGCACGCTCGGCACTCCGGCGCGGCAGGCGACTCGATCAGGGGGCGAGGCGGGCGGCCTCGGCGGGGATTCCACGATTCCACGGGTGAACAGTTCCTGCGTGCGTCTGGCCCGGGGCGGCGGGACCGTGCTGTTCGCAGGCAAACCGCGTGCCCAGCCGAGGGAGGCCTGGCTCCTGCCCGATGGCGCGGGCCATCGGCGTCTCGCTGTGGACCGACCTGCCTGCCTTCATCGCGTTGACCGACATCCGCGCGTGCCAATGATCGGAGACGTGTATCAGTGCCGCGTCGACGTCCTTGCGGGTGAGGGACCAGCGGTAGTCGCCCAAGGCCTCGACCCGCAAGCCTTGCGCGCTTCGGTCCGACCACATCGAAGCGTGGTCGGGCTGCGAGAATCAGGCAGGCCGAGAAGCATGTCAGCGACACAGACGCCCCATCGGTCGTGTCCAGGAACAGCTCGGACTTCCCTCGGCATCAGTTCTCATTAGTCAACTCAATTGAACATATATTTAGCGTCATCGATTTCCAAAGGGACAGTGCCATCGATCGCTGGGCCGACCTTTCCAACTCCCATGATCTGAGACGCAAGGACACGTAAATCGGCCCTGGAAATGATCGTCTAAAAAGAGCCCACCCTGGGGCGAGATGATCGTCTAAAAAGAGCCCACCCCAGACGGCTCCGTTACGGTGAACGTCCTCACAGGGATCGATCACCCGCGCGGAGGCCGAGGACGTGCTCAC
>JANOBY010000336.1:0-9243 GCA_031411935.1 Planctomycetales bacterium | reverse complement strand
TCGGGCTGGTTCGTCAGGAGCACGATCGCCGCCGCCCCCGGCTCCCCCTCCACGCGGCCGATCTGCCACCGGGACGGGTCGAACCGCCCCGCCGCGCGGTGCCCCGCGATCACGTCGTCCAGAGACCTCACCCCCTCCAGCTCGGGCATGTCCAGGCTCCCCTCATACGTCGAGGAGAGCACCTCCCGGAACTCACAGTCCGTCGCCGCGTCATATCCCGTCCACGAAAAATGCCCGGTCCCCGCAGGGATTTCCAGCGGAGTTTCGGTCGAACGGGCAAGATAGACAAGTTGAGTCACCTTCGGCATGCCGCCCCGCTCCAGGTCCCCCGAGGCCGACCGGGGCGAGGAGCGATCGACGAGGCTCTGGGCGATCCGGAACCCGCGACCGGACAGGTTTTCCAGCGCGGTCCTGAGCAGGGCCACGGCCACCGCCCGCCGCCCCCAGACCGGGATCACCTCGGGCGACCACACGCCAACCGCTTTTCCGGCAAGGGGTTGCGTCAAGAGCGAGGCGATGATCCGGCCGTTCTTGAGCGTGATCCAGAGGCCCGTGAGGTCGATGCGCCCGTGCTCGGCCTCGTTCAGGGCGTCGCGCACCAGGCGGGGCCGGAACGCCTCGGGCACGCGGCGGTAGAGGACGTCCAGGGCCGATGCGCGGTCCTCGGGCGGGCAGGGCCGGCATTCGGTGCGGAGGCCGGGCATGGGGGGCGGTGTCCCGAAAAACTCTCAAACGCCGGAGGTGCGGGCCCCCGTATGATACTATGCGGAAGGAGCGACCGCGATGGCGATGGAAAAATCGAGGGATCACGACCCGATCATCGGCGAAGGTGCCTCGTGCGCCCCGTCGCCCCGGGCCGAGGAGTCCGGCGATGCTCGCCTCGTGGAGCGCGCCCGAGGCGGAGACGACCAGGCGTTTGCCCTGCTCGTGGCCCGCTACGAGCGCAAACTCGTCCGCGTGCTGCACCGCCTGGTTCATGACGAGGAACTGGCCCGCGACCTGGCGCAGGAGACGTTCTGGAAGGTCTACACCCGGCTCGACCGGTTCGACACCTCCCGGCGTTTCGGCCCCTGGCTCTTCCGCGTGGGGGTGAACCTGGGGCTGGACGGCCTTCGCCGTCACGACGGGCCCCCGGCCTCGTCCATCGACCGGCCCGGCCACACCGCCGCCCGCGCCATGGAGCTGCCCGACCCCGACCCCCGCGTGAAGGAAGAACTGGCCCAGGAAGTCCGCTTCGTCCTGGACCGCGTCCCCCTGCCCTACCGGACCATCCTCATCCTGCGGGATCTGGAGGGGTTCTCCTCGGCCGAGGTCGCCGCGATCGCCGGGCGCCGCGAGGCCACGATCCGCTGGAGGCTGGCCAAGGCCCGCGAGCTGTTCCGGCAACAGTGGGAACGTCGGATGGCGAGCGCCGAGGAATCGGGCACCGAACTCGCGCCGCACCTTGATGACACCGAACTCGAACTCGACACCCAACCCGAACCCCCCAAGGAGGCCCGCCATGTGGAATGACTCGTGTCGGTGGGCCCGCGAAAGGCTCCCGCTGCTGGCCGGCGGTGAACTGGCCGGGACCGATCGCCGCCGGACCGAGCGGCACCTGATCGGCTGCGCCGACTGTCGCGGACGGCTCGCCTCGATGAACACCTCGCTGGACGTCCTCCGCGCCGCGGCGGCCCAGCCCTCGATCTCCCGCGACGCCCCCTCGCTCTGGCCCGCCCTGGCGCGTCAGATCCGCGAGTCGCGCCGGCCCGAGCCCTCGTTCTGGTCGCAATTCGAGATCCGCCCGTTCGCCTCGGGATGGGTCCCCGCGGGGATTGCCGCCGGGTTGCTGCTGGCCGGGGGCCTGGTGGCCTCGTGGGCGTCGTCGTATTTCCAGATCGGGACCGACGTTCGCACGCCGTCGATGGCCGCGGACCGGGCCGCCGCCCCCCAGGTGGCTGACCTCAAGGTGCGCGACGACGCGGGGACCGACGTGGCCGACAACGCGGGGCCCCGCCCCGAGGTTGACGCCCCCGCGGCCTCGCCCTCGCCCGCGACCGCGACCGCGACCGGAAGCCCTCGCCCTTCGCCCAAGGGCGGAAACGGCGGGATCAACGCGTCGGTCGAGGCCACCCACTGACGCGGAAGCCGACGCGCCGAAGCGTCCGTCAGCCCCTCGGTTCCACGAACCCGGCCAGCAATCGCCTCGGGACGCCGATGTCCACGACCTCCACTCTCCCGGTGAAGGTCGCGGCCTCGGGCCGGGCGAAGCCGAGTTTCCGGCCCACGAACGTGGCGGTGATCGTCGCGCGGACCGCCTCGCCCAGAGGGTCGCCCGAGTCCGCCCCCAGGCCCGACGGCAGGTCGAGCGCCAGGATCGGCCTCCGCGAGCGGTTCATGGCCTCGATCACGTCGCGATAAAGCCCCTCCACGGGGCGGGTCAGGCCCGTGCCGAGCAGCCCATCGACGACCCAGTCGGCCTCGGCGAACAGGGCCTCCAGGCTCGCCGGTTCGACCGGCCCCGGCCACTCCTCCTGGCGAATTTCGGCCCCGGCGAGGATCGTGTGCTGGACCCGGGCGTCCCCCGCGATACTCTCCAGGGGGGCGAACCACACCACGCGTACGTCCACGCCCCGGGCGTCCAGGTGGCGGGCGAGCACCCCGCCGTCCCCGCCGTTGTTGCCCGCTCCGCACGCGACCACGACCCTCGCGCCCGCCGGCAGCTCGGCGAGGAGGATCTCGCACGCCCCCCGCCCCGCGTTCTCCATGAGCACGAGCGTGGACAGGCCGATGTCCCGGGCCCGGACATCCACGGCGCGGCTCTCCTCGCGACTCAGGGGGCGGAGCGTCATGGAAGGCCCACGGAACGTTGACAGGGGCGGCAAGTCTGCGACACAATACGCGAAACCCAGGCCCAACCGAGATCCGAATCATGCCGATTTACGAAAACCGCTGCAAGCCCTGCGAGCACACGTTCGAGACCCTCGTCCGCTCGCCGCAGGACGTCCCCCACTGCCCCTCGTGCGGGGGGATCGACCTGGCCAAGCAGTTCAGCGTCCCCGCCGCCTCGCAGGTGCAAGGCTCCTCGGCCTCCTCAAGCTCACTGCCCATGGCCAACCCCGGACAATGCGGAATGGGCGGATGCGGAGGGGGCATGTGCGGGATGGAGTGAACGAACGGGTTTCCGCTCAGAGGAGTCGGGCAAACGGGCGAAGACGCTCAACCGTCCGCGGTAAACGCTGCCGATCGAGAACGGACAGGAAATCGTCGATCGCCACGGGCGGGTTCTTGAGCCGCGCCCGTTGCTCCTTCACGGCCGAGAGGGCGGCAGGCTCGTTGATGTCGATCTGGTAGGCCAGAAAATCATCCGGGTCCTGGACCTCGATCCCGAACGGGTCCAGCACTTCGGGAGGGAAATCCTTGAGGTTGAACGTCACGATCACGTCCACTCGCCCGGTGATGGCCGCCGCGAGGACGTGACGATCGTCCGGATCCGGCAACGTTAGGCCGGCCATGAGGGACTCGTAGCCCACGATGAGGGCGTCGGGGACGGCACGCTCCATCAGGGCGCGGGTCCCTTCCAGCCTCGTCCGATCGAGGTCGGGTCGGGACTTCGCCACGTTGCGAATCCACTCGTCATGAATGGAGTCGGTCCACCGGGGCCGGTAGATGCCCGCCACCGCCAGGCTGATCAGGAGATCGCGAAGCGGGGCGGGGTAGAGGACGCAGGCATCGAGCAGGGCCGTGTACGCCAAATTCAGTAGCCCATGCCGAGTTCCTGGGCCTCGGCCGTCAGCGCATCCAGGGCTTCCCGTCGCTCAAGGTCGCTCTGTCGCCGGTAATTGGCCAGATCCTGGAAGAGGACCCGGCGATGCGTGCCGACCTTCCGATAGGGGATCTTGCCCGCCTCCAGCAGGGAGACCACATGGGGGCGAGACACATTCAGATAGTCGGCCGCCTGCTGGGTCGTGAACTCGGCGTGGACCGGGACGACCGTCACGGCGTTGCCGTTGGCCATCTCGGTCAAGATCTTGCGCAGGAGTTGCAGGGCGACGGCCGGCAGAACGACCAACTGGCCCGGCCCTTCGGCCCCGATCATCTGCAACTCAACGCTGTCATGTTCTTGTACCGAGGAAAGGCGCCGACTTGCCTCACGTGCCGACAGGCGCTGCTCCTCCGTGGGAGCTATCGTGTCAGCGTGTTCGAGCAAGGCGTTCATGGCACTCCCCTCATTCAGGTAGCTCAATCGATAGGCATCATAGGGCCCATATCGGTAAACGCAATATCCGAAAATGGGATTTTTCGCGAAACGCGATACTCCCACAATTGCCAACATGATTTCTTTCTCACTTTACAAGTCCAAGGAATCACATTGTAGATTCTCGAAGAGGGCACTAGAACTCTTCCGCGAATCCTTTCCCACTCATCCTGCGGCGAGCGAGGCTTCCCGAGTGGAAGCGCCGAACGGTGGTCGCGATCGAGACCATGCTCCGTCTCGCCACGGTGATCGCCACCCTGCCCTCGGTGCAATAGCCGCCGAACCTCGCGTTACAGCCGCCCAGAAGGTCGCCAGGCGAGGCCAGGACAGGGACGCAGGCATCGAGCAGGGACGTGTACGCCGGGTGCCACGCGTCGTACCCGACCGGTGTGCCAGGCCAAGGCCACTCACGGGTTGGGTACGACCGATGAGTGGCCAGCGGGGGTCAACCTACCTTCGATGTGGCCCGACGGCGGGCGTAGCCCATGGCTCCCAGGATGCCTGTGCCCAGCATGGCGAGGCTGGCGGGCTCGGGAACGACGCTCAGGACCGTGACGGTTCGGCCCGAGCTGGTCCCGAGCGGGTCGCCCGCGTTGTACACGCCGGGCAGCGAGGTCTTGGCGAAGATCGCGACGGCGTCGTTCGCGCCCGGATCGGAGAAGACCGTGCCGGCGGGGAACGGGAGGCTTGCGACGTCGAGCGCGCTGAAGGTGGCCAGGGACTGGGTCTCGAAGGTCTGTCCGAACAACTCGCCGGGGGACGTGATCATGAGCTCGAAGAGGAGCGTGAGCGTGATGTCGTACTTGCCGTTCCCGTCGAGCGTGATGGTGCCCGTGGTGCTGGCGGGCGTGTTGTACAGGTCGTAGTCGAGGAATCCGCCCGGGACGAGCGGATTGATCAGGTCCGTGCCCTGGAAATCCGAGGTCACGTTCGCCAGACCGTTGACGAGGTCGAGCGTGAAGACCTGCCGGCCGTAAGCCGTGATCTGGAAGGGGTTGGGCCCGAACAGGGGCGAGGAGATCGTCTGCGTGGCCACGCTGTCGGTCGTGAAGACCAGATCGGCGCGGGCGCTCGCCCCGAACCCCAGCGCGGTGAACAGGCTCAAGGCGATGCTTAATCG
The DNA here is from genome assembly GCA_031411935.1 of Planctomycetales bacterium. Lineage (GTDB taxonomy): Bacteria > Planctomycetota > Planctomycetia > Isosphaerales > Isosphaeraceae > JAQGHR01. Next base: position 3,886 of record JANOBY010000336.1, on the reverse strand, counting down.
TCGCATGGATGCATCCTCACAAGTTAGAATAGAGAATCAGACGAACGTCTTCTTCTTCCTGACGGGGATGACGCCGTCGTCATCCAGGCTCGTGGTGGGCCCTGGGCTCAGGCACGATTCCGTGAGTCCCCGGCGGATCGGTCCGCCGGTCCCTTTTAAAATTCTTGCCCGAGCGGCCGTTCCTTCCCGCATGAAGCAAGCTTGAGCGGCGGCAGCATGGCCTTCCCGCTCGTTTCCTGGCTTATTAAGAGACTGTGACCGCCGTGGGTCGCGACCCAGGGACCGCCGCCTCCTCACGGCTGGCCCGGACCCTCACGCTAGGGGCGTATCCCCGAAAGCGAGCAGCCCGGCCGCACCGCGGAGGACTGTAAGCGAGGACTCGCGTCCGACTCAACCCCCTAGATCTAGTGAATCGTTCAAGTCTTGATCGGAGAGGTTGCTTCGTCGCCCGGGATGGCATGATCCGCGCGCCGGGTGCCTCGGGTGGGGCACGCCCCGTGGCACCCGGCGAGACCCTGTGCGTCCTTGCGCGAGTCCCTTCGGTCGCGGGCACCCTGGCTCGAATTGCGGAAGTTGCGGCTGCTGGGTTGCGATACTCAGGCAACGGGGAGCCCGGCCATCCCAACGCGAACTTGCCATGATCCGCCCCGCCAACCTTGACCCGAACCGCCACACGACCTGCAAGAGCACCGGACCGGGATCCGTCGCGGAGGAAGCGGTGCCGCGTCACCATGCAGTCGATCATGCATGGATCGGCCGAACGGGAGAGCCGGGAGAGACTCGCTGGGAATCCCTCGCGGTGAGGGTGGTCCACGGGACGCGTTGGGGGATCGCGCAGCGAGGGCTTGCGGATTGGGACGCGGGCGGGTCGCGCGTCGTGGTGGAGGTCTTCGGTCGGCGGTGGATGGATGGGGCCGGGCGGGACCATCCCGAGCCCCAACCCGCCGCAATCCGGGGGTCGTTTTGCCGCGGAAAGGCGCCGCAAAAACGCGTCCAGACGCGTCCGCACGCGTTTTTCCGCCCGCGATTCGGGACCTCGCAACGCCCCCGGAGGAGGCCCGACGCGACAAACCTCGTTCGCCTCAACCTGTTCTCGGAGAACCAGATGGAGCCGATTTTCGGCCCCACGCCCGAAGTCTTGGCGGGGGAAAACCCGCCCCCGCGTGCGAGGCGGGATGTTTCCGAAACGAAGCCACCGGCCGACCCCACGAGGGGCAAAGTCCGGCGCGATCCCGACGAGGGGGATCTCGGTCGGCGCCGGCGGATTCGAACGGGCCGTGCCCCCGGCTTCGGTCCCGCTTGCCGGGGCTCAGGGCCTGGTCGAAACGGGTGCGGCGCGCCACTCGTCGAGCATGTCTTGCAGGGTCTGCTCGATGGTGAACTGGGGCTCCCAGCCGACGGCTTTCTTGAGCTTGGACGGGTCGGCGACGAGTTTGGGCTGGTCCACGGGCCTCACGCGGGCGGGGTCCACGTAGACTTCGACGGGCTTTCCGGCCCGGGACTGGAGGAAGTCCAGCGCGTCGGAGAGGCGGGTCCCTCGGCCGGTCCCGAGGTTGTAGATCTCGCCGGGTTGGCCTTTTTCGGCCAGCAGGCGATAGCCCTGGACCACGTCGCGGACGTCGGTGAAGTCGCGGACGATGTCCAGGTTGCCGACCTCCACGCGGGCCTTGAGCCCCTTCTCGACCTCGGCGACCTGGCGGGCGAGCCCCCCCAGGACGTAGGTGGGGGACTGGCGGGGGCCGGCGTGGTTGAACGGGCGGGCCATGACCACGTCGGTCCCGTGGGCGAGATAATGCTGGATGCCCAGCAGGTCGGCGGCGGCCTTGCTGGCGGAGTAGGGGTTGTTCGGGCGCAGGGGGCAGGTCTCGGAGACGGGCTGGAACTCCTCGGGGGGGTTGCCGTAGCACACGCCCGAGCCCACGATGACCACGCGGGCCGGGAGCCTGGCGCTCTTCACGGCCTCGAGCAGGTTCAGGGTCCCGCCCAGGTTCAGGGCCCAGGTGCCTCGGGGGTCGGCCACCGAGGCCTGGGGGTTGGCCTGGGCGGCGAGGTGGTAGATGACCTCGGGCTGCTTGCGGGCGAGCAGGTCGGCCAGGGCGAGTTCGTCGCCGGAGGCCAGGTCGAACGCCTCGATCCGGGCCATGCGGTCCAGGTGCGCCAGGGCGTGCGGCCAGCGGCCCGAGGCCGAGAGCCCCACGAGGCTGTCGCCCCGGGCGTGGAGGTGCTCGATCAGGTGTCCGCCGACGAATCCGGAAGCTCCGGTGATCAATGCGCGCATGGGTCGGGGTTCTGTCCTAGAATTCCAGAAATCGACGGGCCCGGGTTCCGACCCCAAGAATACTCTAGGGCGCGGAGATTCGCGAAGACGGTCTCGAACTCTCCGGCCATTCGTGCCACAATAGATGGTGCCGATCGTACGAAGGACCAGGGGTTTGGGTCCTTCGAGCCGGCCATGTCGATCTGCCCCTCCCCGCACACGGCGAGTCATCGCAACGCCGGGGAGAGGCCCATGGGAGCCTCATGAATGATCCCGATGTCGTGTCCGAGCTGCGGACGAAGGGGCAACGTCCCCCTGGACCGGCTCAACACCCGCATGCATTGCAAGAAGTGCGACGCGGTCTTCCACCTGGACGCCACGGGCAAGCCGGTCCTGGGCGAGCCCCCGCCCCCGAAGGGGAGCAAGTCGGCCAAGGAGGCCGGACGCGACAAGAATGAGCCGCTGGACCCGATCGGGATCGTGGCCGAGAAGCTCTCGCACACGCCCAAGCCGATCTGGATGACCGCGGCGGTTTTGCTCAGCGGCTATGTGCTCTGGACCCTGAGCGGATGGTTCGGCGGGGCCCCGCTGTCGGTCGAGCAGTCGCTGGGCCGGCAGATCCACGACGCCACCGTGGCGGTCCTGGACAACGACACGGCCACGCTCAAGAATCTGACCGCCGCCGGCACCGAGGACACCCTCCTGCGCGCGGTGGAGATGGTCCGGCCCATGATCGCCGACGGCCAGCCCACGTCCGAGAAGGTGGTCTTCGCCGCGGGCGAGCCGGTGGCCTCCGACGAGGAGCACCGGGAGGTCGAGGTGAGCCTGATCCCCACCACCGGCACGGGTTCGTACAACCTCAAGCTCGCCTGGGTCAAGTTCAAGAACAAGTGGTTCATCGACGGGGGGACGACCTTCGAGCTCAACGAGATGGAGGTCGCCACCAAGAAGGCTGCGGCCAAGGCCAAGGGCAAGTGAGTCAAGGGAGGGCCCGGCCCGGCAGCCCGGACACCTCGATTTCGCGGGGGGCGGCCTTGATCCGGGCCTCCTGGTCGAGCATCCGCTGACAGGCTGGCCCTTGTCCGTCCGGTCCTTCGCCCACGTCTCGAAGGCCTGCCTTCCGCCTTTGCAGGGCCCGGGCCGGCCGCCACTCGGGCGTGCTGGTCGGGTTGACCACGGGACCATGAAGGATCATGGCCGGGCCGGATCGCCCTCGCCCCCGGGCCTGGGCCGGATCCGCCGAGACGAGCCGTCCCATCAACAGCACGAGACCCCGGAAACGGTACCCGGCCGACCTCCGGGTCAGGACCCGAGGGCGAACGCGGGGGGGATCGCGATCATGCAAACGATCTCCACGATCGTATCCGACACCATCCCCGGTCGCGAAGTCTCGCGGGCCGTCGGCGGGATCCCCTACCCCGCGGGGACGACCTGCGCCTGGTCTCGGGTGATCCTCACCAGGAGGGACCGCGCCGGGGGGAAGTTCAGGGGGATCGCGTGCCCGACGCCCCGGAACCGGACCCGGGCGGTGAGGCTGGCTGCCCTGAGGTCGCGGGCCTGGCCGAGCGTCATGGGATACTTCACCTGTGAGGCCCCCGGATGGGCGAAGAAGAGGATCAGCTCGTCGCC
>JANOBY010000335.1:0-5967 GCA_031411935.1 Planctomycetales bacterium | reverse complement strand
GCCTGCTACCGCGAGGCGTGGGGGGAGTTGATCGGCGGCCTGGGGCTGACGGAGGCCGAACTGTCCCGCCTCGCCTACACGCTGAAGGTGCCGATCGAGGGGACACCAGGCCCCTTCCACGGGGAGCTTCGCCTCCTCCCGCCGGCAGCCTCACGCGAGGTCCAACTCGGCTGGTGGTGACCGCCGAAGAACCGAGATCAGCGATTCGGCTCGATTATGAAACGAACCTGGATACCGGGAGATCCTCGAGACCTGCCCGAGGCCGGTCCTGTTCCTGCGGAATCAGAGGCCAGCCATCCCGTAGGGCCGGGGTCTGATCCATATCAAGGCTTCACTCCGGAAGGCCTTTTCGCGGTACCAGTGTTTTGAGAGGGGTATCATTGCCCTCTCTGGGGTTGAGAATCGGGGAGCTTCTCCAGGATTATCGTCGCAATCACGGCGGCCTGGGGCGAGAGTCGCCCGCGCGTCTCCGTCGCCGTCGCCCGGACTTGGCGCCTCCGGGGTGAACCGGGATGATCGCGTGCGATCCAACGCAAACGGCCCGGGGACTTTCCCCGGGCCGCTCGCTTTGCTGCGGGTTTATCGATTCGCCCGAGGGGGCTTACTCGATCTTCTTGCCGTCGTCCGAGCCCCTGTCCTTCTCCTTGTCGGAGGCGGGCTTCTTGCTCAGGGTCACGGCCTTGGCTTCTTCCTCGGGGTTGCGGACGTCCTTGACGAAGAGGGAAAGCTCGTCGCTGCCCTCGGCCGCCGCCACGAGGTCGTCGGCGCCGGTCACGTCCTGGATCTTCTTGTCCTTGACGACCTTGGTCACCACGTCGCCCTCTTCCAGGCCGGCGTTGGCGGCGGGGCTGTCGGGCTTCACGTTGATCACGACCAGGCCCTCGGTCCCCTTGGGATAGCCCAGGGTGCCGAGCATGGCGGGCGGGACCTTCTGCACGACCAGGCCGAAGGCGTCGAGCTTCACGCCCGCCGCGCGGGACTTCTGGATCTCGCGCTCCTGGGCGAACATGACTTCTTCCTGGAGGGCGGGCGTGACCTGGGCCTGGAGCTCCTTGCCGCCGCGGAAGTACTTGATGGTGTAAGACTTGCCCGCGTCGGAGGCCGAGACCAGGTTGCGGAACTCGGAGACCGAATCCACGCCGTGGCCGTTGAACTCGACGATCACGTCGCCGCTGACGATGCCCGCCTTGTCGCCGGGGCTGTTCTCCAGGACCTGCTCGACGATCACGCCGTGGGTCTTGGGGTCGAGTCCGAGCTTCTTGGCCACGCTGGGCGTGAGCGGATCCTGCTTGAGCTGGAACCCGACCCGGGCCCGGCTCACCTTGCCGTCCTTGATCAGCTTGTCGGCCAGGACCTCGGCCATGTCCATGGGGATGGCGAAGCCCACGCCCGAGTTGGACTGGCTGGCGGTGGCGATCGCCGAGTTGATGCCGACCACCCGCCCGTTCATGTCCACGAGCGGCCCGCCCGAGTTGCCCGGGTTGATCGCGGCGTCGGTCTGAAGGAACGACTCGAAGTTGTTGATGCCGACCGACCCACGCTCGGTGGCCGAGATGATGCCCGCGGTCACCGTCTGCTCAAGGCCGAAGGGCGATCCCACGGCCATGACCCATTCGCCCACGCGGAGCTTGTCGCTATGGCCCTTGGGCAGGGGGCGGTACGACAGGTTCTCGATCTTGATCACGGCCACGTCGGCGTCGGGGTCGGTGCCCACGACCTTGGCCTCGGCCCTCTCTCCGTCATGGAACGTGACCATGATCTTGTCCGCGCCCGAGACCACGTGGTTGTTCGTCAGGATGTGGCCGTTGTCGTCATAGACGAACCCCGAGCCCGTGCCCTGGGCCACTCCGCCGAACTGGTTCTTCTCGAACTTGAAGTCCGGCCCGAAGAAGCGCTTCACGTGCTCCTCGAACTCCTTCGGATCCATGCCCTCGGGGACTTGGCCGCGACCGGGGGCGCCTCGGCGGCCCATGGCCGCGCCGGCTCCGGCCTTCTTCTGCACCGAGATCTGGACGACCGACGGCCGGACGAAGTCGGCCACGGCCTCGAACGCCTCGGACAGGGCGCGAGCGGCCTTCTGCCCCTCGGCGGGGATTTCCGGGACGGCCGTCGCGGGCTTGAGCGAAGCCCGGGAACCGGCCAGAGCGATCGTCGAAACGACCAGAGCCGCCCATGCGACTGCGTTACGTCTCATCGGAATTCATCTCCTGCCCACGAACGTGCGGATACGCGAAACGAGCGAGGTTCGGGCGAGCCCGCCCCTCAGGGTCTCTCTGTGGTACGGACCATGCCAGAGAAAAGTTCCCTGTTCTGCCCAAAAAAATCGGAACATCCTGGCCCAGTCGAGCAGAATTTTTCCGATGCGCGGACGGGGGTCAAGGGCGAGTGACACCTCGCCCGGGAACTCCGTTCACTGTTATGATGGTATTCGGTCGTCATCGGGCAAGATTGCATGGGAACGCGGGGCGGGCGAACGCAATGGATGTCTCAGGCGGGATCGATCCGCGGGACCAGCCTCCCGAAGCCCTCATGTCCTGGGCTCGCGGGCTGGGGTTCGCCGAGATCGCGGTCCGGCGCATGCTTTCGGCCCTGCTCACGCGAGGCGTGCACGATCCCGCGGTTTGGGGAAGCGACTATCAGGTCCCGCGCCGGCTCAGCGATCACTTCCGCCCCCTGCCCCGGCTCCACCTGGAGAAGAGCGTCGTTTCCGAGCGTGATGGTTTCCAGAAGCTCCTCTTCCGCCTGCATGATGGCCTGCCCGTCGAGACCGTCCTGATTCCGCTTCACAAGACCGGCGCGGTGAGCGTGTGCCTGTCCTCGCAGGTCGGATGTGCCATGGGATGCGTCTTCTGTGCCACGGCGCGGATGACTTCGCGGAGAAATCTGGCCACCTGGGAGATCATCGACCAGTGGATGCAGGCCCGGCAGATCGCCTGGTCGCAGGGCCGGCGCGTGACCGGGACGGTCTTCATGGGCATGGGCGAGCCCTTCCTGAACTACGACCGCGTGATGGCCGCCGGCGAGCTCATGCGGTGCTCGTTCGGAGGCGCCCTCTCGGCCAAGGCGATCACGATCAGCACCGTGGGGCTCGTGCCCGAGATCGACCGATTCACCGCCGAGAACCGCAAGTTCCGGCTCTCGATCAGCCTCGGGGCCGCGATCGACGAGAAACGCGCCCTGCTCGTGCCCATCGCCGCCAGGACGCCCGTCGCGAAGGTCATGGACGCCGCCCGTCGCCATGCCGAGGCCCGCAAGGAACGCGTGATGCTCTCCTACGTGTGCATCGGCGGCGTGAACTGCTTCGAGGAAGACGCCCGCGCGATCGGCGAGCTCGTGGGCTCCACGCCCGTAAGGTTCGACCTGATCGAGGTCACGGACCCGACCGGCCAGCACCGCCCTCCGGACGAGGCCGAGCTGCAATTCTTCCGCGACCGGCTCACGCACCACCTCGGCCAGCCCATCGTGCGCCGATACTCGGGCGGGGCCGACATCCAGGCCGCCTGCGGGACGCTCGCGGGTTAGGCCCCGGGCTTCGATTCCACCTCTCCCTCCTCGCCCCGGACTCCCATGAGCCATCACCCCACGAACCGGCCGCGACGCCTCCGCCAGCACCCCGCCCTGCGCGACATGGTGCGGGAGAACGCGGTCTCGGTGAATGACCTGGTTTACCCCCTGTTCGTGTACCACGGATCGAACCTGCGGCGAGAAATCGCCTCGATGCCGGGCCAGTATCAGCTCTCGCTGGACCGGCTGGGCGAGGCGATCGACGAGGTGGTCGCCGCGAAGGTCCCGACCGTCCTGCTCTTCGGGATCCCGGCCGAGAAGGACCACCACGGATCGGGCGCGACCCACGAGTTCGGGATCGTGCAGGAGGCCACGCGGCTCATCAAGAGGCGAGCCCCCCACTTGCTCGTGATGACCGACGTGTGCTTCTGCGAGTACACCGACCACGGCCACTGCGGCCCCCTGCACACGGTCGGCGGCCGCGTTGACGTGGACAACGACGCCACCCTGCCCCTGCTCGCCGAGCAGGCCGTGAGCCACGCCAAGGCCGGCGCGGACATCGTGGCCCCCTCGGGCATGATGGACGGCATGGTGCGGGCGATCCGCACGGGGCTCGACGGCGCCGGCTTCGCCCACATCCCGATCCTCTCCTACGCCGCCAAGTTCGCGAGCGCCTACTACGGCCCGTTTCGCGACGCCGCCGAGAGCACGCCCACCTTCGGCGACCGTCGCACCTATCAGATGGACCCGGCCAACGGCCGCGAGGCGCTCAAGGAAGTCGAGATCGACCTCGCCGAGGGGGCCGACATGGTCATGATCAAGCCCGGCCTGGCCTACATGGACGTGATCCGCACCGTGAAGGACCGGTTCGGGGTCCCCACGGCCGTCTACAACGTCTCGGGGGAGTACGCCATGGTCAAGGCCGCCGCCGAACGGGGCTGGATCGACGAGAAACGGGTCGTGATGGAGACCATGCTCGGCTTCAAACGCGCGGGGGCCGACATGATCCTCACCTATCATGCTCTGGACGTGGCCCGGTGGCTCGGCGGGAGCGAAGTGGAGGGATGATGGAACCCGGCCTCGACCCGCCCTCGGAGAAGGGCTCGCCTCTGAACGCCGACCTCCCGCTCCTCTGGGCCTGGGAGCGTCGCCGGTGGGCCTACAATGCCATCCTTGTGGTCTGGGTCGGCTTGCTCGTGCTCCTCATGCGTCGAGACCTCGTGTTCGACGCCGGTTTCTGCGCCTTCCTGATCGCGGAGGCGGTGCTGGCCAACGTCTGCTTCTGCGCGGGGCCGGTCGCAGACGGATATCTCCACAGGATGGGGCTGGTCGCTCCGGGTTCCTCCCGGTTGCTCTTCGCGGGCGGGCTGCTCATCTCGCTGCCGGTGTCGGGCCTCATGGTCTTGCTGTTTCGCTCCGCTCACATGAACTGACTTGATTCCGCCCTCGCTGAGACGGGTTTCCCATGAACACGCCGATGCCGCGCCTCTCCATCCCCTCGTACGTCCTGCCCAAGAGCCACGAGGCCTTCGTCCGCGCCAATCGCTCGATCCCCGGCGGAGTGAACAGCCCCGCGCGGGCCTTCGGCGCGGTGGGCGGTGAGCCCCCGTTCATGGCCCGCGCCCAGGGGCAATATCTCTACGACATCGACGGGCATCAATACATCGACTTCATCGGGTCGTGGGGCCCGATGATCCTCGGGCATGGCCACCCGAAGGTGAAGGCCGCCATCGCCAATGCTTTGGAGACGGGCACGAGCTTCGGAGCCCCCACGGAACGCGAGAGCGAGATCGCCGAGTGCGTGATCGGGGCCGTGCCTTCGATCGAGAAGGTCCGGTTCGTGTCGTCGGGCACCGAGGCCGCCATGTCGGCCGTGAGGCTCGCCCGCGGGGTCACCAATCGCCCCAAGATCATCAAGATGACCGGCCACTATCACGGCCATGTCGATGCCCTGCTCGTTCAGGCCGGATCGGCCGCGACCACGCTGGGGCACCCCAACAGCCCGGGCGTGACGCCGGGCGCGGTGTCCGACACGATCCTCGTCCCGTTCAATGATGCAAAAGCGGTGGAATCCGTGCTCAAGGCGTTTCCCGGGCAGGTCGCGGCCGTCCTGCTCGAACCCGTGGCGGGCAACATGGGGCTCGTCCCGCCGAAGCCCGGATATCTGGAGCACCTCCGCGAGGTCACGCAGAAGGACGGCGCCCTGCTCTTCTTCGACGAGGTCATGACCGGGTTCCGGCTCTCGTATGGAGGCGCCCAGAAGCTCTTCGGCATCACGCCCGACGTGACCTGCCTGGGCAAGATCATCGGCGGGGGGCTCCCGGCCGCCGCTTATGGGGCCGGCTCGAAGGTCATGGACTTCATCTCGCCCGCCGGGCCGATCTACCAGGCGGGGACGCTCTCGGGCAACCCGCTGGCCATGGCCGCGGGCCTCGCCACCCTGGGCGAACTCCACCGCGAACC
>JANOBY010000334.1:0-15564 GCA_031411935.1 Planctomycetales bacterium | reverse complement strand
ACCTTCGACGAGCGAGGCGGCGGCTTGATCTCGTCTGTGGTCCCGTTCCGGGGATCGGCGGACGGGAGCATGATGAGCCCTTCCTCCTCCACGGGGGTGGAAGCCCGTCGAGTGCGCGTATCCTGGGACGCCTTGCCGGATCCGGTCGAGCCCCCGGATCGGGCCGTTTCACGCGCCTTGGGGGCGGGCTCGATCAGGGCGCGATTCAGCGATTCGACGGGCGGTATCCGCAGTGCCGTGCCCACGTAAAGATCTTCGGGGCTTGGCACCTGATCGCGGTTCGCGTCCCAGAGGGCCTTGTAGAACCGGCCAGCTCCGTAGTGATAGCGGGCGATCGTCCAGAAATTCTCCCCCTTGCGGACCACGTGGGAGATGGGCTCGAACTCGCCGTTGCTGACCTTGAGCTCGGCCGAGGGCTTCGGATCGCTCTCGGCCACCACCGCATCGCTCCTCGCGGCCGCCATGACCACGGCGGCCGACTTCACGCCGGCGTTCGGGATCGAGAAGGTGGGGGCGGGGGCGGGGCCGATCGACGCGGGAGCGGCCGGGGCCGCAGCCGGCTCGATCGCCTCGGCGGGGGGCGGGGTGGTCAGATTGAGCGACCCGGCGACGGATCCCGGCGCAGGTTCGGCCTGGGCCGGAGGAGTCGCGGCGGGCTCGGCGGGTGCGGACGGAATGGGGAGAGCTGGGGCCGGGTTCGGTTCCTTCGGGGGCTCGATCGTCGGCGGGATGTCGGACGAAGGAGCGATCGACGGTGGCGCGAAGGGGTCCCCTGCCGGTGCCGCAGCGGGCGCGGGGTGGGGAGGCTCTCCCCCGATCACTGCGGGGGATTCGGCTCGCGGTGTGGGGATTGGATCGGGAGGAGGGAGGATGGCCAGGTCGGGCGGCGGCGACAGGGGAGGCGATCCTCCGGTCTCCGCCGGGGGCTCGCCGACGGCGGAGATCGGCAAATCCTTTGTCGCCTCGACCGAGGGGGGGGCCGAAGCCGGCGGAAGGTCGATCGTTCCCGGATCCGAAGTCGGCACCGGAGGGCTCGTCGGTGGCGTGTTCTCGGCAATCGTGACCGCCGTCTTCTCAACGTCCGCGGTGACCGGGGGTAACTGGGGTCTCTCCCCGCCGACTTCGGGCCCTTCCGCGGCGTTGTCCTTGTCGATCTTGGCCGCCTTGGCCTCGGAAGACTTCGCCGCTCCGGTCGACAGGCTGGCCACGGGAAGCGTCTTGGGGGACTTCTTACCCCAGGTTCGATTGGCGATCAGCGCGGAGACCAGGATCACGAACGACGCCACGACCGCGATCTTCAGTCGTAGGTCCCAGGGAAGGCCCGCACTCCCGCTCACGCCGGTGCCCGCGACCGACGGCTTGTGACGGAGCTTCCGCTTTTCGAGCCACGAGGCCTTGCGATCCTTCGGGGCGGATGGCCCCTCGGGCTCGGGCGCGGCCTCAAGGGATTCCGTCCCGGGGAAGGCCGCGTCGTGCGTCGGGTCGCCCTCCTGCTGCGGGGCGTGCGACTCTACGCGCGGGTGTTCACCGTGTTCGTTGTTCTCGTGCATCGCTCGGCCACCCTTAGTTTCGCGCTTCGTGCGCGGGGGTTAATCTGACATTCCTCGGCCGTCGCGGTGATAGGCTTGCGGGTGATCGCCTGGAACTGGTCCATGTCTCGAAAAGCGTGTTTGACCCGTCGGTCTTCCAGCGAGTGGAAACTGATGATCGCCAGGCGGCCGCCGTCCCTCAGGGCCTCGGGCAGGTTCAGCAGGGTGAAGTCCAGATGAGCCAGCTCATCGTTCACGGCGATCCGCAGGGCCTGAAAAACTCGGGTCGCGGGGTCAATCGGTCCCCATTTGCCGGGGATGCTCTTGCGGACGATGTCGGCCAGTCGCGCCGTGGTCGTGATCGGTTCCACCCGGCGGGCCTCGACGATCCGCCGCGCGACCCGGCGGCTGTGGCGTTCCTCGCCGAATTGATAAAAAATGTCGGCCAACTCGGCCTCGCCCAGCGAATTGATCAGGTCCTCGGCCGACTCCTTCGTCTTCGGGCTGTAGCGCATGTCCAGCGGACCGTCGGCGCTGAAGCTGAACCCCCGGTGCTGCCAGGCGAGCTGGTCCGAGGACAAACCGAGGTCGAGCAGGATTCCATCAACGTAATCGATGTCCAGATTGTCTAGAACCGAGAGAATGTCGCTGTAGGAACGCTGGACGAGCGTCACGGGAAGCCCTTCCGTCGCACGCTCGGCCAGTTCCAGCATCTCGGGATCGCGGTCCAGACCGATCACCCGGCCCGTGGGCCCCACCCGTTCGGCGATCGCCCGGGCATGTCCGCCTGCCCCGACCGTCCCGTCCACCACGACGGACCCCGGCCTCAGCTCCAACCCGGTGACGACCTCGTCGAGCAGAACGGGCCGATGCACGGCGGTCGGTAGCGGGTCTTCGGGTGGCACGTCAGTCCCGGGGTCGAGGTGAGGAGACCGGCGAGAAACGGCCGACAGAGGACCGATCCCTGAAGGACTCTATCGGCAAGGGCCATTCTGTCAAGGGCGGCCATCCCCGGGCGGCCCGGCAAGAACTCGGTCTTCCTCCGTTTCGGCTCGCTCTAACCCGAGCAGACCGGCCCATAAGCGTTCGTAGTCGCGGACGACGCGGGCCCAACCAAAGTGCGTCTCGACTCGTCGCCTGCCGCGTCGACCAAGGCTCTCAAATCGATCGCAATCCCCCAACGCCCGATCCAGGGCTGAGGCCAGCGGATCGACCTCGAACCCCCGCGCGATCCATCCGGTCGCCTCGGGGCCATCGGGCACGATCAGGTCGCGAACCCCCTCCACCGGGGTGGACAGAACGGGAAGCGAACTGGCCATGGCCTCAAGGACCACGTTCGGCATCCCTTCCCAGAGCGAGGGCAGGACGAGCATGTCCGCACCACTCATGAGGTCGCGTGCATCCCCTCGCCAGCCCAGCCAGATCACCCGTCCTTGCAGGAGGGGTTCCACCCGCGAGGCCGCCTCCAGGTCAGTCCGCAGAGGACCGTCCCCAACGATCACGAGCTTCCAGTCCTGGTACTTTCCTGCAACCCGTTTGAAGGCCTCGATGAGATTTCCCACCCCCTTCTGGGGAGCAATGCGTCCGACAAACAGGAGGATGCGCGGCCCTACTGGGAGGCCCAGCCCTTCCGAATCGGCCAGGGCCTCACCTCTTGACGGCACATCCACGCCGTTCGGGATCATAACGAGACGTTCGGCCGAGATCCCCCCTTCCCTGCTCGTGAAATCCATCACGTCGCGAGACACGCAGACCGATCCCGCGGAAAGTCCTTGCGTCCAGCGGTCCAGGGTCAAATGCCAGCGTTTTTCGCGCTCGCTCACCCGGATCCCCCCGACAATCCAGGGCCTGCCCCTCCACGGAGCGGCCAGTTTGGTCGCCAGGTTGGCGTGGAAGAGGAAACTCTGGATCAGGGCGGGTCGGAGGCGTGAGATCTCGCTGGAGAGCCTCATCACCGCTTGCACGGGCCTGCGACGGTCCACGCCCAGGCAATGGACCTCGATGTCCGAGTCCCTGAGCATGCCGGCAAGACGTCCCTCGCCGTCCATACAAAGGACCGAGGGGTGCCAGCGCGTCCGGTCGAGTCGCTGAACCAGGGTCGTGAGCGCCTTCTCTGCCCCTCCCACGTCCAGGTCGGTGATCACAAAGGTCAGTCGGACCGGGGCGTCGGGCCACGGCCGGGGCGAGGCTCGCTCGAGACGTGAGGTGATGGATTGCACGTGGGATGGGGGATCGGGGAAGCTATCTGTCGCCTGAGTGCCGTCCCATCTTCCCCCGATCCGTTCCCGAGAGGAAGCCGTTGGACACGTCGGAGTTTGATTTCCACCTGCCCGAGAACCTCATCGCGCAGTTCCCGGTCGAGCCTCGCGACCAGTCCCGCCTCATGGTGATCCGCCGCGAAACCGGCACCATCGAGCATCATCGGTTCGCGGACCTTGGCGACCTCCTCCGACCCGGCGATGTCCTCGTGCGGAACAACACGAAGGTCATCCCCGCGAGGCTGCTCGGGCATCGGGTCCTGACCGGGGGACGGTGGGAAGGGCTCTTTCTCCGTGCGAAGGACGGGGGGCTGTGGGAGATCCTGGCCAGAACCCGGGGCAAGCCGCAGCCTGGGGAGGCGATCCTCGTTGAAGGCGGACTCTCCCTTATCCTGATGGAACCGGGAGACGCGGGCCGATGGATCGTGCGTCCCGAATCCCCGGACGACTTCGAGACCCTGCTCCAGAAGCATGGCCATGTCCCCCTGCCACCCTACATCAGGAAAGGGACCGAAGCGCCGGCGGATCGGCAGACCTATCAGACCGTTTTTGCTAGCGAGGCGGGCGCAGTGGCGGCCCCGACCGCCGGCCTCCACTTCACGACCGGATTGCTCGGAACGCTCTCGGAACGCGGGATCAGCACTGTGGATATCACCCTGCACGTGGGGATTGGCACCTTCCGGCCCATCGAGGTCTCCAGCATCGAGGACCACGTCCTGCATGCCGAATGGGCGGAATTATCAGGACATGCGGCGGATCGTCTGAACGAGATCCGGTCCCGGGGTGGGCGGTTGGTCGCGGTCGGGACGACCTCGACCCGCACGCTCGAGACCGCGGCTCAAGAAGGAGAAATCCGCCCCTTTCGCGGGGAGACCGCCCTCTACCTCAAGCCCGGCCACACCTTCCGAGGCGTGGATGCCCTCGTCACCAACTTCCACCTTCCGAAGAGCAGCCTGCTCGTCCTCGTTTCGGCCTTCGCCGGCCATGATCTCATGCGAGAGGCCTATTCCCGCGCCGTGAGCCTCGGGTATCGCTTTTACAGCTACGGCGACGCGATGCTGATCCTCTAGATCAGGCTTTGCCCGCCGCGGGCCGGTAGCTCTTGGACAGGGCCTGGTCCACCTGATCGGGGACTTCGAGTCCGATCGTGTAGAGGTGGTGGTGGAACGAGGCCAGGTCGTCAAGATTCGTCTGCTGGGCCACGCCCGCGTCCCAGATCATGAATCGTTGGTCGTTCAGGTTGTCATAGTAGGTGATGGCCAGGCTGTTGTTCTGGTACAGCCAGGTCGCCACGAGAAACTTACCGGGCGGGCCTCCGCTCATGAAGGGAGGGACGAGGAGTTCGACCTGCTTGTTGGGCATCCCCTGGATCGCGATCTGGCCCGCCGATCGAGCCCTGACCGATGCGACCGCCACGAGCCGGTATCGCCCTATGGCGATCACGTTTTGCGTGGGGTTCGCCGCCGCTCCCACTCGCAACGCGGCGATCGCTTCCCGGCCGAGTTCCCTCAGCTCGCCGACCGTCTGGCGGTACGGTTCGATCCTCGCGAGCCGGACGAAACTCCTTGTGGGGGCATCGACCTCCACGTCGTGGAAGCTCCGCGAGCTGACCTCGACCCCGGTGATCCTCGGCTCGGCGTCGTTCGATCCTTCGCCTGAGTCCGGGTTCGCCTCGATCACCTCGTCGTTCTGGAGGTTCGGAAGGGACAGCTCGATCTCGCGGACGAGCCTCTGCGGGACCTGCTGGCGGATGGCCCGGTCCATGTTCACGCCGGCATCGCCGACCCGAAGCACCGCGCCGAAGATCGTATCCCAGAAGGCCTCGCTGTGCGACCTGAGCTGCCTCTGCATCTGAGCCCGCTCGATCAGCGGATAGACGACCTCGGGCCAGAGGTTGATGCTCGCCTGGTCCTTCCAGGGGGTTTTCGTGGCATAACGCAGGACGGCCGTCCGGAAGTCGGGCTTCGATCGCCAGATCTGGGTCAGCTCATTCCACCGATCGGCGAGCTGGTCGTCGAGCTCCGTACGCTTTGGCGCGAGCCTCTTGAGGTCGTCGAGCACCTGCGGCATGAGCCCGGGGTTCAGGATGCCCCGCTCATCCATCATATGATTGGTCGCATACTCGCTGGCCTCGGCCAACTGCTGCCGGACCTGCCGGAACCGTTTGCGCCTGGCAGGAGAGGAACGGGCGAGCAGATATTTGGCGACCACCACGGGAGTCATCAACGTCCGTACCTCGGCGCGGCTTTCGAGGAGACGCGCGGCGGCATCCACATCGATGGCCTCGCCATCCGAGAGCGTGAGGGCGGTCATCGCCAGGAACAGGCGGGCGCGGTCGCTGTTGATCCCGTCGAGAGGCCTTCGAAGCAGGAAACCCCTGCGCCGCGAACCTCCCAGCAAATAGGCCAGATAGTGGCCGGACAGATATCGCTCCTCGGCATTCAGGGCGATCGGCTCATCGTGGACGGCCGCGACGATTCTCTGCACCAGGGCGTCCTGCTCCGAGGTGATCGCCGCGGGCTTGCCCAGGGTGTTTCGCGTGGGGTCGATTCCCCGGGTGGAAAGATCGCCGTCAAGGCTGGCGATCATCGGGGGAGAAATGGAACCATTCCCCGGCTCGGATTGAGTTCGATTCCCTCCGTCCAGGGTCAGGGGGGTGCCCGTCCGAGGGACGACCGGAGTGGGGCTCGCGACGTCGGTCGCGATCTTCCCCGAGTCGATCAGGGCGATCAGCCTCGCCGCGACTTCCCCCCCTGAGGCGGGCCGATCGTGCGGATCCTTGGACATGAGGCCCAGGATCAACGCCTCGAACTCCTCGGTGATCAGGGGATTCCTCTCCCGTACGGGGTCGGGATCGGCGTGGATCTGCTGCGACATGACCGACATGACCGGGCCCGAGAACGGCGGAGAGCCCGCGGCACATTCGTAGAGCATGACTCCAAGGGAGTAGAGGTCCGTGCGGTGATTGAGCTTCCGCCCCCTCGCCTGTTCGGGGCTCATGTAGTGCGGGGTCCCGCGGACGACCCCCGACTCTTGCGCCCCGTCGGCGAGCATCGAGAGACCGAAGTCCGAGAGCTTCGCCTGGTCCGTGGACGTGAGCAGGACGTTCGCCGGTTTCACGTCACGATGGATCACGCCCTGATGATGTGCATAGTCCAGGGCCCGGGCGGTCTGGATGAGGATGGCGAGCCGGCTGATCAGGTCGATCTTCTTCAAGCGACGCGCGAAGCTTGGCCCGTTCACCTCCTCCATGATGAAGTAATAAACTTCGCCGTCGGCGCTGAAGTCGTAAAGCCTGACCACGTTCTCGTGCATGAGCCGGGCCAGAATCTGAGCTTCGAGGCGAATTCGTCGCGAGAGCTCGTCGCCGGTTATATTGGTGAGGACCTTGATCGCGACCGGCCGTTCGAGCACCGAATCGATCGCCCGGTAAACCGCGCCCATACCGCCCCGACCGAGCTCTCGATCGAGCCGGAATCGTCCGTTGAGCGTCGTGCCGATCACCGTGGTTCGCCCCCACTACGGGTTTCGTCGTCGAAAGCACAATCATAAGGCGACGGGACTCGGGCTACAACGCATGCCCTCGAAATGCAAACGACCAGAGATCGCCCGCGGATTGGCTCCAGATCCTTCCCGCTAATCCCCCTCCATGGAAAGCCATCCCTCATGTCGCAACCGAACATGACCAAGATTCTGGTCGTCCCGGCCTCCGAATTCGATCGACTCGGACGCTTTCAAGGATTTCACCCCGACGCGGATCGGTACCTGAGCGTGTTGCTCAAGGCGGAGACCGCTTCGTTCCGCCCCCGATTCGCGATGGAGGAAGATCCCTCATTCAAGCAGATCATCCCCTACGTGATCTTTCGCAGCGGCGACCAGGTCTTCTGCTACACGCGGGGCAAGACCCAGGGCGAGGCCCGGCTCCATGCCAGGCTGTCGATCGGGGTGGGGGGCCATGTCGACGAGGCCGACGCCGAAGGCCGGGCCACGTTCGAGGCTTACGAGATCGCCCTGCGACGCGAACTCGACGAGGAGGTCTGCCTCACCTGCGAGGGCACCCTGACGACCGTGGGCCTCATCAACGACGACTCGACCCCCGTGGGGAGCGTGCACCTGGGAGTCGTGCATGTGATGGACCTCGAACGCCCCGAGCTCTCGGCGCGAGAGGAAGGGCTCGCCGACGCTCGGTTCGTCACCCTGAGCGAGCTGGAGGCGGACAAGGATCGCCTCGAATCGTGGTCGCGGATCGCGATCGAGAACCTCTTCCCGAAGAACTAACGGCCGCCCCGTTGCGGAGTGGGGCGCACGGGCCAGACCGAGGTCACGCCAGGTTGTCGGCGGTCCATCCAGTCCAGCAGCGGCGGGAAGACCTCGACGGATGCGTAGCGGCTCCACACGAGGTCGCAATGCCCGTAGTCGTCGGCGTGTCCGTCCTGGCGGCCGAACCGCATGAGGGTCTTGTCCTCGCTGCTCGTCCCGTCGAACGTCATCTGCGTGGAGGCGATGTCGGACATCACGTCCCCCTCGCCCGCGATCAGCAGAAGAGGAGCACCGATCCGGCACAGATTCGTGGCGTAGTCGAAAGTCCGGTCGGCCGACACGAAATGCCCGTGTTCCAGGTACGGATCAAGCTGCTTGAGCGCGCCCTTGCCGGGATTTTCGAGGGTGTAGCCGTAGAACCGATCGACGGTCTTCTTGTCCACATTCGCGGCCGTGAAGTAGAAGCCGTCGATCTTCGAGAGGAATTCGGGACGATACCACATCATGGGGCGGGCGATTCGCCCCGTGCTGATGGCGCTGAGCATCATGCGGAGGCCGCGGTTGGCGTTGAGCATGGCCTTCTGGGGATACGTCTTCTGGATCACGGTGGACCCCATGCCGACGAAGCTCGCGATCCGCCAGGACTCGGGCGCCGTCTCCAGGAAGGCGAACATGAGCATCCCGCCCAGGCTGTGACCGACCCAGTTCACGCGGTCGCGGCCGGTCTCCGCCTTCACGTAGTCGAGGATGGCGGGGACGTCGTAATTGACCAGGTCATCAACGGTCCACCAGCCTTCGCCGATCTCGAGGAACGGGGTCTGGCGGAGCCCCGCATTGATCGCGCCCAGGACGCCCACCTTCTGGCTGGCCCCGGAACCCCGGAGGTCGCAGATGAAAACCTCGTATCCCCTCGCCGCAAGTTGCTCGGGCAGGTGCGAATCGGTGATCGTCCAGAACGTCCCATTCAGGCCAAGACCGTGGCAGAGCACCACGGGCAGCTTGCCGGGATCGGGCGCGGTGGGCCGGACCCGGCGGATGCCGAGCTTCCAGCCGTCCTTCGTCATCGCAAACGCTTCGGTGCACGGGCGATGATAGGGATCCGACGCCTTGCAGCGCATGGTGGCGCAGCCCGACAGCGTGGACATGGCCAGCCCACACAGCACCAAGACCAGATGGCGACCACAGTCCCGCATAGACCGGGGAATCCTTCCCACGACGAGGCCAATCTCCGCCCCCGCCCGTCATCCCTGACATCGAGGGTCCATAGACTATCGACCGGAGTGTAGCCAAACTTTTGAACGTCGGGAACGCGAACTTTCCGGCCCATAAACCTCAAGCCTCCGGCAGGGTCTTTCGCGATTGTTTAACTTTCTGGTTGAACCCGGAAGGCTTTTCGGTCAAGCTACATCGGTCGAGCAATTCTATAGAACACCAGACGAAGCGGGTTTCGTCCATCCCGCCCGCGTGGATCCGCCCTCGCCTCTCTCCTTCGAGGTCAAGATGGCCCAGTCCTCTCGCCGCTGGGGTCGCCTGGCGATGGCCATGGTGGCCCCCTGCCTCCTTCTTCCGACCGTCAGGGGTCAAGAGCCGGCCAAGGCTGTTGATTCCCCCGTGAGCTTCGAGAAGCAGGTCCTGCCCGTCCTTCAGAAGAAATGTCAGGGGTGTCATCAGCCCGCCAAGACGCAGGGGAAGCTCGACCTCACGAGCTTCGAGAGCCTCGTCCGCGGAGGGGAGACTGGGCCGGGGGTCGTCGCCGGGAAAGCCGAGGAGAGCGGGATCCTCGACCAGATCCAGGGCGACAAGCCCCTCATGCCGCCCACCGGCCCATCCATGACGAAGGAGGAGGTCGCCCTCGTCACTCGCTGGATCGCCGAGGGGGCGAAGGACGATACCTCGCTCGCCACGAAGGACACGATCGATAGCGATCACCCGCCCGTCTACGCCGCCCCGCCATTGACCACCGCCCTGGCCTATTCGCCCGACGGTCAGATGTTGGCGGTCAGCGGCTATCGCGAGATCCTGATCCACAACCCCGACGGCTCCGGCCTGCGGAAGCGTCTGGTGGGCCAGTCGCAGCGCATCGAGTCGCTGGTGTTCTCGCCCGACGGGTCGATCCTCGCCTCCGTGGGCGGATCCCCCGGACGATTCGGCGAGGTCCAGTTCTGGGACACGAAAACCCTGACCCTCAAGAATGCCCTTCGCACCAGCTACGACACGCTTTACGGCGGAGCATTCACGCCCGATGGCAAGCGATTCGCCTTCGGCTGTGCCGACAACTCGGCGCGGATCGTGAACGTCGAGGACATGAAGGAAGTCCTCCGCGTGGACCAGCACTCCGACTGGGTGTTCGCCACGGCGTTCTCCAGGGAAGGCAAGCACCTCATCACCCTGGGACGCGACGGTTCGATCAAGCTGGTCGAGGTCGCGACGGGGTCGTTCATCGACGATATCGGGAAGAACTATGGTGAGCTCAAGGCCCTGGCACGCAACCCGAATGACGATCAGGTGGTGATCGGAGGCGACGAGCGGGTTCCCCGCCTCTACAAGGTCTTCCGCACCCAGGCCCGCGACATGAATTACACCGACTTCAACCTCTTAAGAGCGTTCGAGACCCAGCCGGGGGGGCCGATCTCGGCACTGGCCTTCGCAAACGACGGACAGACCATCGCCGTGGGCGGGTCCAGCGGAGAGATCCGTCTGTACAACACCGCCGACGGGGCCCGGAAGTCCACGCTCAAGGGCTTCCGCGGAGGGATCTTCGCCCTAACGTTCTCACCCGATGGAAAAAGGATCGCCACCGGCGGATTTGACGGAAAGGTCCGCATTTTCGACACGACCGACGGTCGCGAAGTTGCCGGCTTCCTCCCCGTGCCGATCACCGGGCCGACCGTGGCCCAGAACCCCTAAGCTCGGCTCCTGCTCGCGCCCCACCGGGACTTAACGAGGCTCTCTCATGCGGATCTGTCTGTCCTGGCTCCTCCTGACCCTGCCCGCGAGCGTCGCTCTCGCCGCGGATCCGACTCCTCCGGTCTCGTTGCGGATGACCCCTTCTTCCATCGCGCTAGACGGGGCTCGGGACGCCCGCCGGGTGCTCGTGACCGGGGTCGCCGCCGACGGCTCGACCTTCGACCTGACCACGGCGGCCAAATTCGAGACCCCCGAGGGGCTCCAGGCCGACCTTGCTGGCTTCTTCCACCCGAAGCAGGATGGCCAGTACACCGTGAAGGTCACGGCGGGCGGGCTCTCCATCGACCTCCCCGTCCAGGCCACGAACGTGGCGGCCCCGGTGCCCGTGAGCTTCGTCCGCGACGTGATGCCCGCGATCTCTCGCGTGGGATGCAACGCCGGGACCTGCCACGGTTCGGCGAAGGGTAAGAAGGGATTCAAGCTCAGCCTTCGCGGGTACGACGCGGAATACGATTACGCCCAGCTCATCGACGACCTCGCCGGCCGCCGCTTCAATCGCTCCGCGCCCGAGCAGAGCCTCATGCTCCTGAAGCCCTCCACCGGCGTTCCCCACGAGGGCGGTTTCGTCCTGCCGGTGGATTCTCCGCAGTACGCACTCATGCGAGACTGGATTGCCCAGGGCGTCCAGAGCGATGTGGGGCAGACCTCGCGCGCCCAGCGCCTTGAAGTCTTCCCCCCGGTCATCGAGATGGCGACCGAGGCCCAGACCCAGCAGATGCTCGTGATCGCCCATTTCCCCGACGGCAAGACGCGCGACGTGACTGCCGACGCCGTGTTCTCCAGCAGCGTGCCCGACGTGGCGACCGTCACCCCCTCCGGGCTCGTGACCTCGATCCGTCGCGGAGAGGCCTCGATCCTCGTCCGGTACGAGGGCGTGTACGGGGTCGATAACGTGTCGATCATGGGCGACCGCAAGGGCTACGAATGGAAGCCCCGGCCGAACGCCAATTATGTCGATGCCCTCGTCGATAAGAAGCTCCAGAAGCGGAAGATCCTGCCCTCCGAACTCTGCACCGACGAGGAGTTCCTCCGCCGGGCCTCGATCGACATCACCGGCGTCCCCCCCACGCCCGAGGATGTCCGAGCCTTCCTTGCCGACACGACGGAGACCATGGCCAAGCGAGAGCGGGCGATCGATCGGCTGATCGCCAGCCCCGGCTTCGTGTCGCACTGGACCCACAAGTGGGCCGACCTGCTCCAGGCCAACCGCAAGCTCCTGGGCGACAAGTCCACCTGGGCCTTCGACCGCTGGATCGAGCGGGCCGTCGACACGAACATGCCCTACGACAAGATGGTGCGGGAGCTCATGACGGCGCGAGGCGGGTCCATCGACAACCCCGCCGTGAACTACTATCGCGCCCAGAAAGAGCCCACCGTGGCCCTCGAAAACGCCACCCAGCTTTTCCTGGGCATTCGCTTCTCCTGCAACAAGTGCCACGACCACCCCTTCGAGCGGTGGACCCAGAACCAGTACTACTCGATGGCCGCGTTCTGGGGCCAGGTCGGGGCCAAGAACGGTCGCGTGGCGGACGAGCAGGTGGTGTGGGATACGAACGGCGGAGAGGTCACCCACCCGAAAGATGGGCGGGTGATGCCCCCCGCGTTCCCGTTCGATCACCAGGGGCAGATCAACAAGGCGACCGCCCGCCGCGAACAACTTGCGGACTGGCTCACCTCGCCCGAGAACCCTTACTTCGCCCGCTCGGTCGTCAATCGCATCTGGAGCTATTACCTGGGTCGCGGGATCATCGATCCCGTAGACGACATCCGGTCGAGCAACCCCCCGTCCAACCCCGAGCTCCTCGACGCCCTGGAGAAGGACTTCGTGGCGAGCGGATTCGATCTCAGGCACCTCATGAGGACGATCGCCCGATCGCGGACGTACCAGACGTCGATCGTCACGAACTCGTTCAACTCCGACGATTCGGTCAACTTCTCCCACGCCACGCCCCGCCGACTGACGGCCGAGCAGCTCTTCGACGCGATCGACGTGGCGGCCGGACGGAAATCCAGCTTCGCGGGCGTGCCCGCAGGGTTCCGCGCGAACCAGTTGCCCGACTCCCAGGTGGGGGGATCGTTCCTCGACCTCTTCGGCCGCCCCGCCCGCGACACGCCCTGCGAGTGCGAGCGATCGAGCGAGGTGAGCCTCTCGCAGGCCCTGAACCTCGTGAACGGGCCGACCATCGCCGACGCGCTCCTCGACCCGAACGGGCGGATTGCCCTCTTGCTCAAGAGCAATCCGGACGACAAGACCATCGTCGAGGAGATGTATCTGGCCGCCCTGTCACGGTTGCCTCGACCCGACGAGGTGCATAAGGCGACCGACTATCTCTCGGGGGCCTCAAGCAAGGCCGAGGGCGCCCAGGACCTGCTCTGGGCCCTGATCAACAGCCCGGCCTTCCTCTTCAATCGCTAGACCAGGCCCAGCCCCCTTACCGCAACGGCTCGATCTCTCCCGGAGACTCCCATGCTCTCGATCCCAGGCGCAGCGGCAAGATTGTGTGACGGGCCAAGTCGTCGCGAGTTCCTCCGGGTCGGGGGCGCGAGCCTCCTGGGCCTCACCCTGCCCGGGGTTCTGAAGCTCCAGTCGGTCCAGGCCGGCGGGACGGACGTGGAGAAATCCTCGGCCGCCATGCGTGGCCTCCCGGGGTTCGGCAAGGCCAAGAACGTGATCCTCATGTTCCTCCAGGGCGGGCCGAGCCACATCGACCTCTGGGACCCGAAGCCCGACGCGCCCGAGAACATCCGCGGCCTCTTCAAGCCGATCGAGACGCGCACCCCGGGTCTGTTCATCGGCGAGCACATGCCCAAGCTCGCCCAGCAGACCGACAAGCTCACGATGATCCGCTCGATGAGCTATACGCCCGTGGGGCTCTTCAACCATACCGCGGCCATGTACCAGATGCTTACCGGCTACACACCGGACAAGGTGAGCCCCTCCGGGCAGCTCGAGCCGCCTAGCCCGAACGACTATCCCAACGTCGGATCGAACGTGGTCAAGCTCCGCCCCCCGACCGAGGCCATGCTCCCGTTCGTGATGCTGCCCCGCCCCCTGCAAGAGTCGAACGTGATCGGCAAGGCGGGCAACGCGGGGTTCCTGGGCAAGGCGTATGACCCGTACTACATGTTCCAGGAGCAGGCCCTGGCCGAGGGCAAGCTCAACATCGACGACCTCACGCGACGCCCCGAGGTCTCGGAGTTGCGGCTCAAGCGGAGGCAATCGCTGGTCGCCACGATCAGCCAGGGCATGCCCGAGCTCGACCACGCCACCGCGGACTCCGCGCTCGACACCTACCAGGCCAAGGCGTTCGACCTGATCCTCTCGGGGCGAGCCCGCAAGGCGTTCGACCTCGGCGCCGAGGACCCCAAGACCCGCGACAAGTACGGCCGTCACACCTTCGGCCAGGGGGCCCTGCTCTCTCGCCGACTGATCGAGGCGGGCACGCGGTTCGTCCAGCTCAACTGGCCGAGCGTGGCCAACGGCGACCCCAACTCCACCGCGTGGGACACGCACGCCGCCAACTTCAAACCTCTGAAAGATCTTCACTGCCCCAAGCTCGACTCCGCGCTATCCTCCCTGATCGCGGACCTCGACGAGCGCGGGATGCTGGATGACACCCTGGTGGTCGCCATCGGCGAGTTCGGCCGATCGCCGAGGATGGGCGTATCGACGTCCGGCAATTCCAACGCACCCGACGGCCGCGACCACTGGCCGTATTGCTACACCGCCGTGATGGCGGGCGCGGGGATCAAGCGGGGCGGAGTGTACGGCAAGAGCGACGACCAGGCGTCTTCACCGATCGAGACCCCGGTCCACCCGACCGAGGTCCTCGCCACGATCTACCACGCCCTGGGCATCGACCCCGCAACGCTGATCATGAACCACCTGAACCAGCCGCGAGAGCTCGTCAAGGCCAGCCCCGTGCTCGGCCTGTTCGGTTGATTTCCCTCGGAGGCGGAAGCCGCTCAAGGCTTCCGCCTCCGGTCACTTCGACTGGCTCTCGGCGGTGACCACCATGGTAACACCGGCGAGCATGATCAGCGCGCCGGCGAGCTTCCAGAGCGTGACGGGCCTCTGCGGGAACCCGACCAGCCCGTAATGATCCATGGTCAGCGAGGCCAGGATCTGCCCCGTGACGATCAGTCCCAGCCACGAGGCCGCCCCGAGCCTCGCGGCAAAGGCCGCCGCCGAGGCCACGTAAACGGCCCCCACAAGCCCCCCGCCCCACGCCCACCACGGCGAGTCGAGCAACCTCCCACGATCCGGCAGGACGGGCCGAGAGAGCGCCACGAACCCGAACAGGGCGACCAGGCCGATTGCGAACGACACGAGCGCGGCGAGGAGGGGATTCCCCATCCGCGACCGCAGCATGTTGTTCATCCCGACCTGGACGGCCAGCGCCATCCCCGAGCCCAGGGCCACCAACGGAAGCAGAATCCGCATCATGAAGAAAGTGCCCGCTAGGAGGGAAGAATCGGCCAGAGCCTGAGGTTTTCAGCCATACATCTGGTTGGACTTGCCGTAGGTGATCTTCGGCGCCTTCACCAAG